>JAFTKI010000096.1 GCA_017453335.1 Clostridia bacterium
CATTTGTGGATATAAATGCAAAATACGGCATATCTCTTTCGAGATATACCGTATTCTTGCAAAACTGTCCTTTAGAGTACTGCTCTATGATAACAGTTCCTTTTTGTCTTTTAAAAGCTTTCCAGCGATTTTTGCAGGAATGCCTGTGTTTTAGGCGACTGAGGATGCTCAAAGATCTCCTGGGGAGTTCCCATTTCCTCGATCACGCCGTCTGCCATGAAGATCACACGGTCGGACACGCTCTTTGCGAATTCCATTTCGTGTGTTACCACGATCATCGTCGTATTTTCTGCTTTCAGATCGCAGATGACTCGCAACACCTCACCCGTAAGCTCCGGGTCCAGTGCGCTGGTAGGCTCATCGAAGCAGAGAATATCGGGGGAGAGCGCCAAAGCTCGTGCGATCGCAACTCGTTGCTGCTGACCTCCCGAAAGATGGCAGGGATAGCTGTCAGCCTTTTCCGAAAGACCCACACGGTTGAGCAATGCACGCGCATGCTCGTCAATTTCAGCCAACCGAAGCTTTTTTGCTTCCGCGGAAAGCTTTTCTTCATTTAATCTGAGCTTGGGTGCCAGCACAAGGTTCTGAAAAACGCTGTACTGCGGAAACAGGTTGAAGGATTGAAAGACCAATCCAAAGCGCAACCGATTTTTTCTGATCTGTGCATCGGAAAGTTTTTCGTGGGATGCTGCATCAAAAATGATTTGACTGTCAACCGCAATCGTACCCTCGTCGGGTGTTTCCAAAAAGTTCAAGCAACGGAGCAGGGTAGTTTTACCGCTTCCCGAGGAGCCGATGATCGACAGGACCTCGCCTCTTTCCAAGGAAAAATCGATTCCCTTGAGAACCTCGGTTTTGCCAAAACTCTTTCTGATATTTTGAATTTCCAGTAATGCCATAGCTTCCCCTCCTTATGCTTTGTAATAAGCCAGCTTCTTTTCGAAAAAGCCGAACAAGAGGGTAAGAATACCCACAGATGCAAGGTAAAATACCGCAGTGTAGAACAAGGGCCACATCAAGCCGTAGGCGGCGTAGTTTTCAGCGGCCTTGATCAGCTCAACGACCATGACGACACGTGCGAGGGCTGTATCCTTTACCAGCGTAATGATCTCGTTAGACATCGGTGCCAGAATGCGCTTTACAACCTGCATCAAGACAACCTTAAAGAAGATTTGGGTTTTGGTCATACCCAGAACCTGTCCTGCTTCATACTGTCCTTTGGGAATGCTCTCGATTCCTCCGCGGAAGATCTCGGAGAAATAGCACGCATAGTTGATCACGAATGCGGCAACAACAGATGCAAACCGCGTAAGCAGGGGAGCACCGAGAAGAATACCCGGTACGTAGAATACAATGATGACCTGAAGCATAAGAGGAACGCCTCGGATGATCCAAACAATGGTTTTGGTGACGAATCGCAGGGGTGCGAATTTCGACATAGAGCCGAAAGAGATCACCAAACCCAAAGGAAGCGCTAACACGAGTGTTAGCGCAAAAATGAGGCAGGTCTGCTCGAATCCTTCAAGCAATTTTAATGTGATGGTCCAAAAATCCATGCCTGATATTCCTTTGTGATACGGTTAACGGTTCAGATCAATCGATGGGATCGGTGCTAACCTGCAATACGTTCTCAAAGCCGTACTTGGTTGCCAGCTCCATCAGCTTGCCGTTGTCTCTCAGAGTCAAGATCGCTGCGTTTACCTTAGCGGTCAGATCGCTGCCCTTCTTGAAGCCGATTGCGTAGATCTCGGAGGGAAGAGTGATGGTGGGAACGATCGAGAGATCGGTGTAGTTGCCCTTGCCGCACAGGTTCTGTGCCAAAAGGATATCAACAACGATGAAATCAACAGCACCGGAAGAAACTTCGCGGAATGCATCGATCTGAGCGGTTACGGGAAGTACATTGGTGGTAGCTTCCTTTGCATAAGCTTCGCCTGCGCTTCCGCCCTCGGCTGCTGCGCTCTTACCGTTCAAGGAAGCCTCGTCGGTGAACTGTGCCAGATTTTCGGTCTTGGCAACGATGCACTGCTGGTTAAGCATGTAGCCGTAAGAGAAGTCAACCAGGTCGCTTCTCTTGATTCCGTTATCGGAAGAGTTAGCGGTAAAGCCGTTCCAGATACAGTCGATTGCACCGGAGTTCAGCTCATTGTACTTTTGAGACCAGTCGATGATCTGGAACTCAACGTTCATATTGATCAGCTTGCCGACTTCCATTGCGAACTCGGATTCAAAGCCGGTCCAGTTGCCGTTTGCATCCTGCTCGTTCATGTTTGCGAAGATGGTAACGCCGCAAACCAGAGTGTTATCGGTTTCCTCGGGAGTGTTGGTTTCCTCTTCGTCAGCGCAGGAGCTGAATGCCAGCACGGAGCCGGTCATCATCACGAGAGCCAGCAATAAACAAAGAATTTTTTTCATAATTAAATGTCCTCCTACCGTAATGTTACGGTTTTAATGATTTATCACTTTACCTTGGTAAAGCACTAATATCATAGCATATTTTGTCGTGTTTGTCAAGGGTTAAAGCAAAAGAAATCTTCTTCTTTTCACTTTATTTGAAGTTTTTTTCAAATTTTATCCGTTTTCCGGTTGGTAAGTGATTAAAAGTTCGAAAAACAGGAGAAACTGGGAATATAAAACCGAGAGGGAGGTTCCTTTTATGGTAGAACAAGATACCGTCAAGCTGCTCCGCGAATGTGATGCGGGGGTGAAAATGGGGGTGGATTCGATCGATGAGGTGTTGGATTACGTTAAATCCGAGGATCTGCGGCAGCTTTTAAGTGAATGTAAGCGTGAGCATGACAAGCTGCAGGACGAGATCCGCGAAAAGCTGGATCAATACAAGGATGACGGCAAGGATCCAAGTCCAATTGCTAAGGGGATGTCGTGGATGAAGACCAACATGAAGCTGATTATGCATGAATCCGATCACACCATCGCAGATCTGATGACCGATGGCTGCAACATGGGCGTGAAATCGCTCAACCGCTATCTCAACCAATACAAGGCGGCGGACGAGAATTCCAAGGATATTTGCAAACGTCTGATCAATCTGGAGGAAAAGCTGGTTATTGACATTCGGGATTATCTGTAATCAAAAGGGGACGGAGGACCGTTTTTTGCGGGAACCGTCCCTTTGACTTGCTCTTATTGCAGATATTTGTTGCTTTTTTTGCATTTTTGAAAAAAGGACTTGTATTTTTGAAGGGAAATTGTTATAATGCAAATAGAAAATTCCCAAAGGAGGAAGCAATATGCAACAGATACTGGAAAAAGAAGGCTTTATCTGCGATATGGATGGAGTGATCTATCACGGAAACAATATTCTGGACGGTGTCCGCGAATTTGTAACGTGGTTGCTTGAAAACAATAAAAAATTCGTATTTCTGACCAACAGCCCCGAGAGAACACCGCACGAGCTTTCCATGAAGCTGGAGCGCATGGGACTTTCGGTTTCTGCCGATCATTTTTATACCAGCGCAATGGCAACAGCCGAGTTTCTGCACACGCAGGCACCCGGATGTACTGCATACGTGATCGGTGAAGCGGCACTTTCCAAGGCGCTGTACGATCAGCATATCTATATGAATGATGTCAATCCCGATTATGTGGTGGTTGGTGAGACGCGTACCTATTGCTTTGAAAAGATCGAAAAAGCCATCGCGCTGGTCAACAAGGGCGCAAAGCTGATCGGAGCAAACCCCGACACGGTTGGGGTGACCGAAAAGGGAATCATGCCTGCAACGGGTTCTTTGATGGCACCGATCGAGATCGCCACGGGCAAGAAGGCATACTTCGTTGGAAAGCCCAACCCCTTGATGCTGCGTCACGGTCTGCGTAAGCTGGGCTGTCACAGTGCCGACATTGCTTTTATCGGTGACAGAATGGATACCGATATCATTGCGGGTATCGAATCGAACGTGGATACCGTACTGGTGCTCAGCGGTGTGACCGCAAAGGAGGATATCGATAAATTCCCGTACCGTCCCAAGTATATTTTGAACGGCGTGGGAGATCTGATCCGCGATATCAAATAATAGAAAAAGCAACGAATACCAAATCTGAACGGAAGGTATTCGTTGCTTTTTTGATGTAGGTCAGATTGAGATACGGTGGCCGTCCACAACGATCTGACGGTAGAATTTATGGCGGAAATAGATAAAGCCGCCGATGTTAAAGAGCAACAGGATCGACCAGGATACAAGAAAGCAAGCCATCAATACGTGGAAGGAGGACAGGTCGAGTGTGGTTGCAAAGTTGGGATAAACAAACCACATCCAGATCATACGCACTCCGAAAACGCAACAGATCGATGCGATTGCGCTGTAGGATGCGTGACCGAATGCCTGTATTGCGTGCGAAAGCACACCGTTTGCGGCGGCGATCGCATAGAAGAGCGCAACGTAGAACATTCGAACACTGCCGAATTCAATGGCTTTGGAATCTCCCGGGAGGAAAAAGGATAGCCAGAAGCTGTTGGTTAAATAAACGAGAACACCGATCAGTCCGCAAACGCTTGTGCTGATTGCAAGACAATACCAAAAGGATTTTTTTGTGCGGTCGGGGTTGTGTGCGCCGATGTTCTGTCCCATAAAAACGGTGGTGGTGGAGGCAAGAGGCCCGTTGATCGTTGCTCCCGACAAGCCCTCGATCTGCGTTGCGGCGGCGTTTCCTGCCATAGCCGCTTCGCCGTGCAGGTTGATTGCCGATTGGATCTGGAGGTTTGCCAAAGGATAGAGTGCGGTGCTGAGTGCCAAGGGGATTCCCTGCAGCATGATCTGTTTGAATTCGCGCAAATGGAAGCGCATTTTGCGAATCCGCAATTTTCCGTCTCCCTTCATCGTACACAGACGGTGGATCACCAGAACTGCGGAAACGATCTGCGATGCGGCGGTGGCAATCGCGACGGCGGCTACCTTTTGCGGAAGGATCAGACACAGGATGATATTCAAGACAACGTTGGTAAGTCCTCCGATGATGATGTAGAGCATGGGACGCTGTGAGTCGCCCGAGGAGGTCAGGACTGCGGAGCCAAAGTTATACAAAAGGATCGCGGGTGCGGCGGCAATATAGATCCACAGATAGATCCGTGCGCCTTCTGCACAGGTTTCGGGACACTCGGTGAGTTCCAGAAGCGTGGGTGCAAAGGGAATACCAAAGGCGGCAATCACGATTCCAAGCCCAAGTGCGGTCAGTATAACGGTATTTACCGTTTTTTGAATCGCTTTGCTGTCCTTTGCGCCGAATTGACGCGCCAGAATGATCTTTGCTCCGCTGGCAATGCCAACAAAGCTGTTGATCAGAAGCGATGTAATTGCCGAGGTTGCACCTACCGAAGCCGTTGCATTGGAGTCGGTGGTCATTTGCCCCAGCACGATCAGGTCAACCGAGTTGAAGCATTGCTGGATCAGCGTACTTAATATCAAAGGAATGGCATACAGAATAATCGATTTGAACAGATTTCCTTGTGTTGCATCGATGCGTTTGCCCGAAAGTAACTTCATAGCGGCTCCTTTCGTTTTCCCATAGGGAATACTATGTAACTATTATAAGGTAAAAAACAAAGCAAGTCAAGATAAAAATCGATATTTATCAGACAAATATTGCTATCAGCCAATGCTTTTCGCTCGTCTCAATGAAGAGCAAGAAGAAAACGGCATCCGAGGATCCCGTAGGGGAAATTCCTTGGGTGCCGTTTGTAGCGTTCTGCTTTGCGGTCAGGAGAGATCCAGCTCGGGCGGAACATCGATCTCATCCGATACGTATTTTCCGTTCTTTTTGCGTTGCCGCACACATTCGCTGAGCAGGTATTCGATCTGACCGTTTACCGAGCGAAAGTCATCCTCTGCCCAAGCCGCGATTGCCGCATAGAGCTTGGGAGAAAGCCGCAACGGAACCTGTTTTTTCTGGCTATCGTTCATTTGCAGGCTCCTTAAATCAATACAAGCTGCCCGAATTTACCACAGGCTGTGCATCGTGGTTTCCGCAGAGAACCACCAACAGGTTGGAAACCATTGCCGCCTTTCTTTCGTCGTCCAACTCGACCACTTTGTTTGTGTTCAAGCGCTCCAGAGCCATTTCCACCATGCCAACAGCACCGTCCACGATCATCTTACGCGCATCGATGATAGCCGATGCCTGCTGTCTTTGCAGCATCACTGCGGCGATCTCGGTTGCATACGCCAGATAGGTGATACGCGCCTCAACGATCTCAATACCTGCTTCGTTTACGCGTTCCTGAATTTCCTCGCGGATGCGGTTTGCAACGATGTCGCTGGATCCGCGCAGGCTTCCGTCATCGGCAACGCCGTCGCCCGTGGTGTCCACGTTGGGAGCCACATCGTAAGGGTAGATTCGAACAATGTTACGCAGAGCGGTGTCGCATTGCAGGGAAAGAAACTCTTTGTAGTTGTCCACGTTGAATACCGCTTTTGCAGTGTCGGTGATCCTCCACGTTACGGCAATACCGATCTCAATGGGGTTACCGAGGCAATCGTTGATCTTCTGTCGGTTGTTATTGAGTGTCATGATCTTGAGCGAGATCTTTTTATCCACGATTTCCGCGCCGTTTGCCGATTTACCCGAAGTGAGCGGTACACTTTTTACGTCGCCGCTTTGGTTCAGATGCGTTTTTGCCGCGGGATTGACCGCAACGCAGAAGGGATTGATGGCGTAAAAGCCATCGCCCTTGATCGTTCCAACGTATTTACCGAACAGCGTCAGCACAAGTGCTTCCTGCGGCTTGAGTACGCGCAGACCAACCAGCGGGATCCAGCCGATGCAAAGCACGACCATACCAATGAGGAAGAGCAGGGGAGAGCCTCCTTCCTCTTCCATTTGAATTCCGCCGATCACCGTCACAACAACTGCCGCGATCAGAACAAGCAGAGTGCAGAGCAGCACAAACATTCCCATTTTCTTTTTTGTCAGTATTTTTTCTTGCATAATTGCCTCCTTGAATTGTTTTGATATTAAAATGATATCATATAGCCATGTTTTTGTCAAGTATTTTTTCGAATTTTTTAATAATTTTTTTATAATGATTGACATTTTATCGTTTTTGTGCTATACTATTAAAAAACTGAAAGGAGTTTTTTTATCATGGAAAAAAGAAAAAATGAACTGTTTGCCTCTATTCTGTACATCGTCATCGGTGTTGTCCTTGCGGTCTTCCGTTCCGGTATGCTGGGAATCGCTATGACCATCGCAGGCATCTTCTTCATCGTATCCGGTGTTCTGGAACTGGTTAAGAAGAACTGGGCAGGCGGCGCTGTAAGCTTGATCATCGGTATCGCAATTCTGGTTCTCGGTTGGCTGGCTGTTGAGATCGTTTTGTTGGTTCTCGGTATCTTGATCGCAATCAAGGGCGTAATTGCTTTGATCGAAGTGTTCAAGAAGGCTAACAAGAATGCACTTGAGATCGTATTCCCCATTCTTACCATTGCTTTGGGTGTTTTGCTCGCAGTAGGTAATGCACTCGACATTATTATTCTGATCGTTGGTATTCTTTTGGCAATCGACGGCGTGCTTGGCTTGATCGGTTCCGTGAAGAAATCCAAGAACTAATCAAAACGCAAAAAAGACCTTGCTCTTCGGAGTAAGGTCTTTTTTCTTCTGCTAACGTGAAAATTTGGGTGGAAGAATAATCCAACAGAAGTTCCGATGGAAATGCTTGACTTTTCTCTATGAATATGGTATGATAAAAGTGCTTTACTTCAATTAAATTATAATTTAATTCCATTTAGAAGATAGTTGCCGTATCGATACGGTTTGGAGGTTCTTTCATGAAACAAAAATTGCGCTTGCTTGGAATATCGGCGCTTACGTTGCTTGTGGCACTGACGATGCTTGCCACGACCGCTTTTGCACAAGCTCCTGTAAACACGCTGAACGATGCTTTTGATTACGGCGTTTCCGACGACTCTCAAAACGAAACGGTTCCTGTTGAGGAACTGTTGGCGCTTTTGGTTGGCACATCGCTCACCGATTCCGAGTGCGAATATCTGAATACAACCCTGCCCGGCGTGACGTTTCGCTACAGCGATGCGATCCCCGACAGCAATATTACCACGCAGTATGACAGCGAGGACCGCAATTGCCTGGAGGTTTGGGTTCGTCCGTATTCCTACACGGCAAACAACGGTGCTGTGGTGGAGTGGATCCCCACACAGGCACAGATCGGCGACAGAACCCTGCCCTTGGAAAAGCAGGGAGACCGTTACGGATGCGTATTTGAGGATCCGCAGCAGTTGTCCGATTTTTACATGGATGTTTCTTTTGAATGGAACGTTGAATTCCCTACCGAGACTGTAGCAGAGCTGATCAATCTTGCCTTCACAGAGGGTGATGAAGCGTTAGACAAGTTGCTCGCGTATGAAGTGGCACTGGAAGAGTACAATGCCAAAATGGATGCTTATCATGCATACCAAGAATATTTGAGCGCGAAGGCGGAGTACGATGTTTATTTAGAGGAAAAGCGTATCTTCGACGAGGAGATGCAGAAGTATCTCGATTACGTTGCGGCTTACGAGCAATATCTTGCCGACAAAAAGCACTATGACGAGCTGAATGAGGCATGGGATAAATATCTTGAATACAAGGCCGCCAAGGAGAGCTATGCCGAGGATTCGGAAAAGTATAAGCAATTCAAAGCCAAAATCGATGTAGCCAGCGCAAAGCTCTTGGTTTTGGAAAACCTTTTTGTAATCGACAGCAACGACTGGCAGCTTTACCGTTCCTTGATGGGAAATCTGGTATCCTTGGTGCTGCTGGAGGAAAACAAGGCACAGCTTGTTGCCGCAGGCTGCAACCGAAAGGATGTTGATGCGGCAGGCGAGGCGGCAGTTGCTTTGCGTGCCTTGATGGAGCCTTACGCAAATCTGCGTGATGCGGAATACGAAACCGAAAATGCGAGAACGATCGCGTTGTATACCTATTATGCGCAAAACTACGAAGCCTTGAAGAGCAATTTCTCCAAGCTGTGTACCTCGCTCAATTCTCTTTGCTCTTGCTCGGCGTTGATCATGAACTTGGACCAAGAGGGCAAGCTGCTGCATTATCGCCAGTTTGTCGGACTGCTTTACGTAACGTCATCCAATCTTGACGATTCTGTGAAGATCAATCCCAAGTGGCGTGTGAACGGTCAGCGGGTGGCAACCGTGGTGGATGCCGATATGTTTCTTCCCGACGAGATCGTGGCAGATCCTTCTAATCTCAGCCCGAATGATATAGCCACCGAGGTCTTCCCGCCAAAGGATATTTCGGATGAGGTTCCCGTACCCACGGAAACGCGCCCCCGTGAAGAACCTGTGGAGCCAAGTCCTGTTGTGACCGAGCCGACCAATCCGCCCGCCAAGGTGGAGGATCCCGGCAAAAACGGAATTCCCACAGAAACGGATTATCCCGGAGAGGCACCTGCAGCTCCCGTGCTGAACGCGCTCCAAACGGCACTTGCCGAGGATATTCGAAGCGAAAAGCTTGCGGAACGGTCGATCGATTCTGTTGGAAAAACCTATTCTGCCACCACATCGCTCAAACGACTGGTTCCCCTTGACAACCGAAAGCTGGTCAGCTTTTACGCGTGGGATGGAAAAACGCTTCTCTCGCAACAGTTGGTTGACGAGGGTGCCGCATTTACGGCAGACGGAATTCCCACAGACCGTCCTGCCAATGCGCAGTATACTTATGAATTTGCGGGCTGGCGCTTGCCCGATGGATCGGTTTGCGATTTCATTGCCGATACCGATATCACGCTGATCGCGCAGTATACCTCAACGCTGCGCTCCTATACGGTGACATGGATCCTCAACGGAGAGGAAATCTCCGAGCAATATTTGTACGGCTCGATGCCAACCGATCCCTTTGACGAGCCGCAACCCGAAACGGGCTATTACTTCGTGTTCTCGGGGTGGAGTCCTTCGGTTTCCGCGGTGACGGGAGATGAGGTCTACGAGGCAACACGAACCAAACAGCCGATCCTGTATCGGGTGACGTGGAATCTTGGGGGATATGTGAAAACCTCTATGGTGCCGTATCTGAGCTTGCCTTCCTTTAGTGGAACGCCTACAAAAGCCCCCGACGCCTACCTGTACACCTTTGTTGGATGGGATCCCGCTATTGTACCGATCACGGGAGAGGTGACCTATACGGCGCGCTACAGCGAAACCGCGCTGGCTGTTTCCCCCGACGGAACCGTTTATAACGTCAAGCATACCGCAACCGCTTTGGTTGTAGAGTGTACCGAGGATTTTGTTGATCTGCGCGTTGCGGCAGAGTATGCGAAGAAGGTGGGGAAGGGCTTGATCCTGAATTGGGATCGCTTCACGCTCACGCTTACCCCCGAGGCGACACTTCAGCTTGCCTCCGAAACGGATTGTGTCCGCTTGGGGATTGCCGGCGAAACACCCGGTGCTTACGGTATCGAGGATCTTCGCTTTGCGTTTTATGGAGACGGGGGAGAGCTTTCCTTGAATGTTCCCATGAGCTTGCAGATCACTGCCCCCGAGCAGGGAACCAAACTGGATTTCTACTTGCTTGAAAACAACGATTGGCAAAAGCTGAGTTCCGATGCAAGGGCTGTTGAGGGCGGCTTTGTACTGCGCTCCTATCCCGTTTCCGCGGATCAGAATTCCGCAATGATTGTGGATTGTATGCAAAACATGGTCGATCTGCGTGAGGCGGCAAACTATGCATGGGGTGTTGGCAAGGGCTTGATCTTACAATGGGGAGAGGTTTTGCTTACGGTGAGTCCCGAAAACATCCATTTGCTATATTCGGCGGAAAAGCCGATTCACTTGGGTTTGGTCGATCAAACGGTTGGCGAGTACGGTATTGCCGATCTTGCTCTGGCGTTTTTTGATGAGTCGGGAAAGATCGATCTGGCACTTCCCATGAAGCTGCAGATCAATTCTGCCGATCCCAACAAAAAATTGGAGTATTATTTGTCGGTCAATGATGAATGGCAGAAGATGGATCCCACAGGAACCGAGATCACGGGTGCATTTGCCGTGCGGGCGTATGCTGTTTCCAAGATCCATGCCGAGGCGAGCGGCGTTTGCGATCTTTCGGGGATCCCGCTGTCGGCACTTGCGGGAACGCTGATCGAATTGCCTGCCGATTGCGGTGTGTTGGGCTATGAGATCACGGGTGTGACCGTTAAATTGGCGGACGGAACCGATGTTCCGATCGAAAATATGTCGTTTTATATGCCCGACAGCGAGGTGTTCATCGAGGTAACCGTTTCGGAGATCGTTTATGAGGTCATTTTCCGTATTGACGGGGAAGAGATCAGACAGCAATATGCTTATCTTGAGGAGATCGTTTATCCTCCCAATCCCAAAAAGGAATCCGACGGAGCTTACGACTACACGTTCCTGAAGTGGTCGAAGGACATCGTTTATGCAAAGGGCGATGAGCGCACGATCGAGATCGAAGCCATCTTTACCTCGGCGCCCGTTGTTGTGGGAGACCCCTATCTTTCGGGGAACAACAACAACTTCACGCTCACGGTAATAGTGCCGATCGGCGGATCGGGATTGTTGCTGGTTGCCGGTGTGATCGTATTCCTGAAGATCTACAAAAAACGCAAATCGGCAAGTATGAGTACCGAGGAGACCGCCGAAACGAAAGAATCGGAGAATACCAACGATCAAGATTCTGAATAAACCAATCACAAAAGGGGCTGTCAAATGACAGCCCCACATTGAACTTTTTAACGGTTAAGGATTGCCCTGCAATGCGGAAAAGCAGTCCCACGGCGTACCGCAGGGAGTTTTGGAGAAGGATAGCTCCTTTTTGCTTTTCGGGTGAGAAAACGTGATACGGTGCGAAAACAGCGCGATCGGACAATGATCCGAGGCACCGTACTTTCCGTCTCCCAGCAGGGGATGGCGGCGCGAGGAAAACTGCACGCGGATCTGGTGTGTGCGTCCTGTTTTCAGATTGATCTGCAAAAGGGACAGCGTTCCGTATTCGGGATGCTCGATCGTTTCCAATGTCTTGTAGTGCAGGATCGCCTCCTTCACGCCCTTTCTTTGACGGTCTACCACAAAGCTTTTGCCGCGTGATCGGTCAAAGAACAAAAGATCGGTCAGTTGTGCTTCATCCTGTGCGGGTTTTCCGTGAACCACGGCAAGATATGCCTTTTGAACCTTGTGCTCGGCTACGGCGCGTGACAGCTCCGATGCGGCAGATGCCGTGCGTGCGTATACCATTACGCCGCCAACCCCAAGATCGAGGCGGTGGACAACACCGATATAGCCCGAGGGATTGCGTTTTGCAAGAAGCGCTGCAAAGCTGTTTGCGCTCTCACTTTGCTCCGAAAGCATCATCGGGGGCTTGATGGCAACGGTTACTTGTGTATCTTCAAACAGAATTTCGGGTTCCATGACAGTTCATCCTTTTTGAAACGGAGATTTTTATGTTAAACGATAGATTTGATCTTGAGTCATTTTCCCACGCACTTGGCGAGGATTCTCCCGTGCTGTGCGTGATGGAATGCACCGACTCCACCAACGAGCAAGCCAAGCGTATGGCGATTGCAGGGGAGAGACGGACAGCCTTGATTGCAGCCGCCGAGCAGACCGCAGGGAGGGGCAGACTGGGCAGAAGCTTTTATTCGCCCGATCAAACAGGCGTTTATTTCAGTATTCTGCTAACGGTTACAAAGCCTTTGCAAAGTGCGGTTTCTCTCACAGGTGCTGCGGCGGTGGCGGTGATGCGCGCGATCCGCTCGCAAACGGGACAGCAATGCAGCATCAAATGGGTAAACGATTTGTACTTGGACGGAAAAAAGGTCTGTGGAATTCTTGCCGAGGCTTTGTCGGGGCTGGAAACGGGAACACAACAGGTGATACTTGGGATCGGTGTAAATCTTTGCACCGAGGTGTTCCCCGAGGAGCTGATCGGAAAGGCGGGCGCGGTACATGGCAAAAAGACCTCGCGCGTTGATCTGATTGCGGCGATCTGGCGTGAGCTTTGCCCTTTCTTACAGGATTTTGAGGATCGGTCGTGGTTGACCGACTATCGGACTCACTCTATGGTGATCGGTAAGGACATTGTTTGGCGCAAAGGCGAGGAATCCCACCGCGGCTGTGCCGTGGATATCAATGGGGATGGAGAGCTGATTGTGCGCAACCGTGAAGGAGAGGAACAAATCCTGCGCACGGGCGAGATCTCGATCCTGCTTGAGCCTTAATACCCTTTGAATAAACGGATGAGATATTCTCGTCCGTTTTATTTTAAAGATTGCTTGCGATACTGGATGGGGGAAACGCCGATCTTGCGGCGGAAGAGTCCCGAAAAATAGAATTCGTCTTCAAAGGAGAGATACGAGGAAATGTCGCGCACCGACATACCCGTTTCGGTCAAAAGCTGGCAGGCGATCTCGATCTTTCGGTTGAGAACATAACGATACGGAGGGATCCCGATAGCGGCGCGAAAAAGCCGCTCTGCCTGAGAGGGGGATTTCCCCGATACGGCGGCAAGCTGCTCCAATCGGATCGTATCGGTCTCATGCTGTTCAATGTAGTCCAGCATTGCCTGCACGGGTGTGCGTTGCGGTGCTTCGGTTCGCGTTTGTGCCAACGACATTCTGAAGAAAAGCTGTGTGACCAGCGCGGCGCATTTTTCAGCCGTGGATGCTGTTGCGGGGCGTTCGGCATAGTATTGGAATTTTTGCAACAGATCAGAGGTGTCCAGATTCGGAAAATAGTAGGTATTTTCAATGCCGAATTGTGAATGAAGCTTGCGCACGTAATCGCCCGACAGGTTGATCCAGATCTTCTCCCAAGGATCCTTGCGATCGCTGCTGTAGCGGTGATCGGTACCTATTGGCAGGCAGTATGTATCTCCCGCCTTTGGGGAAAACTCCTGACCGCCAACCGACACGTGTCCGCTTCCCGAAACGATGTATTCAATACAGCAGACATTGGAATTGGGGCGATCGATGGAATAGTTTTTATTGGGATAAGTGGAGCCGCACAGATGAAACCGCAATTCCATTGTGGCGGGCAACCCGTCATTGACCGTTTTCATTTGAAAAATCTTTTCTTTCAGCATCACGGCACCTCCGTTTCTGCAATTATTATAGCAAATTCAGAGAGGCTTGTCAATAGTTTCCGCGGCTTCCAAAACTTACCACATGAGCTTTTTTGGCATATCTGTTGTCTTTTGAGGCAAAAAATGATACAATAACGGTAGTATTTTTCGGCAAGGAGGAGTATATGAAACGAAAAGACCATCAGGCCCTGGCGCATTTTTTGATGGAACGGACAGGGGAATGCCCGATCTGGGAGCAACCGTGGCATCGGCGCCTTTTTTTGTGCGGATGTATCACCCCCGATTATCTGCCAAACACCTACTTTTGCGGGTTTGGAAAAGAGCATACGATGCGCGGACACCATGCGTCGTATTCTTATAAAAAGATCTGCCGTATTCTCGAACGGCTGCAAAAATGCGGCGTAAAGCGCCGCCGCGATTGCTTTCGCTTGGGGCTTTTGATGCATTACGTTTCCGATTCGTTCACCTATCCGCACACCGATGGCTTTACGGGGGACATGAAGGAGCATCGCAAATACGAAAAGACCTTACACGGTTGCTTTGGGGAATATCTGTGTGCGGCAGAGGTACCGATGTCAAGTGACGCAGGCTTTGACGGAGAGGATCTTTTGACAGAGAGCAGACAGGCTTATGATGCCGATTCTGTTGGCATGGAGCGCGATTGCAATTATATTCTGAACGCTTGCACACAGTTGTTTTCTGCGCTGTGCAGGACATAACAAAGCAAAAGACAGAGAGTGGTATGCTCTCTGTCTTTTCTCTATATTACTTAAAGTAAAACACCACGCTTTTATCGGCGGCGTTGTATTCCTCGGGAGTCAGCCATGCTTCTTTTCCGTAGTCGTCCTCAAAATTACCTGTTTCGGCATCGTAGTACGCAACCGAATAAAGATAAAGCTCGGTATCGGAATAATAGGTCAGCGAGGCCTTCATCAAGGGGACGAGAACACCGTTTTCCCATTCGTACATGGTTGCGGTATCAACCGTTAAGGTGCGCGCAGGTGCATTCTGATTCTCGGCACTTTGCGTGTGCGTGAAGCCGAAGACCGCCTTAAGGCTTGCGTCCGCCTTCACGTTATAAAGATTGTTCAATTCCTTCGATTCCACATAGTCTTCCGTGGCAGGATCGTAGAGAAAACAAAGATAGCTGTAGCAATCGCCCTCTACATCGGTTGCAATTGCCAGATCGCGGTGACCGTCGAAATTCAGGTCATCGGCAGAAAAGCCGTAGGTTTCCTTGTAGTTTCCCACAGACTCGTCCACGTCAACGTTTTCGTACCACAAAACGTCGTCGCCTTTTTTAACTACGATCTGCTCTGCTTGTGTGCCGTCACCGTACACACAATAGGTCAAGCCATCGTAGTCTGCCGAATATAAAAGATCGCCGCTTTCCGCGCCGCACGCGGGAAGAAGAAAGAGCGAAAGGAGACAGCCGAGGGTCAACAGTATAATTTTTTTCATGGAAAAATCCTTTCAAAGCGTTATAATATAATAAGTATAACAGATTTTGCCGTGTTTGTCAATGGGCGCAGGTGCGTAAGTTTTTTGTAAGTTTTTTTGAAAAAAGTATTGACAAAGATTATCTGATATGATATCATTTTGATATCATAAGCGAAGGGAGCTTTGAGAAAATGTCAAATGTGATCGAGATAAGCGGACTGAACAAAAGCTTCGGAGATGTCAAAGCGGTGCGCGACCTTTCCTTTTGCGTGAAGGAAGGTGAGCTGTTTGCTTTTTTGGGAGTGAATGGCGCGGGTAAGTCCACCACCATCAATATTCTTTGCGGGCAGATACAGAAGGATGGGGGAGAGGTGCTGATCGACGGGCTCTCCCACGATGCAGGGGGAGAGGTGAAGGCAAAGCTTGGTGTTGTGTTCCAGAATTCGGTTTTGGACAAGGCGCTCAGCGTTTGGGATAATTTGGAGAGCCGCGCGGCGTTGTACGGAATTTACGGCAAGGCGTGCCGTGAGCGCATTTTAGAGCTTGCAAAGCTGTTGGACTTTGAGGATATTCTGAAACGTGCGGTTGGAAAGCTGTCGGGCGGACAGCGCCGACGGATCGACATTGCGCGTGCGCTGTTGCACCGTCCCAAGATTCTGATCCTTGACGAGCCGACCACAGGCTTGGATCCGCAAACTCGTCGGCTTTTGTGGAACGTGATCTCCGAATTGCGCAGAAGCGAAAATATGACGGTTTTTCTGACCACGCACTATATGGAAGAGGCAGCAGATGCCGACTATGTGGTGATTCTGGATAGCGGTAAGATCGTGGCAAAGGGAACACCGCTGGAGCTGAAAAACGCGCATACGGGCGACTTTATCACGTTGTACGGAGTGGACGAGGAGACCGTAAAGCAACTGGGCTGTCCTTATGAGGCGATCCGTGATGCCTATCGTCTGTCGGTGCCGAACACTGCCGAGGCCACCGGATTGATCACCACGCATCCGCAGGTGTTTTCGGATTATGAGATCACAAAGGGCAAGATGGACGACGTCTTTTTGGCGGTTACGGGTAAAAAACTGACGGGAGGTGAGGGGAAATGAAAATGCTTGGAATGCTGATCAAACGAAATACAAAGCTCTTTTTCAAGGACAAGGGAATGTTTTTCACTGCGCTGATCACTCCCGTGATCCTCCTCGTGCTGTACGCAACCTTTTTGGGGAATGTTTACCGCGACAGCTTTGTTTCGGCGATCCCCGCGTTTCTTCCGCTGAGCGAGGATGTGATTGAGGGCTGTGTCGGAGGGCAGTTGATCTCCTCTATACTGGCGGTTTCCTGCGTGACGGTGGCGTTTTGCTCCAATATGCTGATGGTGCAGGACCGCGCAAACGGAACGGTGATGGATCTGGGTGTTTCTCCCGTAAAGGCAAGTACGCTGTCGCTGGGGTATTATTGTGCCAGCTTGATCTCCACGCTTATCATCTGCGTGGTGGCAATGGCGCTGTGCCTTGGATACGTGGCAATGATCGGATGGTATATGTCGGTGAGTGACGTACTGCTTTTGCTGTTGGATGTTGTGCTTTTGAGCCTGTTTGGAACGGCACTGTCCAGCGTATTGCACTTTTTCCTGTCCACGCAAGGGCAGATCTCGGCGGTGGGCTCGATCGTCAGCTCGTGCTACGGCTTTATCTGCGGCGCGTATATGCCGATCTCTCAATTCTCCGAGGGATTGCAGACCGTGATCTCTTTTTTGCCCGGGACCTACGGTACCGCATTGGTGCGCAATCACGCCATGCGCGGTGTATTTGCCGAAATGGAAAGCTTGGGATTGCCGAGTGACGTGATTGAGGTGATGAAGGATGGCATCGATTGCAATCTTTATTTCTTTGACCACAAGGTGGAGCTTGGTGCTATGTACGCGATTCTGATCGCCTCGATCCTGCTGTTGGTCGGCGCATATATCCTGATGAACTACCTGCGGGCAAGAAAGAGATGATACTTTGAGTCTACACCTCATCCGTCACCTACGGTGACACCTTCTCCTCAAGGAGAAGGCTTCCAAAAAAATTGCTTAAATCGGTTAAAGTGTAGTATTTTTGTGCTTTCAAGTTTTATAGAAACCACAAATAGCAAGGATAAATATTTGCAAAGCGAGGATATCTGAGAGCCTTCTCCTTGAGGAGAAGGTGCCGAGGAACGAGGCGGATGAGGTGTAGCCGTCGAGAGACGGCGTTGCTTTCAAAAGTATTATATAATTGAAAAATGGCTCCGCAATTGCGGAGCCATTCATATTTTCAAACAGATATTATGCCTTATACCAATACAAATTGTACTTATTATATTTGAAATTCGCCACAGTAGGCGTTGTCAGTGTTCCGCCCGTATATGACGAACGACTGGTAGAATACCAGCTACCGCCAATCGATATGCTTGATAATCCCGATTCGTAAAACACCATGCAACCAATGCGCGTTACACTTGCAGGAATCGTAATTTGTTTAAAGCCGCATCTTTGGAACGCATAATCGCCGATGCTTGTCAGTTGGCTGTTCTCACCAAAAGAGATGCTTTTCAGGTTACTGCAAGAATCGAAAGCATGGGAGCCAATGCTTGTAACGCTGTCGGGGATTGTGATGCTTGTCAGGTTATCGCATGAATTGAAAGCATAGGAGCCAATGCCGGTCACGCTGCTGGGAATTGTGGTACTTGTTAGGTTATCGCAACCGTTGAACGCATATCGATAAATCTCATAGCGACCGTAGTAGGTACTCGGCAAAGTTAATTCCGTATCCGTTCCTACATATCCGAGCAAATAGTTTACTCCGTTATAGGTATAGAAAAGATAATCGTTTTGATTGACTATTTTTGTGGTTCCGGTATGTACTTCCTTTGCATTATGAGCAACATAACCATTGTCTAATGATCCTACCGTAATGGACAGGTCCGAGTGATTGATTACTTCTACAAGTTTGTAGCAACCGTCGAATGCAAAATTGCCGATGCTTGTCACACTGTCGGGAATTGTGATACTGGTAAGGTTAGAACGAGCACGGAATGCCTGATAGCCGATTCCTGTAACTGTCCACCCTTCGGGAGAAACGGGCGGGATATTGATCACACTATCCGTACAAGTTCCTATACCGCTGACATAGCAGGTTTCGTCACCGTTGGAGGTGAATTCCAAGCCTGTGCTGTAAACGATAGGTTCTTGATAATCTTTATCTTTATAATTTGCAGTATAGGTTTCTGCCTTCGTTACGTCCACGGTGATCGTTGCCTCTGTGGAAACACCTTCGCCTGCGCTGTTCGTCCAATGAGAGAAAACGTAACCCTCCTCGGGTGCGTTTGCCGTCAGGGTGACCGTGGTGTTTTCTTTATACCATCCCAACGCGAATCCGTCGGGCAGAGTACCGCCTGTCACCTTGATCTGATGGATCGTATCGGTGGCAAGAAGATCGGTGTTGTAATCAAAATAGGTTTGTGCCGCCGCGCCGTAAGCAAGCATGGAATCCAGCAGGGTGCAAAGCTCGGTGTCGGGATTTGTTGCGTTCTTTTTCAGATACGCGTACATGGCAATGCTGAATTTTGCGGGGGCGCTGTAGGCTTCCACGCCGTTTTCGTTGATGTATGCGCAAACGTAGACCATCTTGGTCATATCCTTTGCCGCAAGATCGGTGTACTTGAACACCTCGTAGCCTGTGCCGCTTTCGGTTCCAACGGAGGAAAGAGTAAGGTCTTCGGTGCCTTTTTTGTATTCGGCGGGAGCCTCATCCCAAGCAAGCAGTTGAATGCTTGCAGGATCGCTGACATTTTCATTCGCCACCTTAAAATTCATAAAAACCGCGTTTTCCAAGGAAAGGTTGAAGGTTTTGATCGTAAGGGTGGGGGATGGTGCATTTTGCTCGGTGCTTTCCTGTGCAAAGCCGATCAGCGTGACCGATCCCAATACCGCCAGTGCGGCAAGCACAACAAGACACCATTTCAAAAGGTTGTTCTGTTTCATGACTTCTCCTTTTTTAGTGTTAAAATGGGTTTTCTTCGTCGGGAAGCTCGTTGGACGTTCTGATCACGTCCTCAACAGTCTGCAGGATGAGTTGAATGGTGGGTTCGGAATAGATTTTTTTCATGGTATCCTCCTTCATTGAAAAAAATATTTTTTGTTCCTTTTTTTG
The DNA here is from genome assembly GCA_017453335.1 of Clostridia bacterium. The sequence goes on from JAFTKI010000096.1 coordinate 19,668, forward strand.
TCTTTTTAAAATGTTACAATTTGTAACATTAACATTGTAACATTTTGTTACAATAAAGTCAAGAGGTTTTGAAAAAAACGGAGGATTTTATTGTATGAAAGAGATGTCTGGGCTTTTGGGACTCAGGATCATACGGCGGCAAAAGAATTTGAATCAGCTAAAGGTCGCGCTTGATCTGAACATCAGCCGCGAGGCTCTTTCTCATTATGAAAACGGAAAAAGAAGCCCCGATTTGCAAATGCTCCGCAGACTGTCCGAATATTTCAACGTTTCCATCGATTTTTTGATCAACGGACGGGAATTTGAGAAAAAATAGAGTTTTACGTCAAACAGAAAAAAGGAACCAACTGCGGTTGGTTCCTTTTTTGATGCAGTTTCGTCTGTAAGCCGGGTTCTGTCGAGGGCGGTCATCAATCTTCGCGCCACGTCACCGTGACGCTTCAGGATCTCTCCTGTGCCACCTCGGAAGATATGCCGGACAAGCCTTCCATGAGGTGTTGCTTCGGATAGGGTTTACAGCGGACCTATGTTACCATAGGAACTGGTGAGCTCTTACCTCGCCTTTCCATCCTTACCGCATGCGCGGCGGTTTCTTTCTGTTGCACTTTCCCGACGGTTACCCGTGGCTGACGTTATCAGCTATCCTGTCCTGTGAAGCCCGGACTTTCCTCACGGTAATACCTTACGGCACCATACCGCGCGATCGCCCGACGAAGCTGTATTTCATATTATACCCGATAAAGTTGATTTTGTCAAGCAATTTTAACGCTTGACCTCAAAAGCCGCAAAGCCGTAAGGCGGAATATCGGACAGCGTAACCGTATCTCCCTGCAATTCTCCCGTGCAGTTGACAAAGCGGATCGAGGAATAGGAGTGGTCGAGCGTGATTGTGGGTTCGATGATATCGTCAAGATGCACGTTGCAAAGAGCCACCGACATCGAGCCGTCTTCGTCCTTGGAGGTGAGCAGATAGAGGTTGGGGTTTTTAGGGCAAACGGCAGGAAGCTTGCATTTCCCGATCCATTCGATCGCGCGGATGAGATCTGCCTGGCGGTAATAGCTGTTGAAATAGTTTCGGCTTGGATTTTTGACGGTTAAGACGCTGAGAGAATTTTCGTGCGATGCATAATAATCAAACGCGAGCACAAAGAAACGCATACCGTCCGCATTTTCGTAAAGGTAGGAGGCGGGGGTGTTATCCGGTTGAAAACGGCTGAGAACGGTTGCACGTTCACAACATTCGACCTTTCTCGTTGCAATATTCGAGAAGCCCGAGATGCTATCCTTTGCGTCAACGAAGAACTCGGTATTGTATGTCTTCTTTTCCTCTTTTAAAAGTCCTGTGTCAATGCCGCGCTTTTGGAGAATGAGTGCAGCCTCAACGTCAAGAATCGCGCCGTGGCAAAGATCCTCATTGGTAACGTCTTCCGCATTCACGCCCAACACAAGTGCGGGATAATTACCTCTTTCATATGCGGTTGGAATAGAGTTTTGCGCCAGCAGATATTGTGAAGGGCTGGATGCCGCACGGTGCAGATCGGTGAACAGTCCGTCTGGCAACGTTTTTGGGAGTTCCCAACGCTTGAATTTGTGCATTGAACTGCACACGTGAACACCGACGGGGCTTTTGTTTACAAACAGTGCTTGAATCCTGTCACGCAGCGGTTGATTGTGCAGAAAACGATGCATATAACCGTCTTCATATTCGGGCTCATGGGAATAATCCAGCACGTAATGTAACATTCCCCCTGCCGTACCGTCTGCAAGCAACGCCATGTCAAACAGCTCCAGAGGCTTGGACGGGATGTTATAGCGCGGACGGGGAAATGTATCGCCCTCGGAAAACAGTTCTATTGTTTCCTCCTTACACCATGCGTACTGTTGACGCGCGTATTCGATGATCAGGATGACATCGTTGTTCCAGTAAGGGGCACCCGAAATACGGTAAAAGGGCGCGGTATCACCCGCAAAGGCCTTGGCAAGTGTCGGCAGGTCGGTGCCGCACAGATCCCACGTTTCATGCGTGGCACAGGAACCAAGGCGGATCGTTGGATCAACCTCGTTCAACGAGGCGCGAAGCTCACGCGCAAAATGCAAAAGAGATTCGCCCATCAGATCAAGGTATGCGGTACGGTATTTATTTTCTCCGCCGCACAGGATAAGCTCTTCCAGCTTTTCTCTCGGTACCGTCTCTCCGATACGCTCATAGTATTTTGCAAGGTGGTGCTTGCAAAAGCAACCGAAATGGTAATGACGCACGCGGAGATTGATGCGGAAATCATCGTCCAGCATGATCAGATCCGGCTTCAGTGCGGCGATCAATTTGATCGCTTCCTTGTAGTCGTGCATAAGGATTGGGTCCAGCGGACACAGTGCGTGCCCGGCGCGATCGCCGCGAATGCCTTCAATGGGGGTATAGGCGTTGATTGCGCTCTGCTCGATGCTTTTATCATGGCTCAACGCACCTCCGTGTCCGAGGGCGCTGATCCATACACCAACCTCCAGTCCATTCTCCTGAAAATAGGAGATTGCCCGAGCAATACGGTCGGGATCGGTTTTCAGAAGTGAGAAACTCGTATATACGGGATCAATTCCACAAATGAACACGCGCTCGGCACGGCACTTTTTGAATTTTTCCAAATAAATCGGCAGGGTACGCTCGTTGACGGTGTTCATCGCAATCGGTACGGAAATTTTATACATGATAACGCTCCTTTCGATCGAGTCGTTTGTTTGATTATGTAACGCCGGAGGGCGGGGTACCCATCAGCTTTTTATAGGTTCTTGAAAAGTAGGAAAGCGTTTCAAAGCCGTTCTCATATGCGGCTTGTGTCACGCTCATGCCGCGTTGAATACAAAGCTCGGCATTTTTACAGCGCAGAGTGTTCAGATAAGTAAACAGCGTTTGGTTGGTGTATTTTTTGAATTCGCGCGAAAGATGAAATCTGCTGATGCCAACCGCTTTTGCAATGTCCTCCAGTGTGATCGGGGAGGCGTAGGAATCGTTGATGTACAGGATTGCTTTTTTTACGTATTCGTCGGAGCGCGGCTGTGCGCCTTCCGATTTTGTAACGGCGGCACAGTGGTGCTCAAACAGGTCAATAAGCAAATTCAAGACCGCATGACGCGTTTTGGCGATCTGCAATTGGTTCTCGGAGTCGTTTTTTTGCAGATGTCCGATCATTTCCATATAGATCCTTTCGGTATTGCCGTCGCAAAAATGCTCCTCGAAACGTGTATGTTCGGTATCAAGTCCGTTTTCTCTGCAAAAAGCATCATCCACGATCACGCAGAAATAATCGATCCCTTTTGCGCTGTAGATGCGGTGAACGGTTCCCGAATTCACGATCACGATATTGCCTGCGGTCAACGCGTATTCGGCAACTCCGCACCGAATGTGACCCTCACCTCCCGTGATGAAGAACACCTCGATATTTTTATGCCAGTTGGCAACCGTGTCGCGCAGTCCCTTTCCTGTACGCAGGAAAAAAGGACAGAGCTTATTTTGACGGATTCCGTAGTGATGCTCGTATGTCGGTTGATTCATGCTTCCTCCCAAAATAGCAATATAGTGCAAACGAAAGTCAATATAGTGGTTGATATGAGCTTGATTTTAGTATACAATAAAGCCGAAGAAAAGTCAAGTTTGTGCAAGTAAAAAAATGAAAAAGGAGCAAAAAATGCGAATTCTGGCTATTGGCGCGCATCAGGACGACAACGAATTCCGTTGCGGAGGGCTGGCGCACAAATATGTGAAGATGGGACATGAGGTACGTTTTCTTTCGCTGTGTAACGGATGCGGAGGACACCATATCATGACACCCGAGGAAACAACGGCACGCCGCGCCAAGGAGTCTGCCGCTGTGGCGGACTATCTTGGAATCACTTATGACGTATGGGATATTGACGATTGCACCCTGATGCCCGATCTGGCAACCCGTGAGCGTTTGATCCGGTATATCCGCGCGTTTGCCCCCGATGTGATCCTTTCACACCGAACAAACGATTATCATGCAGACCATCGCGCGGCAGGACAACTGGTACAGGATGCCTCCTATGTTCTGACCGTTCCGCACACCTGTCCCGACGTTCCCGCGATGAAGCGGATGCCCATTATTTTATACCACGAGGACCGTTTCAAAAATCCCGAGTTTCGTGCCGATCTTGTGTTTGATATGGATGACGAAATCGATACGAAGCTGCATATCGCGCATCTAAATGAAAGTCAAGTGTATGAATGGCTGCCCTACAACGACGGTTTTGACAACGTGCCTGTGGGAGAGCGTGCGCGCATGGAGTGGCTGAAGGGCATGAACGTGACCGCCGATACTACTGATGAGGAGATTTTGGCGGCAGGTCGCGGCTATGCGATCCGCTTTGCAAAGGTTGCGGCAAAATTCCGCCGTGAGTTGATCGACCGCTACGGAGCCGAGCGCGGTTCTCGCGTCCGCTTTGCGGAGGCGTTTGAGTTGTGTGAATACGGCAGACAGCCCGATGAGCAAGAACTGAAAGAATTATTCTCGATATGAAAAGGAGAGCCTGAAATGAAAGCAGCATTGATTGGAAACGGATTTATCGGCAGCGAACACAGAAAAGCGTACGCCATGTTACGCGAGCTTGGCTCCGATGTTGAATTGGTTGCGATTTGCGATATCCGCGCAGAGCGCCGTGAGAATGCGGTGAATAACGGTGCGCGTTGCTATGCAAGTGTTGATGAATTGCTGGCAAACGAGCGCGATCTTGACTATGTGGATATCTGCTTGCCCACCTATCTGCACGCCGAATATGCAAACAAGTGCATGAAGGCGGGACTCAACGTGCTGTGCGAAAAGCCGATGGCATTGACCGTGGCGGATGCGCAAAGCATGATCAACACTTCCAAGAAAACGGGAAAACGGCTGATGATCGCGCACTCTGCCAGATTCCTCAATCAGCATCAGGCGATCCGCAATTTTATCAAGGAGGGCTCCCTTGGCAAGCCCACCTCTGCATTTTTTATCGCGGCAGACGGTTTTCCACGCCACGGTTGGAACAACTGGTTTTCCGATAACAGCCTGTCGGGAGGCTCCATGCTTGACCTGCAGGCGCATCACATCGACCTTGTGAACGGTTGGTTTGGCGTCCCCGCATCGACCAGCACCGTGGCAAAGGAGCGCGGTGACTTCAAGGGATATTCCTCTGTTTCGGCAAATCTGCTCTATGAGGATGATCTTTTCGTCCATATCTGGACCGACTGGAGCGTTTCCAAAAACCGCTTTAATAACCGCACGATCCGTGTCAATTTTGAAAACGGGTACATTTATTTGCTCAGCCGTGAGCCTGACGGCATTGTTTGCATGGACAATCAAGGCAATCAGAGTGTTGTGGAGCATTCCAAGATGTTCAAGGCGGGTATGCCTTCTTACTTCAACGAGATCGAATATTATACCAACTGCCTCAAGAGCGGTGAGCCCTTTGAGTTATGTCCTCCCGAGGAATCGATCCGCGTGGTTGCTGTTATGAGAGCCGAGGAGCAGTCGGCAAACGCACAGGGCGCACCTGTCGGAATCCTTTGAAAGGGCGGCTGCCATGAGAGTTGGTTTATTTGTTGACATGACCGAAAACTATGCCGAGGCGATTCGCGCCGCCAAGCGCATGGGCTTTGATTGCGGTCAGCTTGCTATGTGGGACATGAGCTTTTATACCAAGGAAAATCTTGCGGGACTCAAACGCGTTCTGGAGGAAGAAGCCTTTGATGCCACAGGCTTTTGGTGCGGATGGTCGGAGCCTGTGATCTGGAAATATCCCGAAATGTATCATTCGCTGGGGTTAGTTGCCGATGAGTACCGCGAACAGCGTTTGGATGACCTGCGCCGCGGAGCAAAATTTGCGTATGATCTGGGGATCAAAAATGTGATCACGCATACGGGATACCTGCCCGATGATCCTGCCCATCCCGCACACGCTGCAATCGTTCATGCGTTGCGTGAGTTTTGCACCGAGCTGAAGTCGCGCGGTCAGACCTTTCTGTTTGAAACGGGAGAGGAGCTGCCTCTGACGCTGAGTATTCTGATCGGTGAGATTGGGCTTGATAACGTGGGAATCAACTTCGATCCTGCCAATTTTATCACCACGGGCAGAGGAAATCCGCAGGATGCCATGGAGCTGCTCGTCAGCCGTGTGGTTGGAATGCACGCCAAGGACGGAATCCCCGCAAGGTTCGGCGAGGTCAAGGGACGGCAGGTATGCGTTGGAGAGGGAAGAGTGGATTTTCGGAATCTGCTTACCCAACTGAAAAACTTCGGCTACACGGGGGACATCTACATTGAGCATGAGATCCTCGATTGCACCACGCGTGAGCGCGACCTGCAGAAATCGAAGGTATATCTTCGGGAATTGATCGATGAAATATACGGCTGATCCCGATAGAAAGGCAAAAACTATGAAAACTTGTATCAGCACTTACAGCTTCGATCAATTGTTACGATCGGGAAATTTTTCGCACTACGATGCGATCGACAAGGTTTGTGAATACGGTATGGATGCGGTGGAATTGCAGTTGGATGCCAAGCGACCGCCCGAGGGTGAGACCTTTGAGAGCTACGCGAAAAAGCTGACCGCTTATGCAAAAGAGAAGGTCTTGGCGGTTCCGATTCTAACTGTAACGGCGAATTTTCACTGCGAGGATCCCGCCGCCGAGACGGCTCGTATCTGCGCTTGCGTGGATGTTGCCGCCGCTTGCGGAATTCCGATGATGCGCCACGATGCGACCTACCGTTATATGGACAGTGATCGAATCAAAACGCCTCACGCCGTGATCGAGCGCATCGCACCCTATATCCGACAGGTTGCGGAGTATGCGGCAGAGCGCGGTGTTCGCACCTGCACCGAAAATCACGGACGTCTTTTGCAGGACAGCGACCGAGTGCAGGCGCTGATCGATGCGGTGAACCATGAAAATTTCGGTTGGCTGTGCGATATCGGCAATTTCGGTGCGGTGGATGAGGATTGCTCCGCGGCGGTCTCGCGCTTGCTCCCAAGCCTTTGCTTCGTTCATGCCAAGGATTGCTTTATGCGTTCGGGCTCACTCTATCATCCCGGGCGCGGATTTGTGGCAACAAGAGGCGGAAACTTCCGCCGTGCTACCATTCTCGGTCACGGTGACGTTCCCGTGTATCAGATTCTGCGTGCGATTGCCGCATCCGGCTATGACGGATACGTGTCGATCGAGCATGAGGGCATTGAGGACAATCTTTTGGCACTTGAGATCGGCTCGGAAAATCTCAAACGGATGCTCTCCGATCTTGCGCGCGAGGCGCAGATCGGGAAATAATCAACCAATCAAAAAGAACGGTCTTACCATGAGCGGTAAGACCGTTCTTTGTATTTACACTTACAAGTTCTTGCTATTATGGATTTCTGCTGTTATTTCAAGAAGCACTTTTCGTGGGGATGTGTAAACGCAGATTGGAACAAATTTATTCTTCCCAAAACGGATATTGTTGAATTTGTTTTCGCCATTTATAGGGGGACTTTCCTGTCTGTTTTAGAAACAATCTGTAAAAATGAGAATAATTATTATATCCACATTTTGATGAAATACTCTCAATGGATTCGGATGTGGTTTCCAACAGATACATCGCACGTTTGATCTTGATGGCATTGATATATGAAATAGGGGATACACCGAATTCTTTTCGAAATATGAGTATGATGTAGTTTTTGCTATAGTGAAACACCTTGCAAAGCTCGGATAAAGAAGATATATTTTTGATGTTTTTTTCTATGTATTGGGCAATATTTTGTGCTGCGGTATTTTTGGACGGTGTTTGTTGCAGTGATAAAAGAAGCTTCAAAAACAGATACTGCTGCTTAACGTATGGGTATTTTTCGTGGTAGGCTGTATCAATGCTTTTCATCAGATCTGCGAGCAGCTCATAGTTGAATTCCCCTCTGTAAGGCAAAGCATCCGGTGTGTCGGTCCATTCCGCAAGAAAGTGTACATACAGATATTTTGGTGCATCACTGGCAATTCGCCCTGCCTGGTAGCAGTTTTTTCTTTGAATATAGTATTCGCCTGCTCTCACTTCTTGCTCTGCATCGTCCTCTGAAAAACGCAAAACGCCGTCAAATACCAAAAGCAAAACGTTATCTTTGGAAAAACGGTCAACGTGGCATTCGTTTTTTGCAAAATAGCGAAGGGAAGCATAGGTAGATACTACCGCCGTTTTTAAATTGATTCCAAGCATATAATATCTCTCCCTAGAAACGTACTGTGCTTATTTTATCATGATTGTGTGATTTTGTCAATGTAATTTGCAATATTGACAATTGAAAAAGGAGTTTTGGTTTGATAAAATAAAGAAAATATTCGTGTATCAATCAGAATATGCGTTACAGGAGAATATTATGGATAAATGGAGTTTTTATACTGCGAAAGAGTTGAAGCCCGATGGCTGGATCAAGCGTCAGCTTGAAATTCAAGCGGCGGGGCTGAGCGGAAATCTGGATAAGATGTGGAAAGATGTCAAGGACAGTCGCTGGATCGGTGGCAGTGCAGAGGGCTGGGAACGAGTTCCGTATTGGTTAGACGGGTTTGTCCCGCTTGCATATCTTCTGAAAAACGAGGATATGATCGCAAGAGCAAAGCGTTATATAGATGCGATCATTGCCGGTCAGAGGGAAGATGGTTGGCTATGCCCTTGTGATGAGGAAAAAATTTCCCAATATGACACGTGGGCGTTGCAGCTGATGTCAAAGGTTCTGGTTGTCTATTATGAATGCTCCGATGACGAACGCATTCCGAAGGTGCTTTATCGGGCGTTGAAAAATTATCATGAACTGCTTTGCACGGGAAAGATAGAGCTCTTCTGTTGGGCGAAATACCGTTGGTTTGAAACCTTTATTGCAATCAATTTCCTTCAAAAACGATACCGTGAGCCGTGGATCGCCGATCTTGCAAGAATTTTGAAGGAGCAGGGAATTGATTACAGCGAATCGATTGATCGATGGAAGAGACCTCTGAATCAGGCACCTCTGGAAACACACATTGTGAATCTGACCATGATGCTCAAAAGCGAGGCGATTTCCTGCGATATTCTCGAACAGGAGTATACGAATATGGCGGAAAGGCTTTCCACGGTGCTTCGAGAATACAACGGAACTCCGGTAGGACTCTTTACAGGAGATGAAGCGCTGTCGGGGCTTAGTCCGATTCAGGGAACCGAGCTTTGCTCGGTGGCGGAGCAGATGTACTCCTATGAATGGTTGTTTGCACATACGGGAGACAGCAAATGGGCAGAGCGTTTGGAAATGCTTGCATTTAATGCTTTGCCCGCCGCTATCAGCGATGACATGTGGACACATCAATACGATCAGATGAGTAATCAGATCGCGTGCCAAAGATTTAACGGGAAACCGATCTTTCGAACCAACCTTGGGGAAGCACATTTGTTCGGTCTTGAACCCAATTATGGTTGTTGTACGGCAAATTTCAATCAGGCTTGGCCGAAATTTGCGCTTTCCGCATTTCTTCACAGCGGCAATACCGTGATCTCTGCAGTTCCGATCCCCTCCGTTTTGAAAACCGAAAAGCTTTCGGTCACGCTCAAAACCGAATATCCGTTTGAAAACAGATTTGAATATACAATAGAAGCAACCGAGAGAATTACTTTCAAGATCCGTATTCCCTCGTTCGCAGAGTGCGTAACTGTAAATGGGATTTGCGCACAAGAATGCAAGGAACTGACATTTGAGATTGAGGCGGGACAGAAAATGCAACTTGAGGTATCTTATTTGACACGTCCTCAAATGTTTGACCGCCCGTATAATCTTAAAAGCGTTCGATGCGGCTCGTTAGTTTTTTCTGTACCGATTTCGTATGAGAAAAAAATGTATGAATACGAAAAAAATCACGTGGAGAGAAAATTTCCGTATTGTGATTACGAATATATCCCTACATCAGACTGGAATTATGCCTATTCATCGTTCGATCTTGAACGGATAAAGAATGAAATTTCGGAAATTCCTTTTTCGTCTGAAAAACCGCCTGTGACCGTCAAAGCAAAGGTGAAAAAAATTGCTTGGGGGTTTGAAGACGGTTATGAAACCGTATGTGCTAAGATTCCCGAATCTCGTGTTCCATTGGGGAATGAGGAGGAGATTGAGCTGTATCCGTACGGCTGCGCCAAGCTTCGAATGACAGAGATCCCGTTGATTTGACCACCTGACCGATACTTTGTATTTTGCCTTGAATAACAACTTGAGCTTGGCGAGAACATATTGAGTTGGGTGTAGTGAAGTATATTGACACAATAAAATCGCTTCTGTGTTCACAGAAACAGAGATTGTTCATTCAAAAATGGGTCTGAATCAATTTGATTTTTGTATAGGGTGATGCAAAATCGGAAATCACCCTTGGTTTTAACCCGTCTGCTACTTTATTATCTTTTTATTGTTTCAAAAATGCTACTTGATTTGCCTTCAAAACAAATTTTGGTGAACCATGAAAATTTCAGTTGGCTGTGCGATATCGGCAATTTCGGTGCGGTGGATGAGGATTGCTCCGCGGCGGTCTCGCGCTTGCTCCCAAGCCTTTGCTTCGTTCATGCCAAGGATTGCTTTGTGCGTTCGGGCTCACTCTATCATCCCGGGCGCGGATTTGTGGCAACAAAAGGCAGAAACTTCCGCCGTGCTACCATTCTCGGTCACGGTGACGTTCCCGTGTATCAGATTCTGCGTGCGATCGCCGCATCCGGCTATGACGGATACGTGTCGATCGAGCATGAGGGCATTGAGGACAATCTTTTGGCACTTGAGATCGGCTCGGAAAATCTCAAACGGATGCTCTCCGACCTTGACCGCGAGGCACAGATCGGAAAATAATCAATGAACAGAAAGAACGGTTTTACCATGTGAGGTAGAACCGTTCTTTTGTATACTGCTGGGATTTTTTTGCAAAAATATCACTTTGAATTTTGCAAGGAGAGAAAAGAAGCCTTCTCCTTGAGGAGAAGGTGCCGAGGCACGAGGCGGATGAGGTGTCGAAACAAACGCCGTCTATCGACGGCTACACCTCTTCAGTCGCCTGTGGCGCCAGCTTCCCCTCAAGGGGAAGCCTTTCCAAACTCGTTGCGTTCGTGGTGATGGTGCTGTCTTGCAAGTGTTTGATCATTTGACCGACCTTATAGGACTGGTGTGTAAAATATTTCTTCGGGAGGTGAGGGAGTCAATTACATCAAAGACTTGTCTAATGTGAAGATCTTGCATGGGTAGATGTAGGAAATTTCATGTTCACCCTGCAAGGTAACGAAGTAAAATTCGTTGCCCGCCACGGACATATTGAGCAGTCCCTCCGAACTCAGATAAAACTCGCGGCTCCAAGTGTAGTGCTTGTAGAAGCTGTAGCTGTTGGTGTTTCCGGGTAATCTCCAGGAGTCGCCTCCCACAAAGTGAAACATCTGAATCTCCTTGGTCGAGTGTGCATGGACGCCACCGAACATTCTTATTTGATGGACAAACGGCTCATAAACGGTCTCGGTGGCGATGTGGCTCAGCTTCTGTACCGAAATGGAGTAATCCGAGCGATCAATCGCCTCCATGATCCGCTTTTTTTGATATCGATAGGTCTTAAGATCCTCAAAAAAACGGTAATAGTGGTACAGGGCAATCAAAAACGCCAATGCGGAGATCAAAAGTACGATCCAATTAAAACCGGTGAGAAAAACAGCAAAGATCACAATGATAGTGATCGGAATCGCAACCACCATCCGCGCATCTGCTTTGTTGGAAATCTGCTTTTCCGCAATCTTCTTAAGATCATGCTTGATTCCTTCATGAGTGAGTGTTTCCTTAGCCATTTTTTCTCCTCCTTATTGCTTCAAAAATGCTACTTGATTTGCCTTTAAAACAAATTTTGCGGGATCGTATTCCACGGGTTCCAGAAGATGCTCGCGGTCGATCAGCGAGACTGTCCATTCACCGTCAACATTCAAACAGATTTCCTTATCCTCTTTTGCGGTATTGACGATCATGATAGCCTTTTCGGTGCCGTTGGTAGCGGCAAGCGTGTAAACTTCCTTGTCGGCACAGCTCGATTCCGCCTGCGTACCGAGCGCGTAAAGCTCACCGAACGCCGCAAAGGAATAATAAGTGCAAACAGGCTTGTAGGTAAGAGGCGCAAAAAGACCTCCGTAGCTGGATGCTTGCAGACGCGAGTCATAATAGCACAGCATATCGGTGTGTGCTTTTGTTTGCATTGCACACATCATGGCGGCAACCGATGCGGAGGCAAAGGAAGAACCGTGGTTTTCATTGCCAAACGCATTGTTCCATTCGTTTAGGTGGGTTTCCAAGTCCCCGTAGCCGTATTCGGTCAGGGTTCTGTGCAAAAACTGCTCCATTGCCATTGTTTTATCTATGTCAAAATAGGAATGCCAAGAGAAGAAATCGAGGGGGGAGTTGTGTTCCTTGATATAGGCAAGAAAATCAAATAGATAATCGGTACGGAAGAAATATCTGGGAGCTTTTACCGCATCGTACGGGCGACGCGGAACATCCATTTTATAGCGTTCCGGATCAAAGAAAATTCCGCCAAAGCCGCAGGAGCCGTAGCCGCCAACCTTGATGGTATCGCCAAAGCAAGCCTTGAGGTGCTTTGCGGTTACGTCGTAGAGTTCAAAAAACTGCTCGGGGGTTCCCGTCCACATCTGGTTGGTTTCTGGTGTCGGGCCGTTTTCGGGCTCGTTCCAGATCTCCCAATACTCAATGCCGTAGCGGTAGCCGTCAGCCCACCCCTCGTTGTAGTGACGGATCACATGCTCACAAATACGCGCCCACTTGGCAAAATCCTTGGGCGGATGGATGCGGTATGCCTTGATGTGCATCTGGTTTTCGATGGTTACGCCGAGGCGGAAGATCGGTTTCAGATCATATTCAGCCATGGCTTCCAGCAAAACGTCGGTAAATGCAAAATCGTAGGACTCGGGATCGTTTTCGTCGGCATCAAAATCGCGGAAAATGTTTGGGATATCCACAAATCGGTTACCGCCGTAAAGACCGTCCACGTCGTGAAGACGCGAATAGGGAACATGCGCGTTTTGCAGATGCTTCATGTGAGAAAAATCAAAGGACAAAAATCCGCCTGCGAAGGGAGGCTGTCCCATAGCGTGCATGGGCTTGATCTTTTGAACAGAATGATCGAAGTTTACTTGAATTTGTGTCATGGCAGTAGCTCCTTTTATTTTGTGATTTCATTATAGCATAGTACCCGTCCGATTTCAACAAGTAAAGCTACGAAACTTTTTCGTTTTCAGTTCTCTTGATCAAAGATCCTTTCAAGCTTTGTGTCGGCTAAGAAGAGTGCGGCGTAGCTCATGGTCAGGTGGAAGAGAGAAGCATTTTTTTTCGTTTCCTTTCCCCAACCTTCAAAGGTTGCGGTAGCTTCCTCGGCGAGCATCCGCAACCACGCGCCGCTATTCAGAAGCGCACGCTTCAAGCGTTCATTGTCACGGTCCCTCACAAAGCCCATCAGAATCGGAAAGGTGCAGAAAAAGGAGAGCGAATCAATGCCATGCTCGTCTATCAGCGAAAGGATCGCGCTTCGGCTTTTTTCATCGGGACACAGCCCAAGACCGTAAACAAAGCTGTTTCCCACCAAGCTGACGTGTTGGGTATTCTCTCCGTCGCGGAAGAGTCCCCGTTCGGGAAGATAAAAGGTTTTGTAAAAGGCATTTGCAAGCGGTGCTTCCTCCCGATAGGGAGCAAGGTTTAAGATGCCTGCAATGCGGTTTGCGGTGCGTACTGCCTCCAGATAGTAGGCGTTGATCGAAATGTGAGCCTGTGCGCAAACCTTTCCCTCACGGATATCAACGTCGTATCCGTGCTGAAAATTCTTGGGCCATTCCACCACGCACCATTTGTCAAGATTGCGTAACAGTCCGTCCTGCTCGTATTCGCGGCGGTAGGCATTCAAGAGCCTTTTGATCTTGTCATGATTGATTCGGAGATAGTTGAGTCTTCCGTGGCACGGTAATGCCGGAGAACCAGATAAACAAGGATCAGAGGATATTCTGCGATTTCCTGCATAAAGGAGCAATCCAGACAGGTTACAAGCGTGTCGGTGATGAACTCGGTGGAAAAAGCATCGTCGATCAGCTTGCGCACCATCGTGTCGTCGGAGGTGAGGAGCATATTGGTGAGCGCAGTATAACAGCCGTCACCCAGATAAAAGCCTTTTTCACGGTCCATGCAGTCCTAAATGACCTCTTGCACGCCGTATTTTTGGGTATGGATGCACAGATTCCAAATCCTTTGCAGGTCGGCATTTTGCGCATATTCCTTCTTGAGCGGCATTTTTAGCGAGAAGGGATAGTGTCGGGCGCAGAGAAAAATATCCGACAGCTCCACCGAATCGGGAATCATCAGCTCGGCATAGCGAAAGACCTTGTAATCAAACTGATCCAATTTGCACGAGCCGTCCGATAGGGTCCAATCCTCCTCATATTTGCAGTTGGCACGCAGGTCAAAACGAAGTGAGCCGTCCTCCTCCAATTCCTGTCCGTGACGGATGAGGATCCGATCTCCCTCGTTTCCTTTTGCCGTTACGCATAGGTATCCCACATAGTTGGCACCGAAATCGTACAGGATCCGCGAACCGTTTTGATTGATCTTCTTTGGTTCAATGGTTTCAAATTCCAGAATATGACTCTTTTGCTCGGTCATCGTATGATCGTTAAATCGACATACGTGTGCGTTTTTCCACGCTGAGTCATCAAAATCGGAACGCTCAAAGCCCACCTCGGCAGCTCTTGCATCGTAACGCTCCAAGAACTGCGTTTGGTGCTTTCCCGTAACACCAAGCTCGGTATACCCCGTGTGGTTTGCCGTCAAAAAGCTTTCATCACTGACCAGAACGGTTTTTTCGTCCGCCACCAGATCACAGATCATCCCGTGCCGCCCGTCACCGCTTTGCCACACGCGGTTGATCAAGCCCTGATACAGCGTGTGAAGCGCGATCGTGTTTTCTCCTACTGTCAGATAATCACTGACATCAATTTCGTTGTAATTGTACCGAAAATGATAAGACGGAGCAGGGCCCTGTGCCACAAAACGGCCGTTGATATACAGCTTATAGTAATCATCGGCAGAAATATAGATCCGCGCGTTTTGGAATCGGTCTATCACAAAGGTTTTGCGAAAGAGAATATGTTGATTCCGATGTTGACTGCAATCGATGTCGCACTTGTCCAACTGTCGGTGGAAAACATTGCGCGGTTGCAGGTTCGCCATGATTTCGTTTGAGATCCATTTTCCTTGAAACCAGTGTTCCATTTGTTTCGCTCCTTCTCAAAGGGAATATACCTTAGTATAGCATAAAAAGGGATCATTTTCAATTTTTTGAGGGTTGAGATTGGCAGGAAAAATGTTCTTCTTTAAGAAATAGACAAATTTCGATAGAAAGGTTGTTTTTTCGACATCTATATGTTATAATAAAATATAATGCAAAAGTATATGCTCTATTAAGACGCCCCGCAACGACGGTATTACAAAAACGAGGAGGAACCAAACATGAAAAAATTTGTGATCATTCCCGATGTGACCTGTGATCTTTCCAAGGAGATCCGTGACTTTTTCGGACTGGAGACCTACGTTCAAGGTCATGTTCATATCAACGATGAAAGCCTGAGAACCTCGCTTGATTGGGAGAATATCAGCCGTGAGAAGTTCTACAAAACGCTTGCAAACAAAAGAAACAAGGTCAGCAGCGCGGCGGCAAGCCCCGAGGAATATTACACGATCTTCAAGCAATACGCCGAAGAGGGGTATGATGTGATCAGTATGTCGATCTCCTCCAAGATCAGCGCCACCTATAATATTGCTGTCTCTGCGGCAGAGCGCATCAAAAACGACTATCCCGATTGTAACATTCATTGCATCGATACCCAGCGTATGTCGGGCTCGTTCGGATTGCTTGTTGCATACGCCTGCGAGATGAAAAAGAACGGAAGCTCCTGCGAGGAGGTTGTTGACTGGCTGGAGGCAAACAAGAACCGTGTTCACCAGATGGGTCCCATCGATGACCTTACCTTCGTTGCGCGCCGCGGACAGATCTCAACCGGCAAGGCATTTATGGGAAATCTGGTTGGAATCAAGCCCATGGGCGACTCGAACTCCGACGGTTATGTAACCGTGCTTGCAAAAATCAAGGGCATCAAAAAGGCTCTTGATATCACGCTTTCGTACATGGGACTTATGGCAAAAGGGCTTGAAGATCAGTACGTTTTCATTATGCACAGTGATAGAGAGGAATACGCCATGTTGCTCAAGGAAAAGATCGAGGCAAAGTATCCCTGTAAAAAGGTGTTCGTGAGTGATGTGTTCGGCGGATGCGGAACCAATATCGGTCCCGGAATGATCAGCGTGTACTTTATGGGGGATCCTGTTTCCGAGGGTTGTGTCAAAGAAAAGGAAATGCTGAACGAGGCAATTTCTCAAAATGAAAAATAATATTGGACGGAACGTATGTTAAAGAAAATTGACGGTAAGATCTACATCGACCTTTTGAATCACGGTATCAGAAATATCGAAAAGCACCGTAGTATTCTCAACGATCTGAATGTGTTTCCCGTGCCTGACGGAGATACGGGAACCAACATGCTGATGACGTTGCGGCAGGGCTATGAGGCTGTGGCAAAGAATATCCCGATCTTGCTTCCCGATGCGGCGCAACGATTCTCATCGTCTGCGGTGTTTGGCGCGAGAGGGAACTCGGGTGTTATCGTTTCGCAATTTTTCAAGGGAATTTCGGAGGCTTTTGACAACGAAGCCGAAGCCGATCCGTTTCTGTTTGCCGCCGCTTTGAATAACGGTTGCAAAAGAGCGTATGCCGCAGTTGCCGATCCCGTGGAGGGAACGATGCTGACGGTGATCAAGGACGCATCGGCGGCTGTGACACGGGCGCTTCCGCTTCAAAGCATAGAGGAGCTGGTAAACATTTTTCTCGGTGCGGCAAGAATTTCGCTTGAGAATACTCCCGAGCTGCTTCCCGTTCTGAAAAAAGCAAATGTCGTTGACAGCGGCGGAAGCGGTATCGTTTATTTCTTTGAGGGCGTGGAGAAATATCTGCGCGGCGAAGAGATCGAGATTGAGGAGAAGCGTGAATCGGACCGTGACAGCTTGGCGATGACCGTTGATCTTTCCAGGTTCAACAAGGATACTGCTTTTGATTACGGATATTGCGTGGAGGGCTTGATCCAGCTTGGCTGTGCTGTTGAAGCTTTTTCGCACGCGAAGTTCAAAAAAGGACTCTCGGAGCTTGGCAATTCTATTGTAAGCTCGCTTGAGGGCGATAAGGTCAAGATCCACATACACAGCAAATGCCCCGGTAACATCATCAATTACTGTCAGACCTTTGGTGAATTTCTGACGGTCAAGATTGAAAATATGACCGTTCAGAATGCTGTGCAAGAGCAGCAGGAACGGGAGCAGAACAAATTTCTGTATTCCGATGAGCCGAGCGGTGCAAGCTTTGCCGTGATCGCTGTAGCAGGCAGCCCGACCATGCAACGGAAATTCTTTGAGCTTGGAGCCGACGTTGCGATCACAAGCGAGATCGCGCCGTCCTCACAGGATTTTATGGATGCCTTTCAATACACGCATGCAAAAAAGATCCTTGTGTTCCCGAACAGCTCAAATTCGATCATGACGGCAATGCAGGCAAGCAAGCTGTATGAGGATGCCGCAGTTACGGTGCTGAACAGCTACTCGATTGCCGAATGCTATGCGGCTCTTTCGGTGATGGATTTTGATGCCGATATCGAAGATGCTGCAGCACAGGCAAACGCCGTGATCTCCAATATTCGTCAGGTCGTCTTTTACAGAGCGCCTCACGAGATCAAATACGGCGGCAAAACGATTGCCAAAAACGATTATTTCTCATTGCAGGGCAAAAAGATCCTTGTGGTGGGCAAAAAACTGGAGGCGGTTGTGCTTCGCACGGTGGAATACATGCAAAAAAAGCAGGAGACCGCTGTGATCACGGTCTTTTACGGCAGACGAATTCCTGCCGAGTACGCAGAGGATCTTGCCGAGCTGATCGGCGGGGTGGATCGGGACGTTGAGGTGGCAACCGTTTCCACCATGGATCGATCTTACGAGCTTGCCATTATTTTTGAGTAAAGGGGCAGACAGCATGAAAAAAATCACTTCGAAAAAGAAACTCTTTTTATACGGATGCTCGGGCTTGGGCGTGAATATGCTCAATATCATCGTGGGCTCCTATCTGTGCAGTGCGCTGATGACGGGAGGCTTTGTTGACGATATCGAGTCGTGGACGTACCTCAACAAAACGTTGGTTGTAGCGGGACTCTGGGCAGTTCTTCGCTTTATTGCCAAGGCGTTTGACGGGATCATTGATCTGCCGCTTGCCGCATTTGCCGACAAGCTTCATACCAGATTCGGGCGCAGAAAGACTGCGATTCTGATCGGATTGATCCCCACGGTTATTGCCTATTGCTTGTTCCTCATTCCTCTGGAAGCCAAGGAAAGCTATCTCAACACGATCTGGTTTGGCGCATTGCTGATTATCTTTTACGCGTGCTACACGCTCACCATGCTGACCTACTATGCCACCTTTTCCGAGATCTGCGAGGACGAAAGCGCGGCACTCTTCCTTTCCAACTCCAAATCGATCTGTGACGTGGTGTATTTCAGCCTGAGCTTTGCGCTGGTACCCGTGTTCGTCAGCCTTGGCGTGAATATCCGCATGGTTGCGCTGATCTTCCTGCCGCTCGTGCTGACGATGCTTATTCCGTTCTTTATGCTCAAAGAAAACGGTGAGGACGGGAAGCAAGAGACTCCTGAGCCGTTGACGCTCAGACGGTCGCTTGCCGTTTCGTTCAAAAACAAGACCTTTATCTACTGGATGCTTACGATCACCGTTATGACGGTAGGCTTGCAGCTCTTCCTTGGAGGAATCAACGAGCTGTTTTCGTCAACGGGTCTGAATATGACGCTGGTGATGGCATCCTCCTTCGCACCCGTACCGCTCACGATCCTGGCATATAATAAAATTGTCAAAAAATGCGGTCTTGGGTTGGGATATAAGTTCGTTCTGGCGGTGTTTGCCATCGGAATGGGGATCATGCTTCTGTGCTACAAGCTGCTTAGCATGGGGACAGATGATTTCATCATCACGCTGATTGCGGTGTTGGGCGGAATCTTTATCTCCTTCTCGATCGGAGCCTTCTTCTCGATCACCTACATCGTTCCCACAAATCTGGCACAGCGGGAGCTTGCGCAAAGAGGAAACGGCGTGTCGGGAATGTATTTTGCGGTACAGGGACTGTTCGAAGGCATTGCCGCAGGAGTTGCAACGGGACCGATTCTCACATTTCTCAAGGATTGGGACGTGATCTACCTGCTTCCCGTTGTGGTGATCGTTTGCTGTGCCGCGGCGTTCGTGATGTCGTTCTTCTTCCCGCGTGAGATAAAGTATATGGGCAAAAATGTTGACTAAATTGACGAAGGAATGATCACACGCCATGTTTTATGCAATTTTTCGGATGATTGGATTGATTACGGGATTTCCGATCCAGCTTTTGCTGTTCAAGCGTAAGACCTACTATGAGGATAAAAAAAGTACGCATCTCCATCGAGGAGGAAAGCTGATCATCTCCAATCACTATAATTTTCTGGACTATGTTCTGACCTCTTTTATCGTTTTTCCGCGAAAGCTCAACGTTGTGGCGGGGGAGGCACCGTTCAAGAGCGGTATCGTGCGCCTTGGAATGAAGTTCTTTGGCGCGATCCAAGCCAATCGGGAAACCAAAAGCATGGGCTTTATGGACGAGAGTGCGAAGAGAATCCAAAAGGGACAGCTTGTTCAGATCTTTCCCGAGGGCAGAAATACGCCCGACGGAAAGATCCACGAATTCAAAAAAAGCTATATCGTGATCGCTTACCGTGCCAAAGCACATATCGTTCCCATCGTTTCCGACGGTAATTTCGGATTGTTTAAACGAACGAGCGTGATGATCGGCAAGGAGATCGATGTTTCCGAATTTATCACCTCCAACCGTCACACCCCCACAAGGGAGGAGCTTGAACGTGCGAATGAGTATATTCACGGCAAGGTGCTTGAAATGAGGGAAGAGCTTGAGCGGCGCAAGAGAGCGAGGAAAAAGAAATGATCGGTATTATAACGCATCCCGTCTTTTTATGGATCACGGGAATCCTGCTGGGCTCGGGATTGATCCTTTGGATCGTTTCCTATTTCGTAGCCTCGTATTATGTGTACACTCTGACACTGCGCAGAAACTCCAAGGAGCAATGGGGAAGAGAGCTTCCCGACGATCTGCCCGAGCAATCCAAGCGGATGTATGAATTGGGCGCAGAATGGAGCCGTGAAAATCTTCATCGGAAGCGCGACGTGCATATCGTGAATGAAGGCTTGAATCTGTACGGAGAGTATTACGATTTCGGCAAGGACAGAACGGTGATGATTCTTTCGGGCAGAACCGAAAGCCTGCGGTACGGTTACTTTTTTGCGATTCCTTACGCCAAGCGCGATTGCAACATTCTGGTGGTCGATCCGAGAGCGCATGGAAAAAGTGACGGCGAATTCAACACAGTTGGCTTTGAGGAAAGCAAGGATATCCGCGCTTGGGTGAATTTTTTGCAGAATGAGTACGGTGCAAAGTCGGTGATCTTTCACGGTATTTGCATCGGTGCCGCGGGAGGCATGTACGTTCTCACCTCCGAAAACTGCCCGCGATGTATCGATGCGATCGTTACGGAGGGTATGTTCCCCAACTTTGGCGAATCGGTGAAAAATCACTTGATCGAACGCAAAAAGCCTGTGTTTATCTTTTTTGATCTGGTTGACAAGTGGATGATCCATTATACGGGACATTCGATGAAACGGGGCCCGATCGATGTGATCGACAAGCTGGAAAAGCCGCTTTTGATGCTTCACAGCAAGGAAGACCGCTACTCTACGCCCGAATACGCGCAAAAGCTGTTCGACCTTGCGGGAAGCAAGCACAAGAAACTGGTATGGTTTGAGCATGGCGGACATTCCATGCTGCGCATTACCGATACCGAGCGCTATGACAGTTCAATCGGTGCATTTTTAGAAGAAGTTTACCAAGAAACCAAAATACATCAATAAAACAAAACAATAATAGGAGGAAATTGTATGTTCTGTGTATATTGCGGAAAAAATTTACCCGATGGATCTGCCTTTTGCCCGAATTGCGGAGCTCGTTTGACAGAAACCGAGCCGCAAATGCAGTATAATCAGGTGCAAACGCCTGAGAAGCCTGCGGCTAATCCTGCGGAGAAGGATGCTTTGGGAAAAAGCATTCTGACTTATGCGATCCTTGGTCACGCATTCGGGTGTACGTTGCTTCTCTCTTTCCTTGGGCTGATCTTCACTTGTGTTTCCAAAGGCAAGGTGAACAAGTACACCGATCTGTACGGTCCAACCAGTGGAACCGCAACGGTTGGACGCATTTTGAATATCCCGGGATTGATCATCAACATTTTCATGACGGTATTTTCGGCAATTTATTTCTTTGTGCTGATTCTTGTAATTGTTGGAGCTATGTGATCCGAATGGAACGCAAAAGGCACTTATGGATTTCCATAAGTGCCTTTTGTTATGTGATGATGTGAATTAGATAAAGGTCAGAAGAACAAAGTTCAACAGGAACATTGCGGTGCAAACCCAAAGGATGGGGTTGATCTCTTTTGCCTTGCCCTTGAAGATCTTTACAAGAATGTAGAAGATGAAGCCTGCGGCGATACCGTAGGAGATGCTGTAGCACAGCGCCATGAAGATGCCTGCAAAGAATGCGGGAACCGCTTCATCAAAGTCGCTCCAGTCGATATCCTTGAACGAGGACATCATCATAATACCAACAACTACCAGTGCGGGTGCGGTTGCTGCCGAGGGAACTGCGCTGATAAAGGTTGCAAAGAATGCCGATGCTGCAAAGCAGAGCGCCGTTACAACAGAGGTCAGACCCGTACGTCCGCCGGCACCGATACCTGCAGCACTTTCCACGAAGGTGGTGGTGTTGGAGGTTCCGAACAGAGCGCCGATCGAGGTTGCGGTTGCGTCTGCAAAGAGAGCCTTGTCCATCTTGGACTTGAAGCCTGCGCCCGATTCCATAGCCTTTTCGTCTTCCTCGGAGAAGATTCCGCTGCGGCGACCGGTTCCGATAAAGGTACCGATGGTATCAAAGGTATCGGAAATGCTGAACGAGAAGATGGTGATCAGCACCAAGGGGAGCTTCTGCATATCGGTGAACAGGGAAGTGATTCCGCCTTCCTTGAAGATTGCAAGGAAAGTTTCGGGGAGCTGCTTGCAGGACTCGGTGAAGCTGATGGTTTCGCCAAGGGACGTTACGCCAAAGGGAATACCGATCAGAGTGGTAACGGCGATTGCAATCAGGATCGCGCCCTTTACCTTCAGTACCAGCAGGGTAATGATCAACGCCAAGCCGATCAGGAATACCCAGAAGGTGGGCTGATTGAGAGTGGGAAGTGCGGGTACACCTGCGCTGAAATCAACGATGCCTACGTTGAGGAATCCGATGTAAGCTACGAAGATACCGATACCGCCGCCGATTGCGTGCTGCAGGCTGAGAGGAATTGCTTTGATGATGTACTTACGGATTTTGGTTACGGTGATCAGAATGTTCAGAATACCGCAGATAAATACCATGGAAAGTGCTTGTTGCCAAGTGAATCCCAAGGTGAAGCATACCGTGTAAACGAAGAACGCGTTAAGACCCATACCGGGAGCCTGTGCATAGGGAACGTTTGCAACAAGACCCATGATAAGTGTTCCGACTACTGCGGAAATGATGGTTGCGAGGAAGACAGCACCCCAAGGCATACCGGATTGTTCCAAAATACTGGGGTTAACAACGATGATGTAGGACATTGCGAAAAAGGTAGTCAAGCCCGCCATGATTTCGGTGGAAACCTTGGTACCGTTTTCTTTCAAACGAAACAGCTTTTGCATAAAAGAGCCTCCTTCATAATTTGATATTTGTATTATACCAAAAGTATCAACAAATTTCAAGATATTTTTACATATTTAACAATATTTTTTTGAATTTGGATCTATGCAAGCCGAAATAGACGGGTTACAGGGTTCAAAAAGAAGACGGGCTCCGCATTCGCGGAGCCCGTTGGGGGGGTATTTGTTATTTGATTTTGATCAAGCAGTTGCTTGCCAGCCAACGTAAACGCCGTCCTCAAAGGTCACGCGGAAGGTGCTGCTTTCGTATTGTGTTGTGCCGTCGATTGAGATCGCATACGCGGAAAGCTCAATTACGACCGTTCCAACGGTGGGAACACCTGTAAAGGTGATTGCGTAAATGTAGGTTCCTCCCAAGGATTCAGCCGTGATCGGTTGCGAAATGCCGTACACGTTTGAATTGATCGACTGGAATACAACCGTGGTTTCCACCTTCCGCTTTTCATCAAGCAGGTCGGTTCCGTTGTAGTTGACATTGTACAAAAATCCGGCGGAGCTGTAATCCAACGAGTTGATGATCGCGGCAAATCGGATGCTGGAGCCGTCCAGCGACTTTTGGAAGCCCTTGATCTCGGGGGCTTTTTCGAGCGGTGCCGACGAGGAATCGTCGGGAAGAATATGAACCGAAACGGTTGTGGTGAGTCCGTCAGCCGTTCCCGTGAGAACATATTCGCCCGCTGTGTTAACATCCAAAGATGCGATGTCCCAAATGATTGCCATTTTGCGAAGCTGACCGGTTGCGGTATAAGCTGTCACCGTTGTGGGAAGAGAAACCTCACTGCCCAGCGTTGCGCTGATGGCGTTGGGCTTGATCAGTTGAATACTGCGGGAGTAATAGAAGGGAACCGTTTCTCCGTTGACGGTGAAGTCCTCGTAAACGGCGGTGTTGGGAGACACGGTGTTTCCTGCTCGTGCAACCAGACCGATCTTCAGATCGGTTGCATTTGCAACGCTGCTTGACGTGATCGAGCTGATCAGCGTCCACTCGGCAGCTCCCTCGTATTTGTAGTATCCCGTAAAGACATCGCCGCTCTTTACCATCTTCAGATAAGCGTTCACAGCGGTTTGGGTGTCTGCAACCTTAGGCTCGGTATAAGAGCCGCTGTAGTTTGCCAAGCCGAAAATATTTCCGCCGAGGTAGGGGTGATAGCGGCGCTCTACCGTTACAACGCTACCCATCGATTCGAATGCGATCAGACCGATCGATTCATAGTTCGCGTTCAAGCCTCCCGAAACCTTTACGGTCAATTCGAAGTCACCGTCGGGAGCGTCGATCAGAAACAGGTTTTTCAGCGGATTGGAGCCGCCGTCAATGTTACCTGTGGGGATCATAACCTCCACGCGGTTTGCATCCTGTGCGGCATGAACAAAGCCCTCATTTGTTTTGTTGGTAATCTCCCAGTTGATTTCGGTGTAGCGCTCTATGAAATTGAGCGTCTCTCCGTTGAGCGTGAAGTTTTGGAAGGTTGCTGTGGTTGTGGAGGTTTTATTACCGGAGCGAGCTACCAAACCGATTTTTAAATCGGAGGAGTTTGCAACGGTTGCGGAAGTGATCGAGCCTGTGATCTGCGTCCAGGTCGAACCGTCATAGCTGTAATAGCCCTGGAATACGTTGCCAACCTTTGTCATCTTCAGGTAAGCATCGGCGGTGGGAGTGCTGTCGCTCACCTTCAACTCGGTATAAGAGCCGTTATGCGTGGAAAGTCCGAAAATGTTTCCGCCAAGTCCCGAGTGATAACGGCGTTCCACCGTAACCATATTGGAATTGTTGTGGTAAGCGATCAGACCGATCGATTCGTAGTTGGTGCTAAGTCCGCCCGAAACCTTTACGGTCAATTCAAAGTCGCCGTCGGGAGCGTCGATTGCCAGTACGTTCTGGGGAGGTCTGCCCGAATAAATGTCGCCCGTGGGGATCTTGATCTGCACTTTCGTGGGATCGGACTCCGAAACGATGGGACGGCTGCTTGCCTCGGGATTGATCACTTCCCAAATACTGTTGTTTTCGGTATCAACAAAGGGAATACGCGTGCCGTTGAGAGTAAAGTCGTGGTAAACGGCTACCTTGTCGGGGTTGGCACTTCCTGCGCGTGCAACAAGACCGATTCTGAGGTTTTCGGCAGTTGCAACGACCTCAGAGGTGATGGTTGTGCTGATCTTCGTCCACGTGGTACCGTCATAGCTGTAATAGCCCGTGAATACGTTACCGACCTTTTCCATCTTCAGATAGGCATCGGTCGTGGGGGTTGCATCGGTTGTGCAGTACTCGTTGTGCTTGGTGGTGTAGGTGGAAAGACCGAACAGGTTGCCGCCCAGATAAGAGTGGTAGCGGCGCTCCATCACCACCATGTTGGAGGTGGATTCAAAGGCAACCAGACCGATCGACTCATAGTTTGCATTCAGTCCGCCCTCCACTCTTACGGTAATGGTGAAATTACCCGCAGGAGCATCGATCAGGAGCAGGTTCTGCAGAGGCAGGGAAGCATAAAGGTCGCCCTTGTCGATCGGGATCTCTGCCTTGTAAGGCGTGGTTGCGGAAATAGAGGGAGGTGTGGAGGTAGCGTTCACGATCTCCCAGCGAGTGCTTGCAACCGATTCCTTGGCGGCATATACGCGCACCGTGATCAGTTCAATTGCGTTGGTAGCCGGATTCTTTGCAATCACGGTTGTAACGCCAAGCGCGTTTGCGGTAACCGTTCCATTAGCATCGACCGATGCAATCGAAGGATCGGCGGAGGAATATTCCAGTGCCGAAACAGACAGATCGCCAAGGATCTTGCTTGCCAGAACGGTAGTCTGTGCGCCGTGTGCCAGATCGTAAACGGCAGAGCCGTCCTCGCCGATCGGCGCGTATACACGGATCTCCGCAGTAGCGGTAGCACCCGTGATGGGGCAGGTGACGGTAACTGTGGTCACACCGGGACTTACGGCGGTGATCACGCCCGTATTCTTGTTGATCTCAACGATGCCGTTGGAACTCATGCTGACCAGCATATCGCTTACATCGGCATTTTCGGGTGTGGTGTTGAGTTTTACGGTCTTTCCGCATTCCAGATAAACGATATCGCCCTCAAACGAAATGCTTTCGGGAAGCACGGTGGTGTCCGCCTCGCGGAGCATCACTACAAAGCCGCCGTTTGTGATCATGGAAAGCGAGAGCGAATCTGCGCTTGTTACGGTTTTGTTGGAGATTGCGATCTCGGTCTTGGTCTTGTCGGCAAAGACCGTTGCGATATAGTTGGTGTCGGGCTTCAGGAAGTCAAGATTTACGCTGACGTTCTTTGCATTCTGAGAAACACCCGCAACAAACCAGGAGTTGCCCGATTGACGTGCCAGAACAGTGTAGTCCTGTACGTTTCCTTCCAGAAATTCAATCGAATCCCACTTGGCGGGAAGATTCTTGAAGAAGGAGATCATGTCGCAGGAGAGGTATTCCTCTGCCGAGCTTGCCATACAGGGCATACCCGATTCCACGATCACGTTCAGTGCGATCTGATGCGCGGTGGTGGTTGTGAAGGTACCCGTACCGGAAGATCCGATGGGAGCGGGGTAGATGTAGGGAGTAACGTCGGAGGGTCCGATGATGCCGCGCGTGTATGACCATACGGTGGTATTTGTGCTGAGCATTTCGTTCCATTCCTGACCGTGGATCGATTCGCGGTTGATCACGTTGGGCCAGGTTCTGCGCTCACCCGTAGGCTTATTACCGCCGTGAATGTTTACCAGTAGCTTTTCCTCGGCGCACTTGTTGTAGATCGCTTCCAGACAGTCGATCTTGTCCACAGTCTCGCTGTCAAAGAAGTCGGCTTTGATGCCCTTAATGCCCTTAGCCGCCCACTCGGAAAGAACCTCGCGCTCGGCGGCGGTATCAAGGTCTACGTGCTTTACCCAAACCACAAAGCCAACGCCAAGGCTGTCGGCATAGGCGATCATATCGTCAAAGTAATCAAAGTAGCCGTCATAAACCTTTCCCGAAACGGTGGAGTCGGGCTGCCAGCCTTCGTCCAGAATGATGTATTTCCAGCCCATTTCGGCGGCAAGGTCGATGTACTTCTTCAAGGTTGCCTCGTTGCGCTGTCCCGAGAAGCCCTCGGTCATCCAGAGCCATGCGGTTACACCGGGTTCAACCCAAGAAAAATCACTGCCTGCGGCGGGCGCGGGATTGAGGTTCTCGGTCAGATCGCTTTCCACCAGCGTTTCAAGGTCGCCGATGATGGCGTATCTCCAAGGCGTGGTGAATTCGGGATCCACCGTGACGCTTTGGGGCTGACCAAACACGGCAGGTGCGGGATGCAGCTCCAGGGTGTTGTTTCCAACGCCCCAAACGCAGGAGCCGTAGAAGCTGTCGCCGTACAGGTCTGCCTCGTTCAAAAGAACGTAGGTGTTACCAACCTGGCACAGCGTTGCAAAGGCGAGGTATTCACCGGTTGTGTTGGCAATGTCGTAGGTGGTGTACGAGCCTGTTTCGTAGGAATAGGTCGAGTCACTTCCGTCCATATTGCCCGCAGGGATCTCCTGTGCCTTCACGGATGTTCCCGCGGGGAATACAAAGCTCGATTTTTCATCGGTCACCGTAACGGTTCCGCTCTCTCCCGACTGCAGCGCAATCGAGCTGCGGAAGGCGATGCCGTCATTGTAGGCGCGCATCGTGACCGTGAAGAGATAGTCGCCCTTTTGGAAGGTCACCGAGCGTTCGTTGCAATAGTTGTGACCTTGAGAATAGTTACCCGAGTATTTTTGGTAGGTCTCATCAATCAAGGTAACATCCGATTGCGAAACGAATGCAAAATCGGAGGTGAAGGAGCATTCGCTCGTTTCGATGCCGATCGTTGACGGTTCGATCACCGTACTTCCATCGCGTGTTACGGTGTAGGAAAGACCGCTATCCGTGTTGGAAAGTGTGATCTGGAGTGTAGCGTTGGGGGAGGAAAGCGCAAAATCGGTGGGATTCGCATTTTGCACGGCTTCAATCGCGGAGGCGATCAAGGCTTCACTCATTGTGAGAATCATGCAAATTGTAAGAGCCACGGAAAGCACTCTTGATACGGCATTTTTCCATAATTTTTGACGTTTCATAGGATTCTCCTTGTACTAAATTTCTATTAAGAAATAGATTACAATATCAATATACTACTTTTTTTTCAAAAAATCTATT
This sequence comes from Clostridia bacterium, assembly GCA_017453335.1. The sequence continues at coordinate 47,849 of JAFTKI010000096.1, forward strand.
GTATTATGTCATGAAAATATGATATAATGTAAGATAGTAAAGTGATGAAAGGAAAAGAGGATTTTTTATGGAAAATGTTTGGCTGAATTTGCAACTGACAGACCTGAATCCGCTCTTTTTCGGCAGACAGGAATGTGTGCCGCGCTGGTCGTACGGTCCCACGGTACGCACACATACCGTGATCCACTATGTAAGCCGAGGATGCGGCTATCTTTACAAAGAGGAACACACCTATCGGGTGGAGGCGGGGCAGGCGTTTATCATTTTCCCGGGGGAGCAGGTGACCTACACCGCAGATTCCGTTGATCCGTGGCATTACCAATGGATCGCGTTTGACGGAAAGCTTTCCGACCGCTTTCGTGAGTTGCCCGATGTGATGACCGATTTTCCTGCGGAGATCATTGACGAATTGTTTGAAATTCTTGACCACGGTGCCTCCGAATATCTTGCGGCATCGCTTCTGTTTCGGCTGTACGCTCATTTCTTCCGACAGGAGGGGAAGGGGAATCGACACGTTTTGCGCGCGCAGGAGATCATTCGTTCCCGTTATATGCAGCCGCTCAAGATCGAGGACATTGCAAAAAAGCTTCACCTTGACCGCCGATATCTCTCCTGGCTTTTCAAAAAGGAAACGGGGGAGAGCATCCATGATTTTCTGATCTCCGAGCGCATGAAGGAGGCAAAGAAACTTTTGCTCAAGGATTTCTCGGTGGAAAGCACCGCGCGCTATTGCGGCTATGAGAGTGCCTGCAACTTTTCCAGAATGTTCAAGCGACGCTTTGGAGTCAGCCCACAGGAGTGGAAGAAGAAACGCTTTCGGAAAATGAAACAAAAATAATAGTTTGCAAAAAAATGTGCGAAAAAGGAACCAATCGGAGGAGTTACTACCATAAAGCAGAATTTAATTTTCCAAAAATAAAAGGAGTACGGACAATTTTGTTCGTACTCCTTTTCACACGCCTTGCCCGTTTAGGTTAGTGTGTTACACCTTTAGGTGTACTGTCGGGTTGTAATAGTTGACAAGTGATATACCTCGCTTTGCTCGGTGTGATATTTTTGCTCCACAAAAGTGATATTGCTCCCCATTTGCTATGCAAATGAATGGTCACAGTGATATTCTATTCGCCTTTGTAACTTCAAACGCGTGTAGCGCATATCACTGCCGTAGGCAATATCACGCGCGAAGTGCATGTCACTCGCCGCAGGCGAATAGAGTTGGCGCACCCGCTTTATACTAAGTAGCGATAACGAATGTTCTATAACTTTAATAGCAAAACCATCGGGCAAGGCGGAACGAAAGGCTCCCTTGTGTAAAGGGAGCTCCGCCGCAGGCGGTGAGGGATTGTTTTTCTTTTGTTAACAGCCCCTCCGTCTCGCTATGCGAGCCACCTCCCCTTACACAGGGGAGGCTCTTGCTATCCCCCGTTAGTTATACTAAAAGGCGCTTGTGACAAAACTGTCACGAGCGCCTTTGCGTTACTTTTGCCATTCCTTTCGGAAGGTA
>JAFTKI010000097.1 GCA_017453335.1 Clostridia bacterium
CCACGGGGCAAGTGATATTGCTTCGCAGTGATATATTTGCTTCGTAAATGTGATGTATTCGCTGACGCGAATGTGAAAAAATCAACCGCATGGAAAAGCTCAACAATTTGCGATTACGCACTATCTTTTTAGCCTTCCCCAGCGGGGAAGGTGGCACGAGCTTGCGAGTGACGGATGAGGAGGGACGGCTACGCTGTTTGTTCGTACCATCATTATTTGGTAAGTTACAGCCATAAAGGAACTATCAAATACAAACAGCATAACAAAGTACATCAAGGCTCTCCTCATCCGTCGGCTTACGCCGCCACCTTCTCCGCTGGAGAAGGCTTTCAAAAATCAACCGCATGGATAGGCGCACTAATTTGAAAAATTCGCGTTATCTTGTTAGCCTTCCCCGCTGAGGAAGGCTTTTTGATAGTGTGTAATCGCCAATCGGTGCGTCTATTCTTACGTTTGTTATTTAATCCAAACCGCCGAGTTTGGGTGAGCCGTGTTTAGCGGCTCAAGCAAGCTCGGCGGTTCTTATTAAATGAAAGTTCTTGAGGGGGTGCGGGGGAACTTCTTTCAAGAAGTTCCCCCGCAAAACCCACACCTTTACATTATCTTCTCTTACGAGCGATAAAGATTACGATGCCGGCGATCATGGTACCGAAGGGGAGGATGATCACGATCAGGGCGGTGGTGACGGTAAACTGTGTTGCGTTAAGGGTGAGGACGGGCTGATCGATGGCGGTGGAAGGGATGGTGATGCTATTGGTTCCCGTACCCGTCATATAGTTCATAGCCGTGATTGCAAGGGTATAGTTTCCGCCCTCGGAGAGCTGATTATAGGTGGAGTCAAGCATTTGGGGGCTTGCCAGCCAGAGGATGCGCGAGTCGCCCTTTTGCGCGATGGCACCCACGGTATACTCTCCTTTTGCGCCGTCGATATAGCTTTTGGAATCGGCGTTATACTCCTTGAGGTAGCCGCCGTCCGAGGTATACAGCCAGTTGGTTTGTGTCACGCCCTCCACGGGAGCAAATTGAATGGCGTGCGCCTGGTAGACCACGAAGGAATCGCTGAAGCTTCCCGTTGCGGGGTGTTGGCTTTTGATATGCGCGTTGAACAGTGCGTGTGTGGAGTTGGTTCCCTGCAGATAGTAATCGGGGTTTCCGTCGCACACGTAGTCGGCTTGGTCGCCCTCCACCGACATTCCGTAGGTTTCCAGCACTGCGGCGAGATTGGGCAGATTATTTTTGAGATAATAGGTGGTGAGGAAGAGCTGACCGCCGCGCGAGAGGTAGCCTTCCAGTCCGTTCTTTTCCAGGTCGGAAAGATCGACCGACGGTGCGTACATCATCAACAGGTCGCACTCGTTGGGGATTTCGGCAAGAGAGGTCAGCGTGTGCAATTCAAAGCCGCTTTGCAGCAGCAGATTTTGCATTGCGGAGGGCAAGGATGCCGTGCCGTTTGCCGAGAGCATATAAACCTTTGCGGTTTTATCCAGGGAAACAAAGTTGATGGCGTTGGTCACGCGGGATTCTCCGTCAAATTGCGTTGCGGTGCTGTCGGCAAAGCTGCTTGCCATCTCCCCCGTGGAATCCATTTCCCAGAAAGCGTCCTGAAGCTCGTTGTATTCTTCAAGGCTGAACGTAGTGCCCATCAACTCGTTGTAATAGCTGTACAGAGCTTCGTTTGTGAGGATACGGTAGCGTTTTTCGCTGCTGACGATCACCGAATTATCGCTCGGCCACGCACCGCCGAACGAAACGATCAAGCCCTCGTCCAAGCGGGGATCGACCAGCTGCAGCTTAATGTGCTCGCCGGTTTTGGTGTATTCCTCCAAAAAGCCGTACAGATCGCGGTCTACCGCAGCCTCGCCGCCCGTGCAGACCAGATAAAGCGTGACATCGGTTTCCAGAGTTTTCAGCCAGTCCTTGGATTTTGCCGAAAGCTCGTATTCGTTGATCTGTGCAAGATTGTGCTGCTTTGCATCGATGGGAAGTGCCGACAGAGCGGCGTTGATGGCGATCACGATCGCTAAAACCACAAGAATTGCTGCCAGCCAAAGGGTAACGGTGCGGTTACGGTTTTGATATCGGTTCTTTTTTTCGTTCATGTCAACCCCTCCTTACAGCAAGCGGCGCTTTTCCATAAACGCGACCGTTAAAAACAGGAAAAGCACTGCGGTGGTGAGATACAACACCACGGCAGACAGGTCGATGTATCCGTACATAAAGCCTCCGAATTGCGTGAACAAAGCCACTTTGGAGAAAAAATTCGGCAACAGGTACGAGAAAAGCTCGGGTTTGATCAGATAGACGATTGCCGTTCCCAGCACCAACGGCGTTGAGACACCCAGTCCCAAAAGCACCTGCTTGGAGACCACCCAGAACAGCGCTCCAACACCCAGTGACGCGATCACGCAAACGAAAAAGGACGCAAGCGCGCTTGTGGGAAGAATGGTTGCGATGCTGTCCATAAAATACAGGAGCAGCGTTGCCGTCAGGCTGAGCATAGCCGCCAGTACGGGGCTTTCCACCAGCGACGACACGAACATACAGATGGCGATCAGTGCGCCTCCCAAAAGCAAAAAGCCGAGAAGCGAAACGTATGCCGCCGTCAGCGAAATTTCTCCGAAAAAGGACAAGATCAGAGGATAAAGTCCGATCACTGCCGTTGGAATGGCAAACAGCGTGAGCATGGCAAAGAATTTTCCCAGCACCACGTCGCGCATTTTGATCGGGAGCGAATACAGCAACTTATCGGTGCGGCTGTGGCGTTCCTCGGCGATGGTCCGCATGGTCAAAAACGGGATCAGCACCGCCAGCACCAGCCCCATTCCCGACAGCGTGACCGAAAATTCGGGCGAACCCGTGAACAGGTTGATCAGTACCGTGAACAGTCCCGCAAACAAAAGCAGGATGGCGATCGAGATGTAGCCAAACAGACCGCTGAAGGCTACGCGGAGTTCTTTTTTGAATATAGCAGTCATTCAGCGTTTGTCCTCCTTTTCATCGTCGATCAGCTCATATTTTCCGTCGCGCTCGGGTTTACGGGCGCGTTTTTTTCCGTTTTGATCGGTATTGGAATCTTGTTTCTTCTGCTCTGCCTGAGCTGTCAGCGACAGGAAGATGCTCTCCAGCGAGGCCTCCTCTTTTTCCATCGACAACAGCGCATACCGACGGTCGGCAAGTGCGAAGAAGATACGGTCACGCAGGTCGGTGTCGCCCTTTGCGCTCACCGTCAGCTTAACAACTCCCGCCTCGCGCGAAGCACCCACGGTACAGCTTTCCAGCTCCTCGATCTCGGAAAGTGTTTCCAGAACGCCCTGCTCGTCGCCGCGTACCGAAAGCTTCAGGCGCGCACCCGCGTTGGATTTGTTCTGCAGCTCTTCGATCGGCGCGTTTGCGATCAGCTTTCCGTCGGCAATGATCAGAACGTGGTCGCAGATCTCGCTGATCTCGGCAAGAATGTGGCTACTGATGATCACGGTCTTGATCTCGCCCAAGCGGCGGATCAGCGTGCGGATCTCAAGGATCTGCTTGGGATCAAGTCCCACCGTAGGCTCGTCAAGAATGATGATGTCGGGGCTTCCCAGCATTGCCTGCGCGATCCCAACGCGCTGACGGTAGCCCTTGGACAGATTTTTGATCAGTCGGCGGCGCATCGAATCGATCTGCGTCAGCTTCATAACCTCCTGTACCTGTCGAATGGCACGCTCAAAGGGGACTCCCTTGGCGTCTGCCACAAAGCGCAGATATTCCTCGGGCGTCATTTCCTCGTATACAGGCGGGATCTCGGGCAGATACCCAATGCACTGCTTTGCCTTTTGCGCCTCTTTGTATACGTCAAAGCCGTTGATCTTTACACTTCCCTCGGTGGGTGCCAGACAACCCGTGATCATGTTCATCGTGGTCGACTTCCCCGCACCGTTCGGCCCCAAAAGCCCGTATATCTTTCCGTTGTTGATCTTAAAGCTCAAATGGTCTACTGCCGTGTGGTCGCCGTAAACCTTGGTCAGATTCTTGACCTCTATCATCTCACTTGCCTCCGTTCTCCGTCGCTCTCTTCTTATCTTCCTGAAATCTAAACCCAATTACTATAATTATAATGATATCTCCCCTTTGTGTCAAGTATTTGACGAAATTTTGACTCTCTGTTGATTTTTTGGGAGTGAGGGAGGAAGACCTTGGAGGGGGAGGAGGACTTTTTAAAAAAATTCCTCCTCCCCCTCCAAACCACCCCCTTCTCCCAAAAACTTTTGAACAGGCAGAACAGGACGAGTGAGCCGCTAAACGTGGCTCGCTCGTCCTGTTCTGTTCAAACGCTTCCGCGTTTGAATGGGGTGGTTGAAAGGTTTTGGTTGGGTGCTCGTTGGCTTTTTCTTGGGGAAAGATTTTTGAAATAAAGGAAAATAAAAAATCAAAA
>JAFTKI010000098.1 GCA_017453335.1 Clostridia bacterium
CAGCCATGAAGGCTTCGGGGGATACCTGAACCGAGCCGAGCTGGCGCATCTTCTTTTTGCACTCTTTTTGCTTTTCCAAAAGCTTCTTTTTACGGGTGATATCACCGCCGTAGCATTTTGCAAGCACGTCCTTACGAACCGCTTTTACGGTCTCACGGGCGATGACCTTTGCGCCGATCGCTGCCTGGATCGGAACCTCAAAGAGCTGACGCGGAATATTTTCTTTCAATTTTTCGGCAATCTTGCGCGCACGTCCGTAAGCCTTTTCCTCGTGAACGATAAAGGAGAGCGCGTCCACCTGCTCACCGTTGAGCAGGAAATCAAGCTTGACCAGCTTGGAGGGCTCATAGCTTCCAAGCTCGTAGTCGAGCGAGGCGTATCCGCGAGAGCGGCTCTTGAGCGCATCAAAGAAGTCGTAAATGATCTCGTTGAGCGGCAGATTGTAGTGCAGCTCCACACGGGTGGGATCGAGATATTTCATGTCAAGGAATACACCGCGGCGGTTCTGGCAAAGCTCCATCAAGCCTCCCACGTATTCCACGGGAGTGATGATATTTGCCTTTACAAGCGGCTCGTACGCCACATCAATGGTATCGGGCGCGGGATAGTTGGAGGGGTTATCAATGTGCACCGTCTCGCCGTTTTTTAGCTTGATCTTGTAGATAACGCTGGGAGCGGTGGTGATCAGATCGAGGTTGAATTCACGCTCCAGGCGTTCTTCAATGATTTCCATGTGAAGCAGACCCAAGAATCCGCAACGGAAACCAAAGCCGAGCGCGATCGAGGTTTCGGGCTCAAAGATCAGAGCCGCGTCGTTGAGCTGTAATTTCTCCAATGCTTCACGCAAGTCTCCGTAGCGAGCGCCGTCGGCAGGATAGATACCTGCGTAAACCATCGGCTGTACTGCTTTGAAGCCGGGAAGCGGTGTATCGGTGGGATTGGATGCCAATGTAACGGTATCGCCCACGCGTGTGTCGCTGACGCTCTTGATCGAGGCAGTGATATAGCCGACATCACCTGCGGACAGGCACTCTGCCTTCTTTAATCCGAAGGGCTCCATTGTACCAACGTCCACCACGTCAAAGACCGCACCCGTACTCATCAACTGAATACGGTCTCCTGCCTTGACGGAGCCGTCGATGACACGGATGTTGACGACAACGCCGAGATAACTGTCGTAATAGGAGTCAAAGATCAATGCCTTCAAGGGGGCGTTCTCATCACCCTCGGGGGAGGGGATATTTTGAACCACGGCTTCCAGTACGTCCTCGATGTTCAGTCCCGTTTTTGCCGAAACGGCGGGGCAATCCTCGGCAGGAATACCGATCACATCCTCGATTTCATTGCGGCAACGGTCAATATCGGCGGAGGGAAGGTCGATCTTGTTGATTACGGGAATGATCTCCAGATTTGCATCGACTGCCAAATACGCATTTGCCAGCGTTTGTGCTTCGATACCCTGTGTTGCGTCTACCACCAGAAGCGCCCCGTCGCAGGCGTTGAGCGAGCGGGAGACCTCGTAGTTAAAGTCAACGTGACCGGGGGTATCGATCAGATTAAAGGTGTAGGTTTCTCCGTCCTTTGCCAGATAGTCCAGCTTGACCGCGCGGGCTTTGATGGTGATGCCTCGCTCACGCTCCAGATCCATGTTGTCCAGGATCTGCTCCTCCATATCTCGCTTTGCAACCGTTTGGGTGGATTCGAGAATACGGTCTGCCAGCGTGGACTTTCCGTGGTCAATGTGGGCTATAATGGAAAAATTACGGATATGCTCTTGTCTTTTGGATTTTTGCGCCATTCTGTAACCGACCTTTCCGAAAAACATTTTGTTTTTTACAATTCTAATACTATATTATACAATATTTTGGGTTCACTGGCAAGGGCTTTGACCTAATTTTCTCCCAAAAAAACAAAAAAAGATGCTCTATAGCAATATTTGTCTTGAAATTAGCAAAAAGTGTCTTGAAAAAAGCAATAAAATAGCATATACTGTAGCTATCGAAGTATGTCTGTACTTCAATCTCATTTGTGAAAAAGACGAAAGGGACGGACTATGAGAAAGATGAAGGCAGCTGTTGTAGGATACGGCGGCATGGGCGGCTGGCACGTGGAGCATCTCTTGAAGAGTGATGTTTGCGAGCTTGCCGGTGTATATGATATTCGTGAGGAGCGCAATGAGCTGGCAAGAAGCCGCGGCATCCACGCGTACGAGTCTTATGAGGCACTCTTGAAGGACGAATCGGTTGAGCTGATCACCGTTGCAATCCCCAACGATAGCCACGAGGAGGTCGTAATTGCGGCTCTGAATGCAAAGAAAAACGTGATTTGTGAAAAGCCCGTAACGCTTTCCATGGATTCCTTGGAGCGTATGATCGCGGCTGCAGAAAAGAACGGTGTTCGCTTTACCACGCACCAGAATCGCCGTTGGGACGTTGACTATCTGGCAATGAAGCAGATATATGATTCGGGCGAGATCGGAAAAATGATCAATATCGAGTCCCGCGTACACGGCAGCCGCGGAATTCCTTCCGACTGGAGAGGCGAGCGTGAGCACGGCGGCGGAATGCTGTACGACTGGGGTATCCACCTGATCGACCAGATTTTGATGATCTGCGGTTGGGACGTGAAGCGTGTTTATTGCTTGTGCGACCACATCACCAACAAGGAAGTGGACGACGGCTTTCGTTTGGATCTGACCTTTGCAAACGGTCAGCGAGCTACCATTGAGCTGGGTACTTATAACTTTATCGCAATGCCCAGATTTTATATGCGCGCGGAAAAGGGTACTGCCCTGATCACCGATTGGCGCGAGGAGGCACAGGTAATAAAGTGCAAGCACTGGCATGAAAACGACGTGCTTCCCGTAAAAACTGCGGCAGGCTTGACCAAGACTATGGCACCGCGTGACGAGGTGACCACCGATACATACCGTGTAGCGCGTCCCGCATCCGACGTGCATGATTATTACCGTCACTTTGTAAATGCGATCCGCACGGGCTGTGAGCAGGACGTTACTTACGACCAGATGCGCACCGACCTGAAGATCATCTTTGCCGCATTTGAGTCGGCAGAGAAGGGCATGCCCATTGATCTTTGATAAAAATATTGACGAGCCATTGAAGATTTTCCAATGCTTCAATGGCTCGTTTTTTATTTCTTTAATTTGTAGAGGCGGAACATATCCATGTTTTCATCGCGCTGTGCGGGAAGCAGGATCAGCCAGATTGCAAGGCTGATCACGATCAAGCCTCCGACAAGCAGCCAATCGGGCAGGGCAAAGTCATAGTAAATGAAGATGTTTGCCATTTCGGGGAACATCGCTTGCTGACAGCCCTCCAAGAGCATGGGGAAGCAGGCAGGAACGATCACCAATAGTTGAAAAATGATATACGTGATTCGATTCGGACAGAAAAAATGCAACCAACGCTTTGCAAAATTGGCGTTTTTGGAAGCGGGCGGATAGGAAAACGCGATGACCGAGCAGATTGCCGCAGGGATCGCTGCGATTGCATACAGAAAAATGCAGATCCACGAAAAAATGATGACGAAGATCATGATATACGGGAAATACATATTATAGGGCGTGGTTTCATATTCACCGCTGAATTGTCCCACACAGGCGTCCCACGTTCTTCCCATCAGCTCAAAAAGCCCTTGGGAGGTTTTCGGATCGTTGTTGGCTTGATCAAAAAAGAACAGATGCGGAATATTTGCCCAGATCAACAGAAAAATGCCGAGCAGGAGGGGCAACAGGTAAGCGAACACGATCAAGGGGCGTGCCGCCTTGGAGGGGAGTTGTTTCATTTGCTCTCTCCCGCAAGCTTACCCTCCAGCTTGCCTTCCATCAGAAACGCGGCTTCCATATCGGCACAGCAAACGGCATACGCCAAGGGGAACATTTCCAAGGCTCTGCCTACGTTGTTGGTATCCTCGGTTCCGGAAAAGCCCATGTGATAACGAATGGCAAACGCCTCGTCACGCGTCAGACGCATAAAGCCCGAAATGATGTACACCGACTTTTCGCCGTGACCGTAGGGCAGGGTATCCTCGATGGTATAATAAGGCGCGCTTACCCATCTGCCCGTTTCGTCCTTGACGTTGCGGAAGCTGGTTTTATAAAAATTGATCTTGCAGATATCGTGCAACAGACCTGCAATCGCAATGCTTTCATCGCTGTAGCTGATGCCGTACATCTCTTTCATGCGGGGACGGTTGAGAATGTCCACAAGGCAATCGTAAACGTTCAGGCTGTGTGCCAGAAGTCCGCCCTCGTGTGCGCCGTGGTAGCGCGTGCTGGCAGGAGCTGTGAAAAAGTCGCTGCCCTCCTGCAAGTAGGTCAGCAGCTTGTCGGCGCCCTCACGGGTTATGGTGCTTTTGTAGATCTCTAAAAAACGTTCTTGATTGGTCATATTACGGTCCTTCCTCTAAAATCTCTTATGCTCATAAGTACTTTTTATTTTATCATGGAAGTTGGAGAAAGTAAAGAACAAATGCTTTTTTTTCAAAAAAAATTCATATTTCCTGTCGGGAGATTGACGGAAGCCTATGCTTTTTTGCTTTTTTTTCGAAAACACGCTCAAATTGGATATACTTGGTAAAAAAATTGTTAAATATAGAAGGAAGTGTTTACAAACAGAAAAAAATGTGCTATACTATTATAATCGAATAACTATATCTTTAAGAGAGGAGTGCGTTTGGCGATGGAACAAGTTGGATTGAATGTAAACGGGAAGAATCCGTGGAAGAACTGCGACGGATTGCAGAAGCTTTCTCCTGCTTATACGGTGGGAAGCGTGATCGTGTTTTTTCTGTGTGCGCTGGGCTTGACGGTTTGTCGGTACGAAACGGTATCAACGGCACTGATCGCATTGTCGGTTGGCTATGTGATCTGGATCGTGCGCCGTGCATCGGTGATGGTCAGTTTGTTCGTTGTGGCAGGCTTGCTTGCCTCGCTGAGCTCCGATCTTATCGTGGGAGCTGTGTTCCTGGCTCTTGTGGTGGGAACCATGAGCGGCGCGTTCCTTCTGACCACTCGCAAGCTTCCGATCCTTGTCACACTTCTGATCCCGATCGTTGCGGTGGGGGCTTCGTATTCGATCACACATAATATTGAAATTTCACTGTTGGCACTTCTGTTTACTCCCGCCTCGATCTGTTTGGCGGTGGCTACACGAAAGGATAGCTTGCGGACGAAGACCCTGTTGGCTTGCATGGGCGGCTTTTTGCTGGCAATCGTGGCTTGCGCGGTGTTTGCGATCTGGAAAACAACGGGAGGCTTGAACCGCAGTTGCGTGCTTGCTTTTGTCGATACCGCTCGGAATGCGGTCGTCAATTTCATGGTTCAGCAAAAGGAAGCAATGCTGCAGTTTCTGGCACAGCAGCCTGCAGAGGTTCAAACCGCAGAGTTGGTTGCGCAGATCGAGGAGACCTTGTCGGATGATGCGATCAAGCGGACCGTTTCGGCGCTCTTCAATGTTTTCCCTGCGTTGATCACGGTGGTAACCGCACTGCTTGCATTTTTTGCGCAAATGCTGTTGACGGCGGCTTATGGAAGAGTTGGACTGGAAAAGGTCGTCACTCCGAAGATGCGGATGCTGACGGTCAGCCTGACGGCGGCGATCGTTTTTGCGATCTGCTTCGTGTTGACCATGCTCCTTCCCGATTCGCCGGCACTGGCGGCGGCAATGAATCTTATGATCATGCTGATGCCTATCTTCTTACTGTGCGGCATTCAAACCCTGCTTGCGATCGCACAGGCAGCCCCCGGAGCGCGCTTGTTCCTGATCTTCATCATGGGAGCAATGTTCTGTTACTATTCGGGCGGTATGCTTTACCTGCTTGCAATTTTTGGTGCATACGGTCGTATTTCTGCGGCGATCCGCCAAAAGCTGGCAAGCCGTATGGATTCCGATCAAGGAAACGGTTGATCCTTACAGCCTTGTTTTTGTTCCATTCCGATTTTTAGGAGGATTTGATATGCAAAAAAAGAAAAAACATATTTTCCGCACCGACCTGCGGCCGCCGCTGATCGCGGCAGCACTGATCGGAGGCGCGATGCTGCTGTTGTATACGGTGATCACCTTCTTGGTTGATTCAGCCGAGCTTCCGCTGTACGGTGCGGCGATCTGCGCTGTATATGCTTTGTCGGTGGGGTGCATTTTGTTTCCGTACCTGAGCCGCTACCGCCGTATCAAAAATGCAAATGATGCGGCTGAGCTGATGACGACCGAGGTCAGCGATATGTTCCGATACGTGGTGGACATCCCCTACGCCATCATTGCTGAGGACGGTGTGGTGAAGATCGTAAGCGGTGCCTTGCAGGATATTTTGCAATATCGCTCGCCCGTTTGCAACGTGCCGTTGGATACCTTTTGCACGGTGCCGATGGAGGAATTGATCGAGTATGCTTACAACGGCGGTCCCGTGGAGAAAATCACCTTTACCGAGGACGGCGTTCCGATCGACAATTCTCATCCCTTGGTGACTGTAATCGACGGTAAGAGTTATGAATTGCGTTGCTACGTGCTTCGCTCTCGCGGCAAGGACTACTTCTTTGCGGTATTTACCGATATTTCCGAAAAGCTGGCAATGCTGAAGCAGAAATACGATGAAGAGCCTGTTGTGGCGTATATCGTGATCGACAGCTTGCAGGAATTGGCACAGTATATCCGAGTCAGCTACAGAACTGCGGTAAACGAGATTGAGAACAAGCTCAAGGAGTGGGCGGCAAGCTTTGGCGGAATGCTCCGCGAGTACGAGCGCGAAAAATATTTGCTGGTATTCACCCGTGCCGCATTGGATAAATGTATTCGCAACAAATTCCGTATTCTGGAAACCATACGCAATATCAAGCTGGGCGATAACACCTTCCCCGTTACCATTTCGATGGGTGTGGGAGCTGTGAACGGAAGCTTTGAGGATAAGTCGAGAGCGGCGGGCGATGCGCTGGACATTGCTCTGCAAAAGGGCGGTGACCAGGTAACTGTCAACGATGGAAAAAACATCACGCCGTACGGAGGCAGAACCAACACCATGTACGGTTCCACCACCATCACCTCGCGCGTAAACTCCACACACCTGTGCAAGCTGATCAAGGAAGCAGGAAACGTGCTGATCATGGGACACCGCGGCCCCGACTACGACTCGATCGGCTCTTGCGTAGGTCTTGCAAGACTTGCGATCTGTGCGCGTGACGGCGATACCTCGCGTATCCGCGTGGTCGTCAACCGTGATCATGTGAATTTCCGAATTTGCTACGATATGCTGGCACATCTGCCCGAATACCGCTCGATGTTCATCAGCGGAGATACCGCTTTGGATGCGGTGAGATCGGATACGCTTCTGATCATGAGTGACGTAAACAACGTCAATAATACCGAGGCACCGAAGCTGCTCAAATGCGTGAAGAACGTGGTGATCGTAGACCACCACCGCAGACAGGACCAGCTTTACGAATTCAAGCCCTTGATGACTTATATCCGTCCTGCCGTAGCCGCGGCAAGTGAATTGGTCAGCGAAATGCTGGAGCATAGCCCCTACAATGATTCACTTCTGAAAGAGGAGGCTAATCTGATGCTTGCGGGCTTGATGCTGGATACCAAAAACTTTACGCAGGGCGCGGGAATGCAGACCTTTGCGGCGGTCAACTATCTCTACCGTCGCGGCGCACACGCCAATGCGGTCAGAATTCTGTTTACCGAAACTATGTCCAACCTCTTCACGGCGTGCGATATCGACAGCCGTACACGTACTTACCGTGATAAGATCGCGCTGACATGGCTGAGTGTTGACCATCCTGCCACCGAAGCGGATAACATTGCGGTTGCCAAGGCGGCGGACAAGTTGATGACTATCGCGGGCATCGAGGCATCCTTTGCGTTGCTTCGCGCCGACAACACGGTTACCATTTCGGCTCGCTCGCACGATAAGATCAACGTGCAGATCATTATGCAGCGTATGAACGGCGGCGGTCACTTTGATATGGCAGGCACGCGATTGCCCAACACCTCCCTGGAGGCTGCGGCAACACAGCTCAAGAATGTTCTGGACGACTATTTGGATAACGAATACGAAAACGAGAAAAACGCAAAACGATAAAACGAATTACAATTTAAAACGGAGAAACATATCATGAAAGTTATTTTATTGGCAGACGTAAAAGGACAGGGAAAGAAGAACGATGTAATTGAGGTATCCGACGGATACGGAAAGAATTTTTTGATTCCTCGCAAGCTGGCAAAGGTTGCCGATGCACAGTCGCTCAACGACGTGAAAACGCAGGAATCGGCAAGACTTTACCGCATTGAGACCGAAAAGAAGGAGGCTCGTGCGCTGGCAGAAAAGCTGACTACTCTCGTAGTAAAGGTTCCCGCATCCTCGGGTGCCGACGGCCGTCTTTACGGATCGATCACCTCGAAGGATATCGCGGAAAAGCTGCAGGCAGACCACAAGATCAGCATTGACAAGAGAAAGCTGGTTCTCAGCGATCCCATCAAGGCTTACGGAAAATATGAGATCGAGGTCAAGCTTTATCCCGAGGTAACGGGAAAGATCAACGTTTTGGTTTGTGAGAAATAATCATGCAGGATGAAATGATGCGAAAACTGCCGTTTTCGATGCCTGCGGAGCAATCGCTTCTGGGCGCGATCTTGATCGATCCGGCATCCTTGACCGAGATCGCGGATCTTTTAACGGCTGAAGATTTTTATCTGTCCGAGCATAAGCAGATCTATCTTGCAATGAGTGAGCTGTTCCTGACCAACAGCGAGATCGACGTGGTGACGCTGATCGACATGCTGGTGGTGAAGGGAATTTACGATAAATCGGGTGGCGAGGATTACATCCGCACGCTGACCGAGGCGGTTCCCGATGCGCTCAATATCAAGGATTATGCGCGGATCATCAAGGAAAAGAGCGTGTTGCGTCAGTTGATCGCGGCTTGCGGAGAGATCTCCGAGGCGGCGTACTCCGAGCAGGAGTCGGTTGCTGGAATTCTGGATCACGCGCAAAATCTGATCTTCAATATCGCGCAGGGACGGGACACCAAGAACTTCCGTCATATCAGAGACGTATTGCATGAGGTCTATGCGCATCTGCATGAGCTGAATACCAACAAGGAAGCTACGCAGGGTACGCAGACAGGCTTCTCGGCGCTTGACCGTGTGCTTGCGGGTATGGGAAAGAGCGACCTTGTGTTGGTGGGTGCGCGTCCCGGTATGGGTAAGACCTCGTTTGCGTTGAATATCGCAACCAACGTGGCAAAGCAGACCAAAAAAGCGGTTTGTATCTTTTCTTTGGAAATGTCGGCAGACCAGCTTGTCAGCCGTGTGCTTTCCAGTGAGGCGCTGGTCAACAGTTATTCCTTGCGTACGGGCGAGCTCAAGCCCGAGGATTGGGAGCATTTGGCGGCAGCGGCAGGTGAGCTTGCAGGCTGTGATATTTTGATCGATGATACATCGGGAATGACGGTTACCGCCATGAAGGCAAAGCTTCGCCGTGTGCAAAATCTGGGATTGGTTGTTATCGACTACCTTGGACTTATGCAGGGCGACCATCATAACGACAACCGTGTACAAGAGGTTTCGGAGATTTCCCGTTCGCTCAAGATCCTTGCAAAGGAACTGATGGTTCCCGTTGTTTGCTGTGCGCAGCTTTCGCGTGGACCTGAGTCGAGAACCGATAAAAAGCCGATGCTGTCCGACCTGCGTGACTCGGGTGCGATCGAGCAGGACGCCGATACGGTTATTTTCCTTTACCGCAGCGAATACTATAAGACCGGCGAGGAAGCAAATCAGGATACCAGCGTTGCAGAGGTCATCATTGCCAAGAACCGCCACGGCTCTACGGGTACCGTTAACATGGGCTGGAACGGTCAGTTTACCAAATTTATCACCATCGATAAGGAACAGGAACAAGCTTGATGAAGGAAGAATGCTTCAACACGATTCCCGCGCCGTGGAGGCTGGCGGGAGTTGCACCACAAACCCCCGTTCTGTTGGCTTTTTCGGGCGGTGCCGAGTCGCGCGCTTTGTTGCATCTTTTGGCAGAGCTTGCAAAAAAAGACGGATTTCCCTTGTATGCGGCACACGTGAATCACGGGATCCGCGGCAGCGAGGCAGACCGCGATCAAGTCTTTTGCACGCGTATGTCACAGGAATACGGTGTACGCTTGTTTGTTTGCACGGCAGACGTTCCCGCGCTTGCCAAGCAGAGCGGCAAGGGACTTGAGGAAACTGCCCGTGAGGTTCGTTACCGTTTCTTTGCCGAGCTCATGGAGCGTGAATCGATCGGGCTGTTGGTCACGGCGCACCATGCCGACGACAATCTGGAAACCCTTCTGTTCCGACTTTGTCGCGGAAGCGGCACCAAGGGACTTTGCGGAATCTCTCGCGTACGCCCCTTTGCCACGGGGTATCTCGTGCGTCCGCTGCTATCGGTTTCACGCAAGAGTATTTTGGCTTATTGTGAAAAAAATCGGCTTGAGTTTGTAACCGACAGCACCAATTCCGACACTGCATACACAAGAAACCGTTTGCGCGCCGAGGTCGTTCCGATCCTCTCGGAGCTTTTCGAAAATCCGCAAGGCAAGGCGACCGATGCGGCGATCGCTCTGAGCGAGGATGAGGCATATCTTTCGGAGCTTGCCGATCGACTGCTGCACGAGAGTGAGACCGAGGCAGGTCTTCTTTGTGAAAAGCTGAGCGGGGAACCGTCACCGATCCGTGTGCGCGCCTTGATGCGTTGGGTGGAGAAGCATACGGGGTATTGTCCCGAGCGCGTTCATCTGACGGCTTTGGATTCGCTTTTGAACCCTGAAACCAACGGCGCAGAGGCAGCGTTGACAGGCGACTTTGTGGCGCTCCGTGAGCGAGGATTGCTGCGACTTGTGAAGCGTGTGCGTACCAAGACGGCGTTGACACCGTTCCCCTTACAGCTTGGGGAGACCTTGCTGTTTGACGGACGTGTACGGGTGAGAGTTGAGCAGATCGACGGGCAGACAAAAATTCACAATTTATCTACAGAGTCTTATATAATTTTAAAGAAGAATTCTGCTATAATAAATAACAGTTTGCATTGGCGCAAAAAGTGTGACGGAGATACACTTTTTTCGGGTGGAATGCATAAGAAACTGCGGAAATTATACGGCAAGGCGGAGATTCCGCCGCACCGACGGGAGCTTCTCCCGATTTTGTGCGACAGTGAGGGGATCGTTTGGGCTCCCTTTGCAGGCGCGCGGGACGGTGTGCCGATACAGAAGAAAATCGCGGACGGAGCAGACGGTATTTTGATTGCCGTGGAGCTTTTGTCCATCAAATAGATCATTTGCAGAAAAACATTGAATTGGAGGAGTTTCATGAAGAAACGAGGTTTTTTACATGAACTTTTGTTCTACGTGATTATATTGGCGGCAATCATTTTCGTGCTGTCTACGCTGTTTACCACCAGCGAAGAGCCCGCGCCGCTGACCTACAATCAGGTCATTCAATATTTCTCGGAGAACAGAGTAAGGGGTGTTTCGGTAACCCCCGATAACGTCTTGATCTTGGAGATCGACGGCGAAACCAAGCACCGTGAATATCAGCTAAGAAGCTTTGATATGTTCCACGAGGATGTCGTGCAGGATTATATCACGCCCGCATTGACGCCCGAAAAGAGGGTAGATTTCAACCGCAACGGCGTGTTGGAGGACGATGAAGTCAGTATTCTGACCTACTACAATCCGCAGTCGCCCGTTGAGACTCCTTGGTGGGTAAGTCTGTTGCCTTGGGTGCTGATCTTTGTGGTGATCATTATTATCTATGTGATCTCCTTCCGCCAGATGAGCGGTAAGGGCGGCGCAGGAAAGTTCAATTCCTTTGGCAAAGCACGTGTGAAAACACCCAACGAAAAGAGCAAGGTGCTGTTCCGCGACGTGGCAGGTGCCGATGAAGAAAAGGAAGAATTGGTGGAGATCGTTGAATTTTTGAAGGATCCTGCCAAGTTTACCAAGCTGGGCGCAAAGATTCCCCACGGCGTATTGCTTGTGGGCCCTCCCGGTACCGGTAAGACCTTGCTTGCAAAAGCGGTTGCAGGAGAAGCGGGAGTTCCGTTCTTCTCGATCTCGGGCTCGGATTTTGTGGAGATGTATGTTGGTGTCGGTGCTTCGCGTGTGCGCGATCTGTTTGAGAATGCACGTAAGTCGCCCGCTTCGATCATCTTTATCGATGAGATCGATGCCGTAGGCCGTCACAGAGGCGCAGGTCTTGGCGGCGGTCACGATGAGCGTGAGCAGACCTTGAACCAGTTGCTTGTTGAAATGGACGGCTTTGGCTCGCATGACGGCATCATCGTAATGGCGGCAACCAACCGCCCCGATATCCTTGATCCCGCACTGCTCCGTCCCGGTCGTTTCGACCGTCAGGTGATCGTTAATTATCCCGATATGAAGGGCAGAGAAGAGATTTTGAAGGTACACGCGCGCAACAAGCCCTTGGAGGAAGCGGTTGACTTCCACAAGGTGGCACAGTCCACGGTTGGCTTTACGGGTGCAGACCTTGCAAACCTGCTCAACGAGGCGGCTTTGCTTGCGGCAAAGAAAAACAAGGCGTTGATCGGTATGGACGATATCGAGGAAGCCTTTATGAAGACCTTGCTCGGACCGCAGAAAAAATCGAAGGTTCGTACCGAAAAGGAAAACAAGCTTACGGCATATCACGAGGCAGGTCATGCGGTTGTTTCCTATTACTGCAAGAACACCGACCCTGTCAAGCTGATCACCATTATCCCTGCAGGACGTGCAGGCGGTGTTACGGTCAGCGTTCCCGAGGAGGATATTTCCTATACCACACGCGGCGATATGCTTGACCGTATCAAGCTCAGTCTTGGCGGACGCATTGCCGAGGAGCTGATCATGGACGATGTTTCAACGGGGGCTTCGGCTGATATCCAGCAGGCAACCAAGGTAGCACGTAACATGGTAACGCGCTACGGTATGAGCGAAAAGCTGGGAACCGTGCTGTACGGATCGGATCATAGCAGTGACGAAGTCTTCTTGGGCCGCGATTTCAGCTCGGGCAAGAACTACTCCGAACAAACTGCCGCCGCGATCGATGCTGAAATTCAGCGTATTATCGCAGAGAGCTATGACGAGGCGAAGAAGATCCTCGAAGAGCACATCGACCGCTTGCATTTTGTGGCACAGTATTTGCTCAAGCACGAAAGCATGGATGCCGATCAGTTTGCTGCAGCAATGAAGGATGACGCAACCGAGGAAGAATTGGATGCGATTGCCGCAGAAAAGGCAGAAAAGAGCCGCCGTGACAACGAGGAGCGCGCAAAGCGCAATGCCGAGAAGACGGCTGCAGAAGCAGAGTCTGAGGAGGATCAGCAAGAGACCGATCAACAGGATGAGGAGTCTGCTGTTGAAGATGACGGACCTGAGGTTCCGTTCTGAGAATTATCAAAAAGATCTCCCCAAGTGTTCTGATGAACACTCGGGGAGCATTTTTGTTATGGGGCTGATCTTTTAGGAATTATCTGCACTTTTTTTGGCAAACAAAGTCGCTGTAGCGCCGATGAGCATGGTAGCACACCAGGAGAGGATCACTCCGCCCCAGCCACCAAAGTTCATGATCGGCACGATTGCAATGTTCAAAAGCGCCGCCGCAATATATCCCGTGCAGTCCAGAACGCCGTTCGCCCCCGAGACCTTTCCGCTTTTTGCAAGGCTTGGAATGTAGATGCTCCACAGTGTTGCCGAGGAAATGCTGGAACACATCAAGGCAAGGGTAAAGAGAAGGACATTAAGGAGCGGATTCTGCACGAAAAACAGAATCGCAAACAGGATGGCAGACAGGGAGAAAGCAACGCGCACGATCAATACGTCACGTTCGCGGAACAGCTTGAAGACGAACAGCGCAAGGAAAGGGCAGAGTGCGCGCAACAGGGAAATGGCGGAAAACAGAACCGTGGAGGTGGCTTCGGGGATTGCCAGATATTGATTGAAGTAGGTGGGCATCCAGAAGTTGATCGATGCGGCGGCAATCTCCACCACCATACCAACCACCATATACAGCACGAAGTTGCGCAGGCGGAAAAGACTGAAAAGATCCACCTTTCCTTTTTCCTTTCGTTCTGTTTGTTCTGTTACGGGGCGGACCATACCGCGCCTTTCGAACCACGTCAGCATCAAAAAGGCAAATACTGCCATGGAAAGCGTTGCGAATGCCGAAAACAGAAACACGGCTTGCCAATCAAAGAGCATTGCCGAAAGACCTGCCAACAGGGGGCCTGCAAAGCTGGAAAAGGAAAGAAAGACACAGCACACACGTGCGTGCTGGGGGAGGGTGTTTTCGGAGATGACCTTGACCAAGGGACCGCGGAGCATGGAAAGTCCGAAGCCGAGCAATCCAAAGGCGAGGATACCAAGCAGCTCCTGTTTGATATAAGTAAATGCCAAAAGCGCAAGAGCGGCAACCGTCAGACCGAGCGTTACCATATATTTGGGCTTGACGTGGTCTCCGATGAATCCGTTTACAAGCTGTCCTGCCGCGTATACGATCATATAGACCGAAGCAAGCAGGGCAAGGTAAGCTTCGGTGTAAACGCCGCCCGATATCATTTCGGGGGTCAGTACGCCAAGCAGATTGCGCAGGTAATAGCTGATAATGTATGTAAAAATACACACAAAGCCGATCTGTAAGGCTTTTTTGAATTGTGATTGTTCTTTCATCATGTACTCGCTTTTTTCAAATCTTGCAAAAAGCCCGCAATCTCTTTCGAAAATGCGGGCATTTTGATTTTATCAGTAAATAATGGGCTCGGGCTTGCCGGTTTCCGAGGACTTGATGATCGCCTCGCAAGCGGCAACGGTGCGCGCACCCTCCTCAGCCGAAATTCTGGGCTGGGTGTTGGTGAGAATGCACTCAACGAACTCGTCGATCTCAGCAGCCACGTTGTGGTTTGCGATCTTCACGGGGATCTTTTGCTCGATATTGATGCACTTGGTGCCATACATCTTCTTCTCGCCTGCAATTTCCTCCAAGAACAGAGACATTGTGGGAGATGTATTGTCAACAACGATGGTACCCTTGGTGCCGTAGATTACGGTACGCATGGTGTAATTTCTCTTGCATCCGGTGGATACGAGAACCTTACCCATCAGGTCCTTGTCAAATTTCATCAAAGCAATGGTGCAGTCATCGCAGGGCCAGTCGGTGAGCGCTTTGTGGGTGGAGTAAGAGAACGCCTCAACGGGCTCTTTGCCTGCCAGCCAACGAACAAGGTCAACTGCATGGCAGCCGCCGCCGGTTACGGGATGACGCATATTTGCGGGATCTTTACGCCAACCCTTGATGTCAACGTAGTCGTGTGCATACTCGGATTCGATGAAGTAAACGTCGCCGAGAAGTCCCTCTTCGATAAAGGATTTTGCCTTTGCAAAGCCGGGAGCCACACGGCATACCTGACCAACCATCAAAAGCTTGCCGGTCTCCTGTGAAACCTTGATCATTTCCTTGCACTCGTCTGCATGAAGAGCCAGAGGCTTTTCGCAAAGAACGTGCTTGCCTGCGCGCAAAGCGTCAACAACCATCTGCAGGTGAAAATGGTCGGGAGAGGTTACGCAAACTGCATCGATCTCGGGATCGTTCAGCATATCGTGATAATCGGTGCTGATCTTGGTAACGCCGTATTCAGCGGCACGAGTCTTCAGCTTTTCCTCGTCGATGTCGCAAAGAGCTGCCAAGCGAGCCTTAGAGGAACGAACGATACCGTCGGCATGGGATTTGCCGATACCAAGAGAAATTACGCCAATGTTTAACATGATAATAACTTCCTTTCGTTATTTTTTCTTATCATAAATGATTATAACAAATCCAAGGTCGTATTTCAATAGAAGATAGAAAAAATAATTTGAAAAATCGATAAAAAAAGTTCAAAAAGGGCTTGCTTTTTATGGATTTTTAAAATATAATATAGGCAATCAGATGCGAAAGGGGAGAAATGGACGATGAAGCAGTGGAAGGCAGAGGAATTGCTGCAGAACTTCTATGAGATATCGGGTGTAAAGGTTGCGCTGTTTGACAGCCGCTTCCATTGCGTTGCGGTGGCAGGACACAGCGAGGGATATTGCCATTTCTTGCACCGTTCGCGCAAATGTCTGGATGCTTGTATGCAGTCGGATATTGAGGCGTTCCGATATGTCAGGGAAAATGGTGAACCGTACGTTTACAAATGCCCGTTTGGATTGTTTGAGGCGATTGCTCCCGTGATCATCAACGAAGAGGTCAGAGCATATCTGATTATCGGGCCTGTTGCCGAGCCGATGAAGGACCGCGATGCTAAATTGATCGCTTGCGCCCAAAGGATCACGCCCGAGTGGAGCGCGGAAACTCTGCGCCTTCAACTGAGCCATACAGTTCGCCACACCGAGAAGGAGATCTTGGCGTTGTGCGATACCCTAACGGTCTACGCAGCGTATTTTGAAAACAGCACGCAGCTTTTACCCAATGAAAAAACGATCGGACAAATGGTGAAGTCCTATATCGTTCGCAATCTTTCCAAAAAGATCACGCTTTCGGAGCTGAGCCTGCACACGCACTGTAGCACTGTGACGCTGACCGAGCATTTTCGGCGCGAATACGGGATTACGATCATGCAATATCTGCTCAAAAAGCGGATGCAACTGGCAGAGCAGCTTTTAACCGATAACGTCTTTTCAATCACCGATATCTCGGTCAAGTGCGGATTCTCCGACGTGGAATATTTCTCGCGTTGCTTCAAGCAGACTCACGGCATCCCGCCCAGCGAATGGCGGCAGGGACAGATCGAGGAACAACTGAAAAAATAATTCAAAAAAGGAACTGCTATAGAGCGTCACTCTTAAGGACAGTTTTGCGGATAGATTACCTACCGACAGGAAAGCAACAAAAATTTTCTATTGTTCCTAACAAAGAAAGTGAAAACATAGAAACCGCAGATTGATTTTCTGCGGTTTTTGTGTTATAATAGTGAAGTGGGTTTAGCCCTATGCGTTTGTTAAACAAAAGCGAAACTTGCAATAAATCTGAATGATAAACAAGAATTTGACGAGGTAAAAATATGACAGAGGCACAGAAAGAAACCCTACGATTCTATACAACGAATGATTATTTACTCATAAATGGTCTCTTATGGGGAACGGACGAGAAGACAATAGATATATTTATCAGCCTTATCAATGAAGACGGGCGAGGCGTGATGTCAGAAGCTATTGAACAGGGATTCGATGTTCGTTGGAATTGCAGTAAGGAAGAAGGAGATCGTTTATATCAGATCTACCAAAAGAGAATTCCTGTTATTGACTCCGAAGCTGTCAAGGAGCAAATACTTGAAAGGGCAAGAGTAGATATTTCTAATATGATAGCTTGTATGACACCTCTTGAAACCGATATGGTGTTATATAGAAATATCAAAACAAGATTTGTAGAAAACTTGAAAGAAGGAATGCTTCTTGACTATTTAGGCTTTTCTTCTTGTAGCCTAAATCCACACATCGCAGAAAATGCCGAGTATGGTTCAAGCGGATGTACTTTGGCTGAAATAATTGTTCCTGCCGGTACACTTGCAATTCGACTTGATTTAATGCCCGATGTACAAAACGAACCTGACGAAGTTATTTTAGCCCCTGTGAAGTTTATTGTTACTAAGGTTGATAAAACCGAAGGTAAAATCTTTATGACTTGCTGCAAGTAATCAGATTAACAAATTCCAATTTATTGATACGCTGATCGTTAAAAGCCTCGTCAGATTGTCAAGCCAAGTGCAACACTTTTTTCAAAAAATCATTTGGAGACAAAAAACCAAGGCATTTACGCGGGCGATTGTTAATTAAAGAAACAACAGCATCCAACTGTTCCTGCGTCACCTTATTGAAA
>JAFTKI010000099.1 GCA_017453335.1 Clostridia bacterium
GCCCTTGAATTCCTCGGCAAGCTGATCGGGGCGCAGGATCAGGTGTCCTTCGGAAATGGTGAACTGACGAACACGGATCAAGCCGTGCATCTCGCCCGAATCCTCGTTGCGGAACAGCGTGGAGGTCTCGCCCAAGCGCATGGGCAGATCTCTGTAAGAACGCTTCTTGTTCAAAAATACCTGATACTGGAAGGGACAGGTCATGGGACGGAGTGCAAAGCATTCCTTGGTTTCGTCGTGGGGATCGCCCAGCACGAACATTCCGTCCAGATAATGATCCCAGTGTCCCGAGATCTTGTACAGCTCTCTCTTTGCCATCAAGGGCGTTTTGGTCAGAAGGTATCCGCGCTTCTGCTCCTCATCCTCAACCCATCTCTGGAGCGTCTGGATCACGCGCGCGCCCTTGGGAAGCATGATGGGAAGTCCCTGTCCGATTACGTCAACGGTGGTGAACAGCTCCAATTCGCGTCCCAGCTTGTTGTGATCGCGCTTCAGAGCCTCCTCCTGCTGCTTCAGATACTCGTTCATCTCGTCCTTGTTCGGGTATGCGATACCGTAGATTCTCTGCAGCATCTTGTTTTTCTGGTCGCCCTTCCAATAAGCGCCCGTGCATTGCGTCAGCTTGAACGCCTTTACGGCACCCGTGCTGAAAAGGTGCGGGCCTGCGCAAAGATCGGTGAATTCGCCCTGACGGTAGAAGCTGATCACAGCGTCCTCGGGAAGCTCCTCGATCAGCTGTACCTTATAGGGCTCGTCCTTCTCCTGCATCAGCGCGATCGCCTCGGCGCGGGGCAGCTCAAAGCGCTCGATCTTGTGGTTTTCCTTCACGATCTTCTTCATTTCACCCTCAATCGCCTTGAGTGCATCGGCGGTAAAAGGCGTATCGGAATCGATATCATAATAGTAGCCGTTCTCCACAGCGGGACCGATGGTCAGCTTTGCCGCGGGATACAGACGCTTAACGGCTTGCGCCAGAATATGCGATGCGGTGTGACGGAACAGATGCTTTCCCGCAGGATCGGCAAAGGTCAGAAGCTTGACGTCATCGCCCTCCTTCAATTCGGCGGTCAATGCAACGGTCTTACCGTCGATCTCGGCACCGATCACCTCTCTCGTGATCAAGCCCGCTTCCTTGGCTGCCTCATAAACGGTCGTTCCCGCGGCAACCTCCAACACACAGTCATTTTGCAGCTTTACTTGCATGGTTAAAATCTCCTTTTTATTGTGTAGATATAAATTAACTAAAAAACACACCCCGACAGACAGCATTTGCCTGTTCGGGGTGTGGATATTTCCGCACGGTTCCACCCGGACGTTTCACTTCATTTGGGTATTTGATTTGCACGCGAAGTGGTACCCTTTTGCCCTATGCCAAGGATCTTTCAGCGAGCATTTTGCCCGATCCTCTCTCTGTTGCACGGTTTCAAAAGAACGTGTCTTCGGTGACTGAAGCCGATCGCTCGGTTCAGATTTTGCGTCCTCTCTGCTTCATATTATATGCAGAACGGGGGTTGTAGATCTCACGCCAATCCAGGTCGCCTCGGTCAAGTGCCGTGACGATCACCTCCGCAGTGGCAATATTGGTGGCAACGGGAACGTTATAAAGATCGCACAGGCGGAGCAGCTCGTTCTCCACATCGTCGGTCTTTGCATCGGGGCGTGTATCCTTAAAATAGAGAAGCACGTCGATTTCGTTGCAGGAAATGCGCGAAGCAATCTGCTGTTTTCCGCCCTGTACACCTGCAAGCAGCCTTTCAATCTCCAGCCCCGTAGCCTCGGAAATGTATTTTGCCGTAATATTCGTAGCACACAAATTATGCTTGCTCAGAATGCCGCAGTATGCAATGCAAAACTGTGTCATGAGTTCTTTTTTCAAATCGTGTGCGATAATTGCTATCTCCATTGTGGTTGATCCCCTTTCCTATTTCTTTTTGTTCCGTATAAACGCATTTTGAACGGAATTCTCAAATTCTAATCAATTATATCACAATCACTATGAAATGTCAATAGGATTGCAATATTTTTTTAGGTTTTGAACAAAAAAACACAGAAAATAGAGAAGAATTTTATTCGTACTTGGCGCGGATGCCGCCGATGAATTTCGGACGGGTGCGTGCCGCCAGCAGGATCGCCGATCCGATCTGCGAAACAGACAGGCGCACGGGAACCGCCACGTCACGAAGATGCATACCGATCAGAGTACCGCCGATATCGAGTCCCGCATGGGCGCGGATATGCTCAACGGCAACGGGAGCGTCAAAGCGATCCCACGCCGTGGTTGCGAACGATCCGCCCGCCTTGGGCTGAGGAATCACGCAAACCGGCTCCCAGCCGTATTTTTCGGCACACTCGCGCTCGATGATCAGTGCGCGGTTGAGATGCTCACAGCACTGTGCCGCCAGATAGATGCCGCGCTCCTTGAGGATCGGGTAGATCGCGTCGAATACCGCCTGTGCGGTCTCAAAGCTGGAGCCGTGTCCAATGGTTTCGCCTACGATCTCGGAGGACGAGCATCCAATGACGAGCAGATCGCCCTTTTTCAGCTCAGCGCGCTCCAAAAGCTCGGTCACTGCGGTCTTTGCCTGTTGTGTTATCAGTTCCATATTCATAAGAGTCTCCTTCATTTACCGTTACCAGTTGTCGCTTTCATCCTCGGGGATAGCACGCGTCATTGCCTCGATCGCACATTCGATCATATCATCGGTGGGCTCGAACACAGTAACGTGCTGCAGCCATACACCGGGCGCCGAGATGATACGCGTGAGAAGATTGTCGTGACGTCCGGCAAACTTGATCAGCTCATAGCCGAGTCCTACAATCAAGGGCAGGAGCAAAATTTTCACCACCGCACGCAGCAGGGACGGCAGGACATTTCCGGTAATCGCGATCGAAATAGGATCGATGAAAAACGACACAAAAATGCTGACAAGAAGCATCAGAATCAAAAATGATGTTCCGCAACGGGGATGGAATCGGCGTTGCTTGCGGATATTTTCCACGGTCAAGGGCAATCCTGCTTCATAGCAGAAAATGGTTTTATGCTCGGCACCGTGGTACATAAAGGTACGGCGAATATCCTTCATCAAGGTGATCAACGCCATGTATCC
This sequence comes from Clostridia bacterium, assembly GCA_017453335.1. The sequence goes on from JAFTKI010000099.1 coordinate 3,108, forward strand.
GACCAGCAAAAGAATCTTCAAAACACCCTCAAACACCGATTTGTACAAGGATCTGAGTGCAAGACTATCGGGGCGCAAAAAAGCAACGTGCTCGGCAAGCAACTCATAAAGCTTCGTGGGAACATACATAAACAATCCCAGCATCAGCACCACCGCCAGAACCCCCGCAACCACCATAATCACGGTCATCACCCAGGACGGAAGCTTTTTTTCCTCCTCGGGCTTTTCCGACTTTGCTTTGGGTTCTGCAGTAGCTTCGGCTTGCGGTTCTGCCGGTTCCTCTTTTTGCGGTGCGGCTTCAGGTGCAACCGTCGATTCCTCGATCGTTCTTCCCTCTTTTTCGGCTTTTGCGCGCTCTGCCGCCTCGCGCTTTTTCTTTTTCCGCGGACTTTCCTCCACGATATCCTCAAGCCCCGAAAGCTCTGCCGAACGCATCAGGCACTTATATCCGACCACCATCGAATCGAAATATCCAAACAGTCCCCGAAGGATCGGCAACCGACAGATCGCCGGGCGTTTGGTGCCCTTTGTCTCAAACTCCTCCACCACGATCTCGCCCTTTGTGTTACGAACCGCCATGGCAGATTTTTTGGGGCCGCGCATCATGATGCCTTCCATCAATGCCTGTCCGCCGATCGAGGTTTTGCGCATACAGGTACGCGTTTGTTTCTCTTTCTTCAAAACTATATCCTCATTTCAAATAAATTTGATCGTAATATTGTACGACACAAATGTTAACTACGTATGAACGTTCCGAATTTTACGGTACAGTCAATAAAAAAGTCAGATCTTATACGCCTTTGCAGGATGACAGAGGAAAGCTGCCGCTCCCATTGATTTCAGCGTTTCCACTGCATCAACAGCCGCCTCCTGTGACTCAAAAAGACCAAATACGGACGGACCGCTTCCGCTCATCATCGACACCTTTGCGCCCTTTTCAAGCATAGTTGTCTTTAAGCGGTTCACATAAGGCTGTACGCTTGGAACGACCTCCTCAAAAATATTATAAAAACAATCTGCAGCATCTAAAATTCCGTCCTTTTTCATAGCATCGATCAAACGGTCACACCGCGCATCCTTTGCCTTGGATTGTGCGAAATTGCCGTGTAATTCGTCCAATTTTCCATAGCCCCACGGGGTGGAGATCCCCTCTCCCATGCAAGCCACAACGGTATGGCAAAACGGCATTTCGGCGATTGGCTTCAATTCTTCTCCGATACCGCTGACAAGTGCGGCACCGCCGATGATGCAAAACGGGATATCGGCACCAAGCCCCGCACCGAGCGAGCAAAGCTCCTCGACCGAAAGACGGTTGCCGCACAGATGGTTCATGGCACGCAAGACCGCCGCCGCATCCGAGCTTCCGCCCGCTAAGCCCGCCGCCATCGGAATATGCTTCTCGATCGAAATACTGACCTCACCGCTCTGCCCTATCTTTGCAAGATACAGCTCTGCCGCCCGCCACGCAAGATTGCGGCAATCGGTGGGCATCCGATCGTTTCCCGAAGCCGAGAGTGAGATCCGCGTGTGAAGTCCCGGACGGAATTCAACGCTGACCAAGTCACACACCGACACGGTTTGCATGATACTGATGATGTTATGATATCCGTTTTCCCGTCTTCCGACTACGTCAAGATAGAGGTTGATCTTTGCATTTGCTCGTTCTGTACGCATCTTTTTTCCCCTTTTTCGGCACGGTACGACAACGTTCCGCTGAATTGCTTTTATTTTACCATATTTTAGCACAAAATGCAAGGTATGCGCGAAAGATAATCGAAAAAGAATCGAAAAAACTATTGACTTCCCCCCGAGAATGGTATAAAATATTATATAGAGATATTGTTCTGTTTATGAGCGGAGGATCCCATGGAGACAGGCGGAAACAAAAATTTGAAAAAGAAGGTCTTTATCGGAGCGATTGTGTGCGCAATCGCTTTTTTGGCTTTGCTGTTTGTTTCTTCGGCTGTCCGAATCAAGGCTTGGTTTTTGGGTCTGCTCTTGATCCTGCGTCCCATCCTCATCGGTCTTGCAGTGGCATATCTGCTCAACCCCATTTTCCGCTTTTTTGAACGAAAGCTCTTCAAGCATCTGCGCCCCTTCGGTCTCCGCCGTGCGCTGTCGCTCTTCTGCTCGATTCTGTTTTTGTTTTTGGTCGTTGCTCTGCTTTTGTGGCTGATCGTGCCTCAACTGATCGGAAGCATGATCTCTTTTGCGAGAAATTATAACCTGTACGTTTCCTCCGCTATTCACGTTGTGAACGAAACGATAGAGAGTATAAACGGATTCCTGGAACCGTTAACGGGAAACGAATCGGTGATCAACTATCTGAAGGAACGTGAGCTGAACGAATATATCCAAAGCACCACGAGCGAATGGATCAGGAACATGAGCCAACAGAATTATCAGCCCATTACGGGTATTCTCGGAAGCACCTTCTCCGGAATTGTGGATGTAGTGCTTGGTCTGTTCTTAACCGTTTATCTGCTGGCATCCAAGGAAAAGCGGTACGCACAGGTGATGAAGCTTCGCCGCGCACTGTTCAGCAATCTGGTAAACGAGCGCATCACGCGGATCTGTACGATCGCCGACCGATCCTTCGGCAGATTTATCAAGGGTAAGCTGATCGACTCGCTGATCGTTGCGGCACTGATCTATATTCCGCTGCTTTTGTTCGGGGTTCCCTACGCTCTTCTGATCGCGGCGTTTATCGCCATTACCAATCTCATTCCCCTTGTGGGATTCTATATCGGCATGATCCCCACTGCGGTGATCGTGCTTCTGACCGATCCCGCCAAGATCATCCCGTTTTTGATCATTCTGATTCTGATCCAACAGATCGACAGCAATATCGTTTCGCCCCGCGTTCTGGGAAGCAACACGGGTGTCAGCTCCCTGTGCGTGCTGATCTCCATTTCGGTGGCAGGTGCGCTGTTCGGATGGATCGGTATGCTGATCGCAGTCCCCTTGTTTGCAACGGGATTGGAGCTGTTGGACGAGTGGACAGTCGTGCGTTTGCAGAAAAAGGGACTTCCCTCGGGCGTGGAAAGCTACTATGCCAACAACACGTTGGTGGAGCCCGAACAAAATATTCACTCCACCGTCGATAAATCCGCACAACGGATCGAACGGTATGCTTTGCGCGCACAAAAAAAGCGGGAAAACGGAGAAAAGCCTACGTGGGTTGAGCGTATCTGCTTGCGAATTCGGAATACAGCGCATAAATATCACTTTTTCACCGAGATCTCCGACAAATCCCAGGTCGCGGTTTCCACCGAAGAGGTTGCAAAAAATGCCGAGCTGGAATCCCGTCGGTATCTGGAGACATTTATTGAAAGCCAAGATAAGAACCGTTCGGACGGCACCGCTGATTCCAACGGCGATCACTCGGTCTGAGAAAGGAGCAACGTTATGGAAAATACACGAAATAAAAAGCTCCTTTGGGGAATCGGAATCTATCTTGCCGTTCTGTTCTTTATTCTCTGGGTAACCAATGTTGAGCCGATCAATCACTTTTTTTCGGTGATCCTGTTTATTCTTCGTCCCGTTCTGATCGGCTTGGTGATCGCATATTTGTGCAATCCGATCTTTAACCTCTTTGAGCGCAAGCTGTTTTACAAGATCCGTCCGCACGGTCTGCGCCGCGCTTTGGCAATTTTCTGCGCCTATTTACTGCTCTTTTTGATCGTTGTTCTGCTGCTTTTGTTGATCTTCCCGCAGCTGATCGACAGTATTCTCAATTTTATCGACAATTCCAATGCTTATTTCGAAACGGCCTGCAGCGAATTGAATGTTCTGATCCAATGGGTAAACGGGTTCCTGCCGAAAAACGGAACGGGAGAGGGATTGATCCCCAATTTAAGCGCAGCCAAGCTGCAAAGCGGCTTTTCCGACTTTTTGCTTTCCTTCAAGCTGGATCCCCAAACGCTTCTGAGCCTGTTCAATACCGACACACTTTCGGCGGCAGGCGATGTGCTGATTGCGATTGCGGATACCGTTCTCGGATTTTTCATCTCGCTCTATCTGCTGGCAACCAAGGAAAAGCTCTATGCGCAGGTCATGCGCTTCCGCCGCGCGTTTCTCAGCGATAAGGTCAACGAGGTGATCACCAATATCTGTACAACTGCCGATGTGTCCTTTGGCGGATTTATCCGCGGAAAGCTTTTGGATTCCGCGATCATCGGAGTGCTGGTCTATCTGGCAATTTCACTGTTCGACGTTCCCTACGCCATACTGATCGCGGTGACCGTAGCCATCACCGATATCGTACCGATCATCGGCCCGTTTGTCGGAGTTGTGCCTTCGGCAATCATTATTCTTTTGACCGATCCCGCAAAGGTGATCCCCTTCCTGATCTGTATTCTGATCATCCAGCAGTTTGACGGAAACATTCTGGCTCCCAAGGTGCTTGGCGAGCAGACCGGTATCAGCTCGCTCTGCGTCCTCATCGCCATTACCACGATGGGTGCTTTGTGGGGCTTTGTCGGTATGATCGTCGGCGTCCCGCTGTTTGCAACGGTGATGGAGCTGACAAAGACATTCCTTGACAATCGCTTGAAGAAAAAAGGACTGTCCACCGTCACCGACGACTATTACACGCCCGACGGAGGAGAGCCTTCGCTGACCGAGATCTCCGAGGGCGCGGACGCACAGGCAACGCAGGCGGTTACTCCCTTCCTTCTGTCGGACGGATGCGGAAATCTGACCGAAAAGGAGCGCCGAGCGCTTGAACGCTATCGGACGGCAAAGGCACAAGAGAAAGACGCGCAACAGTCGAACAAGGAGCAACCTAAAAATTGATTATAAAAACGGTCTTTTCGGGCCGGTCGTAAAAACATACAAAAAGGAGTCCCCAAAATGGAAAACACAATCAAAAAAGGCGGGATCTCGGTTCAAACCGAGCATATCTTCCCCGTAATCAAAAAATGGCTTTATTCCGAGAAGGATATTTTTCTGCGCGAGATCGTATCCAACGCGTGTGACGCTGTAACCAAGCTCAAAAGACTGGCGTCTCTCGGTCAGTACGACGGAGGCGATGAGATCTACCGCATCGATGTGATCCTGGATCCCGTTGCAAAAACGCTTACCGTATCCGACAACGGTATCGGTATGACCGCCGAGGAGTTGGATCGCTATATCTGTCAGATCGCGCTTTCGGGTGCTTTGGAATTCGTTGAAAAATACGAGGGAGACGGTGCCGCAAACGGTATTATCGGACATTTCGGTCTTGGTTTTTACTCCTCCTTCATGGTCAGCGATACCGTAGAGCTGATCACGAAATCGTATACGGGTACGCCTGCCGTTCATTGGAGCTGTAATGCGGAGGGCTCTTACGAAACCGCACAGGGCGAGCGAGATACACACGGAACCACCGTTGTGATGCACATTTCCGACGAGGAAGCCGAATATCTGAAAAAGGCAAAGATTGAGGAAGTGCTGGAAAAGTACTGCGCCTTCATGCCCGTGGATATTTTCTTCACCTGCGAGGACGAGGAGGCAGACGAGAAAAAGGAATCCGAGGAGGCCCCCAAGCCCGTAAACGATACCACCCCTCTGTGGCAAAAGAATCCTTCGGATTGTACACCCGAGGAATATAAGGAATTTTACCGCCGTGTCTTCCACGATTACCGTGAGCCGCTCTTCTGGATCCACGTCAACGCCGATTATCCGTTGAATTTCCGCGGGATCCTCTACTTCCCCAAGCTCAATCACGAATATGAATCGATTGAAGGACAGGTTAAGCTTTACTACAATCAGGTCTTCGTTGCCGACAATATCAAGGAGGTCATTCCCGAATATCTGTTGATGCTCAAGGGCGTTCTGGATTGCCCCGAGCTGCCTCTGAACGTTTCGCGCAGTTATCTGCAAAACAACACCTACGTTTCCAAGGTGTCGGCGCATATTGTAAAAAAGGTGGCAGACAAGCTCTGCAGCCTGTGCAACACTGCCCGCGAGGAATACGAAAAGGTATGGAGCGATATCCGCTTGTTCGTGGAATACGCTTGTATGCGCGACCGTAAATTCTACGACCGCGTGAAGGACTGCATGCTCCTTGAATTGACCGACGGTAGATTCTCCACCACTGCGGAATATCTGGAAAAAGCCAAGGAAAAGCATGAAAATACCGTATACTATACCTCCGACAAGGCGGCGCAGGCACAGTACGTTTCGATGTTTGAAGCCCAAGGAATCGAGGTAGGCGTATTTGATAAGCAGATGGATGTGCAGTTCCTTTCTATGATCGAATCCTATCAGAACGAGGTAAAATACGTTCGCATCGATGCCGATATTGCAAACGCACTCAAGAGCGATGAGATCGCCGCTGAAGATAAGACGATCTCCGAGCTGTTTGTAAAGGTCAGCGGAAACGATAAGCTGAAGGTAGAATTCTCTGCCCTGAAGGACGCCGATATCCCCGTGCTTCTGACCATTTCCGAGGAATCCCGCCGCATGGAAGAGATGATGAAGATGTATGCAATGAACGGCATGGGAACGATGGGTGCCTTCCCCTTGGAAGCCACGCTGACGGTCAATACCGCGTCTCCCCTGATCGCAAAGATCTCCTCGATGGAGACCGAAAAGCAGGAGACAGCCGCAAGATATCTTTACGAGCTGGCACAGCTCTCGCAAAGAAAGCTCGGTGCCGAGGAGCTGCAGAAATTCCTCAAGGACAGTTATACCGTTCTCGGCATGATCTGACACCATGGAAGAATTTCGTTCGTATCTTCCCGATGCCGTAATTCATGCCAATCTTTCGGAAACCGCACAACGGATGATGAAGCTATCCGAGCAGGAACACGCTCATATTGCCGAGCTTGCGGCGGAAATGCTTGCCGAGGGGCGGCAACCGTCCGATCTTCTGGCATCGCTTCCCGACAGAAGACTTCCCGAACCGGAGCCGAGTGCCGGGATCCTTGGTGAGAACCTCGCCACCGTTTTGCAAATGCAAAAGCTTCATGCACTCTGGCAAAGGCTTCTGCTTGCATCCGAGCTTCGGAGCGGATTGGAATTTGGCAAGCACGACATTCCCGAATTCTTCTTTTCGGAAACCGAAACACCCGACGACAGCGCAAAAGGCCGCGTGATCTATCAACGCTCCAACTACGCCGATCTTGCCTTCCGACACTTTTTTGGGGGACAAGACTCGGTACACGCACTGTATACACACAGCTTTTCGGTGGTGTGTGAGGAGGTCATGCGCGGCAACTGCGAATACTGTATCCTGCCCTTGGAAACCTCTTCCGACCGCATGATCGACCGCTATTCGCTCAAAATCGTTGCCTCTTGTGATATTCCAATCGAGGACGGAAAAAAGATGATCCGTTTCGCTCTGCTTCGGCGCAGTCTTGTGCCCTTGTTTCAGCCGATCGACGGAAACACGCTTTTTGAATGTGTGATTCCCCTGACCGATTCCCTGTCGGTTGCAGATTTGTTACTGGCGGCAGAATGCTGCGGATTGAAGCTTTGCCGTATTGATTCCGGCTTTTATCTGATCGATGAAAGCTCCGTACATGCAATTCATACGGTCTTTTCGATCGGACAAGGAGATCTTTGTTCCTATTTGGTCTATCTTGCCATGCAAACCCCCGATTTTGAAATGATCGGTCTTTACAGTCAACACCCCCTTTGAAAGGAGAACAAACATGGATCGTTTTACTTATATGACACGCGGAGTATGCTCCCGCGCCATTGATATCGAAATTGAAAACGGTGTGATCGCATCGGTGCGCTTCAACGGCGGCTGTGCGGGAAACACACAAGGTGTTGCCGCCCTGATCCGCGGGATGCGCGTTGAGGAAGCACTGGAGCGCATTGAGGGAATCGATTGCCGCGGACGCGGCACCTCCTGTCCCGATCAGTTGGCACGTGCCCTGCGCGAATATCTTTCCAAATAAATACTTTTCATAAAACGACAAAGGAGACTCTGCCATGCTTGAGATTTTGCCGCTTCCGAAAAAATACAACACGGTTGATCAAAGCACCCACCCCATTTTGCCATCCGTTTATACGGCAGAGAGCGAATGGATCGATGATGCCAATACCTTTTGCGGCATCTTTGAAAAGATCTTCAACCTGCCGATTTCTGTTGCAGAGCCCGCAGGTATCCGATTGAAAAAGAATCCGACACTTTCGCAAAACGAGTACACGCTGGACACCTGCGGCGATAGCGTTCTTTTGTGTGCTTCTGCGCGCGAAGGACTTTTGTACGGTCTTGCCACCGCCCTGCAGTTGATCGATTGTAAGAACGGCACTCCGGCGGTCGCATCTGTGCAGATCACCGATTCCCCCGCGCAAGAATATCGCGCTTTTATGCTGGATGCCGTATCAAAGCCGCAATCAATGAAGCAGCTTTTCAAGTACATTGATCTTTGTTTCTTTTATAAGATCAACTATCTCCATCTGCATTTTGCCGACGGTGCCGCTTTCCGCTACCCTTCCAAAAGGCTTGAGGCACTGCCTTCCAAATTTCATTACAGCGAGGAGGACATCGTACAGCTTCGCAGTTATGCATCGTCCAGAGGCATTAAGCTGGTTCCCGAAATCGAATGTCCCGGACACGCAACGATCCTCAATCGCTCCTACCCCGAGCATTTTCATTGCGATATGGAGGGAAACGGCGAGGTATTGCTTTCCGAACTGGGAGATCCGATCAATCCCGAAAGCCTGATCTGTGCCGGCAGTGAAAAGAGCTTTGAAGCTGTCAAGGCATTGATCGATGAGCTGGCAGAGCTGTTCCCCGATTCCGAATACATCCATATCGGCGGCGATGAAGCACCTCATAACTGCTGGGCGCACTGCAAGGCGTGCCGCGCCTATATGGAACAGCACGGCTTGAAGAGCACCAAGGAGCTGTACAGCGAATACGTAGGTCGCATTGCCTCTTACGTTCTCTCGATTGGCAGAAAGCCCATCGTTTGGGAAGGCTTCGCCTCGGAAAGTTCGCATTTCGTACCAAAGGAAACCATCGTCATTGCTTGGGAATCGCACTATCAGACCGCTCCCGATCTCCTCAAAAACGGCTTCCGCATCATCAACGCCTCCTGGCAGCCCACTTATTTCGTGCCAAGCCTTGTTCACCGTTGGGATGCCGAAAAGGTCCTGTCGTGGGATCCTCACGTCTGGGAGCATTGGTGGGAGCAATCGGAAGCATACGAAAAGCCGATTTCGATCGAGCCGACCGAGGCACTTCTGGGCGCATCCCTTTGCGCATGGGGGCTGTCCTTTGAGCTTTTGATCGGTCGCTTGATGGAAAATCTGCCCGCTTTTTCGCAGTGCTTGTGGTCGCCCGATGAAAAGCCCGATTTTACGATCTTCTACACGATCTATAAAAAGATCGGAGATAAAGCCGCGCGGCTGGCATTGGACGAGTTCTGAATTTTACTGTTTACCCCGAATAGGGATAAAATATTTGACACAGCATATTCTAATCTAATATAAATACGGAGGAAGCAATTATGAGTTTATACATGGACAATTATCAGAAGTGGTTGAAATCCGAGGCGCTTTCCGAAGCCGAAAAAGCCGAGCTTTCGGCAATTGCGAATGATCCCACCGAGATCGAGCTGCGCTTTACCAATTATCTTTCCTTTGGTACCGCAGGCTTGCGCGGAACCATGAAGACAGGAATGAACGCGATGAACCGCCATACCGTTGCACACGCAACGCAAGGCTTGGCGGCACTGATCGTGAAGGAAGGACGTGCGGGAGACGGCGTTGCCATTGCCTATGACAGCCGAAACAACTCCAAGCTTTTCTCCGAAACGGCGGCATGTGTTCTGGCTGCCAACGGCGTAAAAGCCTATCTGTTTGACGATCTGCGTCCCACACCCGAGCTTTCCTTTGCTCTGCGTGAATTGCACTGCGTAGCGGGTATCAATATTACAGCTTCCCACAACCCCAAGGAATACAACGGCTACAAGGCATATTGGGAAGACGGCGCACAGCTGCCTCCCGAGCATGCAGATACCGTCAGCCGTGAGATCGCAAAGCTGGATATTTTCCGCGATGTGAAGATCATGGATCTGCAACAGGCGCTTGACAGCGGTATTGTGACCATGATCGGTGCGGAAATAGACGAAAAATATCTGACCGCAGTTCAGGCACAGGCTGTCAATCCGAACGCAGTAAAACAGGTTGCCGACTCGCTCTCGATCGTGTATACCCCTTTGCACGGAGCGGGCCACAAGCTGGTTCCCGAGATCATGCGCCGCATCGGGCTCAAGAATCTGTACACCGTGGACGCGCAAATGGTCACCGACGGAAACTTCCCCACCGTAAAGAAGCCCAATCCCGAATACTCCGATGTATTTACGCAGGGTATTGAGATCGCAAACCGCGTAGGCTCGGATCTGGTGGTTGCAACCGACCCCGATGCAGACCGTGTCGGTGTTATGACGCGTACGGCGGATGGCTCGTTCATCACCATTACGGGAAATCAGATGGGTGCTTTGCTGATCGACTATATCATTACCGCCTACAAAGAGACCAATACCATGCCGAAAAATCCTTATGCGGTCAAGAGTATCGTCAGCAGTGAGCTTTCGGCAAAGATCTGCGCGGCAAACGGCGTGAAGATGCACAACGTGCTGACAGGCTTTAAGTTTATCGGTGAGGTCATCAAAAACTACGAAAAGACGGGAGACGGCTCCTTCCTTTTCGGCTTTGAAGAAAGCTACGGTTATCTCAAGGGTACCTACGCGCGCGATAAGGATGCCGTGGTTGCCTCGATGCTGATCTGCGAAATGACGGCGTTCTATAAAGCAAAAGGCATGACGCTCTCGGATGCTCTGCAAAATCTTTGGAAGACCTACGGATTTTCTTATGAAACCAATGTGGAGATCTATATGGAAGGGCTCGACGGCCCTGCGCGCATGGCGGCACTGATGGACGGACTCCGCAAGGATCCTCCCGTAGCATTCGGCAACGAGCCCGTGGCATGGATTGCCGACTACAAAAACGATACGATCACCGAAAACGGTACTGTTCGTCCCTTGGGTATGCCCTCCTCCAACGTTCTTTATTATAAATTGAAGAACGGCGACGTGATCGTGGCACGTCCCTCGGGAACCGAGCCCAAGATCAAGTTCTATTATATGCTGGAGGCCGCAGATCAAGCAACGGCTGAAGCAAATCTGAAGGCATATCAAGCAACGCTGGATGCGTTGAGTAAGTAAATGAAAATGATTGTGGGGAAAACTTTTTTCAAAAAGTTTTCCCCACACCCCCTTTCAAAAACTTTTCCCAAAAAGAAAACCGCCGAGGCGGTGTAAATTGCTAAACACAACTTACACCGCCTCGGCGGCTATTTTTCATCTATGTTACTGCTGTGAGCGATCGTTAAATTCACTCACGATGGGATGATCCATCCAGACACAAGCCTTGTTGACGGGTGACTTCTGCTCAACGAGCTTCTTCATCCGTATTAAAGATGTTGAATTCATCGATAATTGCAGTCTTAATATGAGGGCATTTGTTCTCGATCTCATAGCCCTGCTCGGTCGGCTTTGCCCAACGGATCGCGTTCTCAATGATGCGGAGAACGTAGGGATTGTGGTACGAGCGGCAGGATTCGTGACCGGGCTGGAAGTAGAACACTTTACCTGCGCCGCGATGGAAGCAAGCTCCTGCACGGAAGATGTGACCGTCCTCATACCATCCGCCAAACACCAGCGCGTCGGGCTGAGGGATGTAGAAGGGCTCGCCGTACATTTCCTCGCTCTCGATCAGGAAGTGATCGGGAATTCCTGCGGCGATTTCGTGCGAGGGCATCAGATTCCACATGATCTCCTTTTGCTCTCTGCCCCAGGAAAGGTTGCCGTTGGTTCCAACGATTGCCTTGAAGGGCTTGGAGTGGTGGCCCGAGTGAAGCGCGATAAAGCCCATTTTACCGGTGTAAACGCGTTCGCGGATCTTTTCCACCAGCTCGTCATTGACCTCGTTATGAGCGGCATGTCCCCACCAAAGCAGGACGTCGATGTTTGCCAGTCTTTCATCGGACAAGCCCTGATCGGGATCGTCCAGAGCCGCCAGAGAAATCTCCATATCCTCGTTTTTGTCAAGATAGCTCTTGATGGTTGCGTGCAAGCCTTCGGGATAGATTGCCTTTACGTGTTCTTTCGACTTTTCATGACGAAATTCATTCCAGATTACAACGTTTAATTTTTTCATTTTCAATCTCCTTTTATTGATCAAAGCAAAACTTCTTTGCCTGTTTCGGCAGATTCATAGATCGCACACAGGATCTTGATCATATCAATTCCCTGATCGGGCAGGAATACGGGATCTGCCTTGCCCTCCAGTACGTCGGCAAAGTTCTCCAGATTCCCCTTGTGTCCGTTGAGCTGCTGTTTGCCAAAATTGGGAATGATATCCACTGTTTTTCCGCTTGCTTCGCCGTAGATCCGAAGCTGATCGTCACGGCTGTGCCACTCGGCACCCGCGCGTGTTCCGCGAAGCTCATAGAAGCGGTCGTCCTTTTCCACGTTGGATGCCCAAGAAAACTCCAACTGCAGACATGCACCGTTATCAAAACGGATAAAGCCCATCGCAAGATCCTCTACATCAAAGGTTCCGTTGGGATCCTTGTCACGATCGCTGTGTCCGAGAGGAACATAGTGATCGGCAAACTCACGGTAGGTCGCTCCGCTGACAGCCACGGGACGGGGATTGCCCATCAGCCAGATCGAAACGTCGATCATGTGAACGCCAAGATCGATCAAGGGGCCGCCGCCCGATTTTGCCTTGGTGGTAAACCAACCGCCCTTACCGGGGATCCCGCGTCTGCGCTGCCAACCGCAACGTGCGGCGTAGATCTTACCAAGGCCGCCGTCCTCAATGTATTGTTTGAGATAGGTCGAGTGATTCATAAAACGGTTGTTGCGAATGACCATCAAGGTCTTTCCGTTTTTCTCGGCAGCCGCTTTCATTTTCATTGCTTCCTCGGGATTGATGGCATCGGGCTTTTCGCACAAAACGTGCAAGCCTGCATTCAGCGCATCAACCGCGATGATGGAATGGAGATAGTTGGGGGTACAGATATCAACCGCATCCAAGCCCTCGATCTTCAACACATCGTGGTAGTCCTCGTACCAAGCGGGTACGCCAAACTGCTTTGCAAAGCTCTCGGCACGTCCGGGAACAATATCACAAACCGCAACCACCTCATAGCGGTCGGTAAGCTGTTGATAGTTTCCCATGTGCGCCTTTGTTGCAATGTTACCGCAACCGATAATGGCGATCTTGATCTTACTCATAATTGGTTTCCTTCCTCAATTTAATAGTCTTTCAATAAAATCTTTTCCGTCTTGACTTCTTAATTTATTACATGATAACACAGAAAATCGCTAAACACAAGACAAGCCTTGTTATATAACAGACAAAACTTGCTATTTCAGTTCCACAACGGTAACGCCGCCGTCACCCTCTCCGTACTGTCCGAGACGGTAGGTTTTCACGCGGCGGTCGGTCTTCAGCCTCTGCCACAGCGCGTTGCGCAAGGCTCCCGTGCCTTTTCCGTGGATCAGGCGTACCTTCCCGAAATTGGCAAGCACCGCTTCATCCAGATATTTATCCACAGCAAGCCATGCCTCATCGCCAAGGAGTCCTCGCAGATCGATCTCATCACGGAAATCGCGGTTGACCTTTGCATGGAATTCCGACGCATTCTTTTTGCTCTTGCCGCTGATCACCTGCGGCTTTTCTATAATCAACTGTAAATTAGAGATTTTTGTGCGCGTTTTGAGAATACCCGCCTGCACCATCACGCTGCCGCTTTTGTCGGGCGTTTCCAAAAGGATTCCCTCTTTATCAATGTTTACGATATAAACCTTGTCGCCTTTTTTCAACTCGCGCGGCAGAACGTATTTTTCGTTGGTCTTTTCCTCCACGGGATTGACCTTATCGTCATTTTCCCGAATGATACGGCGCACCTCACGGCGGGCGGCATCCAGCTCCTCGGCAAGTCTTCCCGCCTCCTCGGCTTTTTTCGCCTTTTCAAGCTGTGCAAAGACAAACTCGCTGGACACACGTGCGCTTTCCAGCATTTGCTGTGCCTTTTTGCGGTTTTGCTCGATCTCGCGCTCCACCTCAAAAAATTTGGCCTTCAGTTGCTTTTCGCCTTCGATCTTCATGCGCTCATACTCGCGTCTGAGTCGCTCCGCCTCCTCGCGGTTGCGGTCTGCCTCAAGGCGCGAAGCCTCAAGCTGCTCGATCACATCCTCAAAGCGTTGATGCTCTCGGTTGACATTGGACTTTGCCAGCTCTATGATCTCGGACGGCAAGCCCAGCTTTTCCGAAATGGCAAACGCATTGGATTTTCCGGGAGTTCCGATCATCAAGCGATAGGTTGGCTTGAGTGTGGAAACATCAAACTCACACGATGCGTTTTGTACACCGGGAGTATCCAGCGCATAAGTCTTCAGCTCGGTATAGTGCGTGGTCGCCGCGCAAATGGCTCCCTTGGCTCGAACCGATTCAATGATGGCAACCGCCAAAGCCGCACCCTCCACAGGATCGGTTCCCGCGCCAAGCTCATCAAAGAGACACAGCGAACGCTCATCCACCTCGTTCATAATGCTCACAATGGTCACCATGTGCGAGGAGAAGGTAGAAAGCGATTGCTCAATGCTCTGCTCGTCCCCAAGATCCACCAGGATCTTTTCAAACACGCAGATCGAGGACTCGGAATCCACGGGGATATGCAATCCTGCCTGCGTCATCAGGGCAAAAAGCCCTACCGTTTTCAAGGTCACCGTTTTACCGCCGGTATTCGGTCCCGTGATGATCAGCGTATCATAGCCGTCCCCCATTTTGATGTTGGTGGGAACCACACGCTTGGGATCGATCAGCGGATGGCGCGCACGGCGCAGATCCAGCGAACGGTTACCCGAAATCATCGGTTCGCAAGCCTTCATACGGAAGGAAAGCTCGGCACAAGCAAAGCAAAACGCCAGCTCGGTGATATTCCAATAATTCAAGCGCAGCGATTCCGCCGCCGCGCTGACATCGGCAGACAGCGAAAATAAGATCTTTTCGATCTCATGCTCTTCCTTGGATTGCAGCATCCGAAGCTCGTTGTTCGCATCCACGATCGCCATCGGCTCCACAAAAATGGTAGCACCCGAGGATGAGGTATCATGGATCAAGCCCTTCATTTCGTTCTTACATTCCGCTTTGACGGGAATCACGTATCTGCCGTTTCGCATGGTAACGATATTTTCCTGCAGGATCCTGGAATACGAGCCGCTGATATAGCGCTGCAAGGTCTCCTTGATGCGGCTGTTGGCATCGCGGATCTTTCTGCGGATCTCGGCAAGATCGCGGCTGGCTTCGTCGGCAATCATATCCTCCGACAGGATCGATCGCGTGATGCGCTCCTCCAGAAAACGGTTCGGAAGCAAACGCGCAAAGATCTCGTCCAATGAAGTATCAAAATGCTTGTTATTTTGCAGGTAATCGACCAGGACTCGGCTGGAGCGCAACACGCGCGCGACCTCCAGAAGCTCCCGTGTGGAGAGCATTGCGCCTTTTGCGGCACGCTCGCAAGCCTCGGAAACATCCTTAACCGAGCCGAAGGACGGCATGCCCTTGGCATCCGCAAGTCGGCGCGCATCGGTGGTTCTTCGTTGACGGCGCAAGACCTCCGTGATGTCTCCCGACGGCATAAGCGAGATCGCCATCGAACGCGCACCATCGGTGGGAGCGCAGTCGGCAAGCATCTCGCAAATCTTATCAAATTCTAACGTTTTAATTGTTTTATCCGAAAAATTCATACTCTTTTATTATTCTTCTTTAGTTCTCTTGTTGATTTCGGGCGTCTGCATGGAGCGATAAAAATTCAAGGTATCAAACCCATGTCCCAAGTGAGAGAGCAGGTAGGTCTCCGCCGCTTTTTCAAACAAGGCTCTATCATCGGGATCCGCCAGTTCAAATGCAAACAATCGCTCCATCGGTGCGGTCATGGCGTAAGAAAAAGCCGCATAAGCCGCCGGGGAAAGACCGCACAGAACATCAGCCTCCCGAATATCATCGTACACGGTATTGGACTGTGCCGCGGGCTTTCTTTTGGAAAGACAGTCGGCACACAGAAAGGAACCGTTCATCACGTCCAGATAAAAGTATTCGGGCGTTTCGTTCCCGCAAAAGCCGCAACCGCCAATCTCGGGGGCATATCCCGAAAGAGCCGCGGCACGCAATTCAAACACCCCTTTGATCAATGAGTGCGGATACAGATCGCGGCTGATGGCATACAGCGAATTGAGCAACAGGCGCATCATGTCGCCTGCCTCCTCGCCCTCATCGGTCAGGTCACAGGTCACATCGCATAAATACGCCGCCAGATTGAGACGGTCGATATCCATACAAAGAGAATAAAAGGGCTGAATCGCAGTTCCGCCCTTTAAAATATACATGGTACCGCGACGGTAGATTTCAAAATTGCCATAGGTATAAAGCTGGCTGACGCCCATTTGCGCGCCGCGCATCGATCGACTACCTTTGGAAAGGACGGTGATTCTGCCAAGCTCGGCGGTCAGTACAGACAGATAGCGGTCGTGATCGCCCATATCGCGGACACGCACCACAACGCCGTTGATCGCTTCGTGTTGCATCGGTCACCCTCCTCTCCAAGCAGTTGTTTATTCCTCGGTATAGCCGAAATTCAAAATACCTCTCCGGCTGTCGCGCCAGTTTTCCTTGACCTTCACCCAAAGGTTGAGATAAACCTTGCAGTCAAGCAGCTTTTCCAGATCGTCCCTTGCATAGGAGCCGATCCGCTTGAGCGTTTCTCCGTTCTTTCCAACGAGAATACCCTTGTGGGAATTCTTTTCGCAAAAGATCTCGGCGCGGATGCGAACCAGCGTTTCTTCATCCACGTATTCCTCGATCAGAACCGCCACACCGTGCGGGATCTCCTTGTCCACGGTGCGCAAAATCTTCTCGCGGATGATCTCTGCCGCCATCTGTCTTTGCGGCTGATCGGTGATCATATCCTCCTCGTAGAACCATTCACCCTCGTGAAGCAGCTTTTCACACTCCTCCAAAAGCTCATCCACATACTTTCCGCGCTTTGCCGAGATCGGCACAACAGCGTGGAAATCGTGTAAAGCCGCGTATGCGGCGATGGTCTCCGCGATCCGCTCACGGCGATAAAGATCGACCTTGTTGAGGGCTAAGATCGCGGGGGTTCCCGATTGCTTGAGATATTTGATCACGCCCTCTTCCACGTCTCCGGGTGCAAAGCCCACGTCGGCAACCAATATCACGGCATCTCCGTCCTGCATCGCGCTGTTTGCAGACTTTACCATAAAGTCGCCGAGCGAGTTCTGCGGCTTGAAGATACCCGGTGTATCCAAGAATACAAACTGGTTTTCTCCGCGTGTTTCAATGCCCGCGATCCGATTTCGGGTGGTTTGGGGCTTGGAGGAAACGATGGTGATCTGCGTTCCCAAAATGGTGTTGAGCAGCGTTGACTTTCCCACGTTGGGACGTCCGACAATGCTGATAAATCCGGTTTTTTTCATAGTTTCTCCCACTCAGGCTGCCTGTGCCAATTTATCCAAATATGAGAAATACGCCTCGATGTCGTCCTCAAACAGATCCTTGGATTCGTTTCGCTCATTATTCAGAAGTCTTCCAGATGTAATAATTTTGGTGTTGGGGTTTGCGATGATGATCACGGTATAATCGGGTTCAACCTCCAAAATCACCTCAATATAGGTCTGTCCCACGGTTTCCTTGCATTCGAACTGCGTTACGGTGTCGATCGAGATGCCGCTATCCAACGACATCGTGGACAAAAGAACCACATCACGCTTGGTCATGGCGGGACGGGTGTCTCCGCCGAACCATTCCTTGGCGTTCATCACGAAGATACCGCCAAACAACAGCAGGAAAACCGCTACGACGATCAAAAAGGTGATCAATTTGACATGCGTGGCAAAAAAACTGTCTTTTCTTTGCGTATCGCTGTAGTATTTGCTCATTTTTAAATTCTCCTTACTTTATGTTGGTTTATTTTTCTACGGTAAGTCCCATCAGATCCATGATCTCGCTTTGACGGCGGCGCATATCCAGCTCGTCTTCCTCACCCGTTTCATGGTCATAGCCCA
This sequence comes from Clostridia bacterium, assembly GCA_017453335.1. The sequence continues at coordinate 21,212 of JAFTKI010000099.1, forward strand.
ACAGGTGGAGCATCGAATGAACGGTCAGGAAAGCAACCTCACGCTCAAAGCTGTGTCCGTATTCCCGAGCCTGCTCCTCAGCGCGCTCCAGCGAGATCACAATGTCACCAAGCATTCCCTTCAGCTCGTTGATGGGCGGCTCCTCGCCGGTTCCGTCGTAATCAAAAAGCGGAAAGGACAGCACATCGGTAGCACTGTCGATGCTGCGAAATTTTTGGTTGAGCTTGCGGATCTGATCGTTATCGGTAAAGGTGACCGACACCTCACACGGATTGCCGTATTGCTCATAATCCAGCGTTTGCTCAACTGCGGCTCTCACCAGCATTTTCATCCGATAGGTGATCGGGAGCTTGTCCTGTTCGTTTTCAAAATAGATCTTCATGTTCAGCTTTCGGTTCATTTTGCTGTTCCCCCTTTGTTTGTATCATGCGAGCCCACCCGTTTTTTGTAGGTCGCTTTCTTCTCGGCATCCCGACGAACCATCTCTCGGTCATATTTTTCGTATGCCAATATAATTTTCTGTACCAGTCGGTGGCGAACCACGTCACGGTCGGTGAAATAGTGGATCCCGATATCATCGATGTCGGACAAGATCTTCACCGCCGAGGAAAGTCCGCTTTTCTGTCCGCGCGGCAGGTCGGTTTGCGTCAGGTCGCCCGTAACCACAGCCTTGGAGTTGAAGCCAAGACGCGTGAGAAACATTTTCATCTGCTCGGGCGTTGCGTTCTGTGCCTCGTCCAGAATGATAAAGGAATCGTCCAGCGTCCGTCCTCTCATGTACGCCAGCGGCGCGATCTCAATCACACCCTTTTCAACCTGCTTCTGATAGTTTTCGGTTCCCATCATTTCATGGAGCGCATCGTAAAGCGGCCGCAGATAGGGATCGATCTTGCTTTGCAGATCGCCCGGCAGAAAGCCCAGCTTCTCTCCCGCTTCGATGGCAGGCCGCGTCAGAATGATGCGGTTGACCTGCTTTTCACGCAATGCCCGAACTGCCATCGCAACGGCAAGGAAGGTCTTACCCGTTCCTGCAGGGCCAACTCCGAGAACAACGGTATTCTTGCGGATCAGATCAACGTATTGCTTTTGTCCCACTGTTTTTGCCTTGATGGGCTTCCCACGCATGGTAACACATATACACTCGCCGCCAAGCTCGGACAGCGATTCACCCTCTCCGTTTCGCACCATATCGATCGCATATTGCACCGATTGATCGTTGATCACATCGGTTTTCGCAGAGAGTCCGTGCAAATATTCCACGCATTGCGATGCTGCCGCAACCGAAGCGGGATCCTCGCCCTCGATCACGATCGAATCTCCCGATTCACTTTCCCTGTTTCGCAGACTGACCGAGAACTGCTCCTCGATCATGCGGGCATTGGTGTCGAAGCTCCCGAATATTTTGGCGGTTGCCCCCACGTAAGACATACGGATAACTTTACGGTTCATAGTTCCCCTTTCGCGGATCAATCGGTCAATTCAATTTCGGATTGTTCGGCAATATTCTCAATACACCGAAGGGTACAGACAAGGCGCACCGAACCGTCATTCCATTCGGTGGTGATCACCTTGCTCAAAAGCTGTACATCGGTTGAAAGTGCGGCAAGCTTTTGTTCCAGCTCTTCATACGCCAGAGTCAAGGCTTCCTCCCGTGTGCGCGTGATCGGCTCGGTACGGTAGCATTTTGCCGTGGTGACCGTCCACCCGATGGGCAGATCGGACACTCCGAACAGCTCCAAAATTTCATTCTTCTCTATTATATCACACTCAAGGGGCAGATTTCCAGTACTTTTGAAAATTTTTATGGAAAAACCGAAAAAATTCAGTACAATTTCGCGGCATTTTTCCTCTTCATAGACCTTTTGGGTGTCCGCAAACGGAATTTCCACGCAAACGGTGCGCTCGGTACGGGCAAGAACCTCTCCCGCCGCGCGCGTATAGCGATATCCGCCGTTTGCCGTATCATACAGACCGCTGACCAAAAGGTCGCCTTTCTTGACGGCTTGCCCGACACTTACCATGCAATTTCCCCGAAAAAGCGCAACCGATTCGATCTGTCCGTCGGCTGTGGCAATCAGATTGGCAGGGCGCGAAAGATCCTCCTCGGGAGGAGCAGAGGTATTCTCAATGATCTGCACCTGCGCCACGGTTCCGTCAAGCTCGATGGCGATCCATGAGATACGGTCCGAGGCGATCAACACCCGATTTTCCAACACGACCGTCTCAACATCGGGGATATAGGAGCCGATCCCGAATCCGCAGGCATTCAGCTCTGCCACAACCTCCTCGTGCGTCATGCTCTCGTTGCCGCTGATCCGAATATCCCAGACATAGCGTTCGGAAAGAAGCAACAAAAAAATTGCGATCAGGGTGCCTGCAAAAATGCCTGCGCGTTTGCGGTATCGGATCGCCAGATACGGAAGTCCCCCTTGCTGCTCACGGTGCAAGGAAATCCCCGCCGAGGCGCAGGCGGCAGACAGCTTTTTTGCGGCATACATGGAAACGGTGAGCGAGATTCCTCCGTCCTCCAACACCGTAAAATTCCGATACGTGATCTGTTCACGCAGGCAAATATTCAGAAGCTCGGTGCGGCATTGCGCGGAACAGGACAAGGTTTCATATCCGCAAAAGAAAAAAAGCCCCATCATGTCCGCTCTCCTCCTTCGCCAAACAAACGCTGTCTTTGCTCGCGGTACAGCACTCCGCCGATCACGCCCTCCACCGTCACCACACCTGCCGAAAAGCTGCTGCAATACAGCCGCTCTCCCACCACGGAAAGCTCCTCCTTGGCAAGTAACAGGCGAATCTCGGTGGGCGAATAGATCAGAATCCTGCGGCAACCGTATACCGTAACCCTCCGTTTGCCCTCCACGGTTGCCCGCTCGCGTCCCTCGGAGGGAGGCCGCACCGCATACCGCTTTCCAATCCGTTTGATGATTCCCTCTTTTTCTTTTTCAAAGCACACGGCACCGTCGGTCATAGTTCTTTTCCTTTCCGATCGTAACAGTTATTCCGGTACTGCGTCATAAAAACGATCAAACATGCGTAGGCTGAAACAGTACGATTCATCTTATGCAAAAAAAGGAGCCACCATGACTCTCTACAAACAAATCCCGCAAAAGACGGCAACACATACCCTCTCTCTCGGACAGCTTTTGTTCGGCTGGTTTTCGCTGTTTTGTCTGCTTCTGATCTTTAAAAACGGAGAAATTGCCTCGGACTATATCCACCGAGGACTTTTACTGTGTGCCAAAAGCGTGATCCCTTCGCTCTTCCCCTTTATGGTGCTGTCCGAGCTGTTGATCTCGGGCGGTATGGGGGAGCGCATCATCGGAAAGATCGCCTCGCCGCTTTCTCGGCTCTTCCGTCTTCCGCCCTCCGCGATCTCAGCCGTACTGCTCGGTCTTGTTTGCGGATTCCCGATCGGTGCGAAAACGGTGGCAGGAGCATACCGACAAGGCAGACTTTCCAGGCAGGATGCCGAGCGTGCGCTTTGTATCTCCAACAATCCGTCCTCTGCGTTCGTGGTTGCCGCGGTGGGAACCTCGCTTTGGGAAAACACGCGTTTTGGGGTAGTCCTGTATCTGACCGTGATCTCGGTTTCCCTTCTTTGGGGGCTTGCAGACGGCGTTTTGCAACGAAAAAGGACGGAACCGCAAATGGGTGCCGTCCAAGTTCGCAATGATACGGAGTATTTAAAGGGTGCAAAGCTGTTCACCGAATCTATCCGCTCCGCAACGGGCGGTATTCTTTCGGTTTGCGCTTATGTTGTCTTTTTTTCGGCACTGATGGGAGCGTTGAGCGCGATCTTTCTCGATCTCGGAGCGCCCAAGCTGTTGTCCTCGATCTCCTTTTCGATCCTGGAGCTGTCTCAGGGAGTCAGCCATGCCCCCGATGTTGGAAACACGGTGCAAGCCGCGATCCTTTCGGCATTTGCCTGCGGATGGTCGGGACTCTCGGTTCACTGCCAGGTGATCTCTGTTTGCGACGGGCTTGATCTTTCCTTTCGGCGGTATTTTCTTGCAAAGCTCGTGCAAGCCCTTCTGTGTGCCGCTGTTTTTGCCGTTCTTTTACAATTTTTCCCCTCGATTCTGATTCCTTCGGGGAGCTGTTAGGTCAGTATTCCACCTTTTTCCCATAGACCTTTTCGTATAACTCACAGCACAGACGATAATTCTCCTGCATCATAAAATGCTCGTTCTCGCGCGCCTTCTTCTCGGGATCGGGATAGAGCGGCGGCATGACGTGAATGGTATATTTCTGCTTTGGGAAACCATTGCTGTCGAGTCGGTCGGTATCCTCCATCGTCACAAAGCACGGAATGATCGGCACATTGAATTTTGCCGCGTAGAAGTATGCCCCTGCCTTGGGCGGTCTTGGCTTGCGATAGTTCCACCACATGGCTTGCTCGGGATAGACCAGCACCAGCGAATCCTTCTTCAAAAGGGCTTCCAGCGAATCCCCGAACAGGCGCATGGTTTTCAGATTTTTACTAAGCGGCAGGGTGTCACAGTTTTTCATCAGAAAGCCGATCCAACCGGGCTGAAAGTAATTCAATCCCTTGATCACGCGGTAAAAGCGGTGCTTTCCGGGAACACGGTCGGCAACCTCCCAGACCGCGATGTTTTCAAAAATGCTGAAATGGTTGCTTGTGATCAGGGCGCCGCCCTTGATGTTGGCGAGATTTTCTTCTCCAACCACCGTGATCTGCAAATCCTTCCGTACCGTCGGACGCAAAACTGCCGCCAAGCCGCGTGCAAAAAAGGTTTTGATCTTGCTGCTCGGCTTTTTGCGCAGATAGTCCACCTCCTCGGGTGTCAGCTCGTGTCCCGATGGATCGTGTTCCACGTCGATATAAAATCTTTCCCCGCCCTCTTTTTCCAGCTTTGCGATTTTTTCAAGGATCTCCAATCGCTCGGCAGACTGCTTGATCTCTTTTTTCTCAGGCATGATGCTCCCCCTCCTGTCTCCACGGCATTTTTTCAATCGGTGTTTGTTCGGTCACACGGCGGAAGCTGGAGTCCTGTCTGCGGATCCGCTTGGTATTCTTGTGCAAATTCCAATGCGCCTTCTTATGAGCCAGCTTTCCGCGCCAACCAAAGCCCGTCTGCATTGCGCGTAGCTCCTCTTCAAACGGTGTCATAGCGGCATATTTCCAGAAATACTCACCGTAAGCGATCTTTTTGTAAAGCCACGGCTTGTAGAACATATTGTAGTGGATCAAATTCGGAACGCCGTTGTAGTCGGTATCAATGGACATCTTGTTCCATCCCTTATCAAGATACAGGACGCGGTCGCGGCACAGAACATTGAGATAATCCTGATCGGGGCAAACCGTATCAAAGTGATAGGTTTCCAGCAGATAGACGAATTTTTCCTCGATATGCTCCATACGGAAGGCATCCAGATCCATCAGAAGCACACCCGAATTGAAATAACGGCGGTACGGGACCCCCAATGCTTCCTCTGCATACATCCGAAAATCGTGACAGCTTGCGATGATATCATCCGAAACGGCACCGACAAGGTTTGAGGAGAGCGGGATCCGATAAAGCCCGGAAATATCACCGTTTACCGCAATGTCGGCATCCAGATAGATCGCCTTATGATATTGCGGAAACATGGATGCGATAAACAGTCGGAAATAGATCGACACCGTATAATAATCGCGCAGATTCAGCCGCTCGGCGATCGGGCGGAGCGCGTGGCTGACATCAACCAATCGGATATCGGCGTTTTCCTGCTTCATGTCAAGAATCGGTGCAACACGCGCGGGCGTCAAGCCGCTGTTGAGAATGTGAATGCTGTAATAATATTCGGGCGATGCGTTTTCAAGCAACGATCGGATCGATACTGCCAAAAAAGGCAGATAGTTATCGTCGGTGGAAAAAAAGATCGGAATTGTGGGTTTGCGGTTCATAAGAATACTCCTTTGCTTTTCGCGGCAGATCCATGTCCCCGCGGTGGGATTTGTTTCCAGTATACCCACATTGTTACCGAATTACAACCTACTGATCGGTAAGCTCTCTCTATCCTTTCGGAAGTATCCCTCTCACGCGCGTAGAATGCAGCTCTACTGTGAGTAGAATTGACGTTTTTGCTTTTGTTTTTTGCGGTTTTCGACACGAATTTGCAAAACGGTGCGTTTTTTCAAAGGGATGGAAGGCATATAGATCCTATCCTTGCCGCAAATCCAAAAATTTACAATTAGGTCTTGTAATTTATATAAAAATCGGTTATGATAATAGAAGAAATCTTTGGAGAGGAGCCGTTCCATGCTGGGCTACGTCAAAACGAACACACCCGAACTGCGCGTGCGTGAGCATCAATATTATCGCGGACTTTACTGCGGGCTTTGCCACCGCATGGGCAAATGCACGGGCAACTGTTCACGCATGACGCTCAGCTACGACTTTGTTTTCTTAGCGGCGGTACGTCTTGCACTCCGAAAAGAAACGGTCACCTTCAAAAAACAGCGTTGCTTGCTTCACCCCCTGCGCGCGCGAATGACCGCGCAAAAATGCGAAACGCTTGACTACTGTGCGGATGCGTCGGCTCTTTTGGTCTACCATAAGCTTTTGGACGATCTGCACGATGAAAAAGGTGTAAAAAAGCTACGCGCCCGCCTGTTGCGTCCCTTTTTGCACGGTGCCTACCGCCGCGCAAAGAAACGTCATCCCGCGCTCAACAAGATCATGTCAGAGCATCTTGCGCGTCTTAGTGAGATGGAACAGCACTCTGCCGATCACTTCGGTGCCGATCGGTACGCCGAGGTATTCGGCGATCTGCTTGCCGCTGTTGTCTCCTACGGATTCGAAGGCGCGGAGCAACGCATTGCGCAAACGATCGGTCGCTCGGTGGGACGCTGGATCTATCTTGCCGACGCGGCGGACGACTTTGAAGAGGATCGCAAAAAAGGACGCTTCAATCCCTATCTTCGTCTGTTCGGCAACACCCCGACTCCCCGGGATTGGGAAACGGCAGAGCTTTCGATGACGGCGCATCTTTGCGATGCAGAACGGGGCTTTTTGCTGCTTGATGACACCCCCGACCCCGAGCAAAAAGAGATTATTGCAAACATTCTGTTTTCAAGTCTGCCCAAAACGGGAAAAGAGCTGACGGTTCAGAAAAATGCCTGCGGATGCAAATCCAAAAAGGCAACGACAGATCAATCGACGGAAAGGTAAACGATACAATGAAAAATCCATACGAGGTACTTGGCATCTCGCCAAATGCCAGTGATGAAGAGATCAAGCGCGCGTGGCGCGAGCTGGCACGAAAGTACCATCCCGACAAATACAGAGACAGCGACCTGGCAGATCTTGCCGCCGAAAAAATGAAGGAGATCAACGCCGCTTACGAGGAGATCCAGAAAATGCGCGCCGGAAAGTCGTCGGGCACCTCGGGATCCTCCTATAACGGAAATCCCCATACCGGCAGCAATACCGCTCCGATCTATGTAAAGATCCGCATGCTGATCAATCAAAACGAGATCTCGGAAGCCGACCGCCTTTTGCAATCGGTCTCGCCAAACACCCGCGGTGCGGAGTGGCATTTTTTGATGGGATGCGTGTTGTTCAAGCGCGGTTATTTTCTGGATGCGCAAAAGCTGTTTGACCAAGCCTGTGCGCTTGATCCGCAAAATGCCGAATACCGCAACGCACGCGATACACTCAGAGCCCGCACATCGGCGTACGGCGGCGGATATCGCACGTCAAGCTCCTCGGAGTGCGATACCTGCTCCTGTTGCTCCAATCTTCTTTGCGCCGACTGCCTTTGCGAGTGCTTTGGCGGCGACCTGATCCCCTGCTGTTGAAAGATTCCCGCCTTTGAAAGGAGAACGCATGAACGATCGTATTCGGAAACGAACGAAATATATAACGGTCAGTGCCATGCTGTCGGCACTGGGAGTGATTCTTTTGGCACTTGGCTCGTTGGTTGAGGTCCTGGATATCTCGGTAGCGGTGCTGGCATCCCTCTTTTGTGTTTATGCGGTGATCGAAATCGGCGGTGCCTTTCCGTGGCTGATCTGGATCGTGACCTCAACGCTTGGGTTCCTGCTGATTCCGCAAAAAACACCCGTCCTCTTTTACGCGTTCGCACTCGGCTTTTATCCGATCATCAAGGAAAAGCTGGAGCGATGCAACCGCGTGCTGTGCTATGTCTTGAAGCTGATTGTTTTTCACATTTGCCTTGGCTGTATCGTTTTGGTGATGTGGCTCTTCTTCCCCGCCATGCTTGATATGGAGGGACTTGCCTGGATGCCGATTGCCCTGTACGGACTGTGCTTGGTCTTTTTCATTCTGTACGATCTGCTCCTGACACGCCTGATCACCTTTTATCTGTTCCGTTTGAGAAAACGGTTTCGGATCAAATAACCGAATGATTATAAAATGAATCCCCCGCCTGCCGAAATCGGCAGGCGGGGGACTTTGCTATATCAATCAAAAGATCATTTTAAGGTGAAATAGCCTACAAAATCTTTTCTAAAACCGTTGTAAAAACAGGTCAATGTGTATTCTCCGAGCGGAGCATCCGCCGGGATATTATAGTAAAACGTGTCTTTCTCGCTTCCACCCGGCTCAACCTCCCGATAAGATTCATCAGGCATACTATTGCCGGGCTCTTTAGATAAAACATACTCTTCGCCGTTATAGATACAATGCAATCTGGGATGTGCGGTAAACTCACCTGCTCCTATATATCCGTGCGGTTCTCCCGTGTTGTTGATGATTTCAATTTCAAGCTCCATCATTTCACCGCGAGCAAAATATCCGCTTTTGCCTTTGAATACGAACAAAAAATCGTCGTTTTCATCTTGCGGCTGCCCCTCGTTGGTAATTTGGGTAGCAGGAGTTTTCTCGGTGGTTTCGTTGTTTTGGTTGTTGTCCGAGTTCTCGTTGCCTTCAACATTCTCGGCGGATTCATTGTTTTGGTTATTGTTCGAGTTCTCGTTGCCTTCAACCGGCTCCACAGGCTGACAGCCTACTAAACAGAGTGTGAAAATCAAAAGGAATAAAAGAATTTTTTTCATAGAAAGACCTCCTATTTAAGTTTTGGTTATTACATCATGTAATACAAAAGCGCATA
>JAFTKI010000100.1 GCA_017453335.1 Clostridia bacterium
CGGAGGGATTGTAAAAAGCAGTAATCCACACAAAACAATCCCTCAGTCAGCTTCGCTGACAGCTCCCTTTACACAAGGGAGCCTTTCCCACAAAAATATTCTGCGCTGACTTTTGCTTTTTCTTCTGCCCATCGGCATAGCATCTTTTGAACCCCGCCACTATGGCGGGGTTTTCGTGATACAAAAAAGATCGGTGACAATTCGCCACCGATCAGAAGTAATAAAAAGGATCTTAATTAACTAAAGAACTCTTTTCTCTTGCTGAAATAAATGCGATTCAAAATTATCATGGCAATTCCGCAATTAATGCGAAGCACCGTAAATATATTAATTCCGATGATGCAAAATTTAATAACTGCAAAGTGAATTTCGACCGTTGTAATAATGATATTAAGCACCATCAAACACAACGGTCCTTTTTTTTCTCGCCTTTTAAGCATATATTTTACATCCGAAACAGGAAGCATGAACAGCAGTTGTACAAAACCATAAAAAGCGTCTACATTCAGCAAACTCGGAAAGGCTCTATAAACAGAGGATGTATATTCTCCATACGGAGATCCAACAGTATACATGCTTGCAATTATAAAATTCAAAACCACAGATACGTTCAAAACGAATTTAGTCAAGAATTTATACCACTTCATTCCCAAAACCACCGTGGTTTCTTGCCTTTTGGAATTCACTTTTGCTCCACAGTGCGGACAAATCTGTTGCTCAAGGGTTACCGGGTAATTGCATTGATGGCAGGCACAAAGCTCTTTATTTTCAAATACTGTTGGTTTATAGTCCTCACAAATCTCAGCGGTATCTAAATTTGAGGAAGATACCTGCTCCAATATTTCTTTTTCACATACCCTCGATAGAATCAGCGCACAGATAAGCAAACCTATTTGAACAAGAAATGGCCAATGCGTTTCAGTCGTTACAAGCAACTCCCCAGTAAAGAAAGCACCTATATTCCAGTCTTGTCCCGACAAAACGATATACACCCAAAAAGCAAAATACAATAAATTACAAAGCAGGCAAAAGCACATAGCCTTGAGAAACTCGTACAATAGTTCGGTTTCCCCAGTCCCAAATTCAAATTTTAGTACAGCACGAACCGTATTTAAAAGAAGAATCAACGCCGCTACAAACAAACCAAGAACCAAGCCACCTATCACCCAAACAGTAACATCGTAGATGTTCAAATCATCACCGAGGTAAGTGTCATTCCCATTAATTATCAGTTCATCATCTTCATCACCGATCATAGCTATCATATCGCTCAAATAATCAAGTCCCGTTTTCGAAGCCTCGATAAAGTCCTGATTCGCCTTAAGGGCAGATATAAAAGGTGTTGCATACAAGATAATTATTGATATAATTGTCAAGCACAATACAATAATCGAATAGTTCTTTATGCGTTTCGATGACACGTTTGGCATCATATTTTCCTCCAAAAAACAAAAAGGTGTACACAACCGAAGTTATGCACACCGAAAAACGCAAACTCCGATTGTTGTCACACAAACTAATCGGAATGGGGATATTGTTTTATCGCCATACTTACACTTAGTGGAGCCTGCATTTTTGCCAAGTCCGTGTTGTATAAGTATAGCGAAAAGAAGGTATTTTGATCCCATAAAAAATACCCCACTTTCCATTATTTAGTTTGCGTGACACAGTCATTATATCACACTTTTACAGTGATGTCAACCACTTTTTGTTTTATATTCGGATAAAAAAGCAACCGCCATAAGCAGTTGCCTTTTCATTATGAAGATTCGATCAGCTTGACAAGCACCTGCCAGAAAAGCTCGGTCTTTGGCAGATCAAGTGCCTCGTCGGGCGAGTGAATATCGTACATCGTGGGGCCGATCGAGATCACGTCCATATCGGGAATCTTGGAATGAATGATCCCGCACTCCAGCCCTGCGTGAATCACAGTGACCGCGGCGTGCTTCCCCGTCACCTGCCGATAAGCATCCAAATAAGCATCACGCAACGGCGACTTTTTTGCAAAGCTCCAGCCCGGGTAGCGTCCGTGGTGATGCGTTTTCGCGCCCACTGTGCGAGCCAGAGTATCGATCTCGTTGATCGAAGCATCCAATTGGCTTTCGATCGACGAACGCGAGGAAAAGACGAACGTTACGCTCTCGTTTTCGGTATACACCACGCCGAGATTGCGCGAATACTCCACCAGCCCCTCGATATCACGGCTCATTTCCAGCACACCGTTTGCCGCACAAGCCAATACGCATACGGCTTTCTCCGTATCTGCAGAACCGAGCATAACCGCTTCGGGCATGGTGTCCTCCACCGTTACCGTAAACCCGCGATCCTCGGGAGAAAGCTCGCGTGCGATCTGTTCCGCGGTTTCCATGAGCATATCGGAAAGGGCGTCCGTATCGGTTGTTGCCAGCACCGCCGCACATTCGCGCGGAATGGCATTATCCTTTGAGCCGCCCGACAGAGAGACCAATCTCCAATCAAATGTCTGATCGATCGAAGCCAGCAGACGTCCCATCAGCTTGTTGGCATTTGCTCTGCCCGCATTGATCTTGTCTCCCGAATGGCCTCCGATCAGTCCCGAAATCTTCACCGACAGCGCGTTTCCCGCAAACGGCTCCACGGCACACGGCAAGGTTAACTCCGAGCGCACGCCTCCCGCGCATCCGCAGGTCACCTCTCCCAATCTCTCACTGTCGAGATTGAGCATTCTCCGCGCCGAAATAAGACTGTAATCAAAGCCCTGTGCGCCGTTCAAGCCTACCTCCTCGGCGGTGGTAAACAAGCATTCGTATGCGGGATGCTCCGCAACCTCGCCGTCAAGCAACGCCAGCATCATAGCAACGGCAATTCCGTTATCGGCGCCAAGCGTTGTTCCCTTTGCGCGTAAGAGGTCGCCGTCTACCCACAGTCGGATCGGATCCTTCAAAAAATCATGCTCCACGTCACCGTTTTTCTCGCACACCATGTCGGTGTGTCCCTGAAACAGGATCGGTGCGCGCTCCTCCCACCCTTTTGTGGCAGGGGCTTTGATCAGGACGTTGTTCAAACCGTCACGGTAAACAAAAAGTCCGCGCTCCTTGGCAAATGCCACCAGATAGTCGGCAATCGCCGCTTCGTTGTACGATCCGCGCGGAATTGCGCTGATCTCTTCAAAAAAGCGGAATACCGAACTCGGATTCCGCCCTTTGATGGTATACTCCATTTTCAAATACCTCGTGAAATGAAAATTACAAACGTGTTTTGCGCTCGTTGGAAAGATTGATGGTTCCCTCGTGCAGCATATCCAGGTGGTCAAGCGATTTTCCCGTACCGATCGCCACACAGGATACCGCATCATCGGCAACACGGGTGGGAATTCCCGTGGCACGGGTAACAAGCCGGTCGAATCCGTACAAAAGACTTCCGCCGCCCGTCATCACGATTCCATTGCGCAAAATATCGCCCAACAGCTCGGGAGGAGTGCGCTCGATCACCATACAGATCGCATTCAGGATCGCGCTGATCGGCTCGGCAAGCGCCTCGATCATCTCGCGTGAGCTGAGCGTGATCAATTTGGGCAAGCCCTGCGTCATACATCTTCCCTTGACCTCAACATACTTGGGATTGGGGTGATCGTACACCGCGCCGATATGCTTTTTGAGTGCCTCGGCGGTTCGCTCACCGATCAGCACACGGTATTTACGGCGCACATAGCTCATAATTGCTTCGTCAAATTTATCTCCCGCGATCTTGATCGATTCGGACACCACCACGCCGCCAAGCGACAGCACCGCGATATCGGTGGTTCCGCCGCCGATGTCGATCACCATGTTTCCGTTCGGCGCATAAATGTTCAGTCCCGCACCGATCGCCGCCGCGGTAGGCTCCTCGATCAGATAGACCTTTTGTGCGCCCGCTTCGCGTGCCGCGTCACGCACGGCTCGCTCCTCCACCTCGGTGATTCCAGAGGGAATACAGATCATCACACGCGGCTGGAAAAACATATTTCCGCAGGCACGTCGGATAAAATACTGGATCATCTTCAAGGTGACCTCATACTGGCTGATAACACCGTCGCGCAGAGGTCTGACCGCCACAATATTTCCGGGGGTTCTGCCAAGCATCTGCTGTGCCTCGGTTCCCACCTTCAGAATGCGGTCGGTTGCCGTATCAATCGCAACCACCGAGGGCTCCTCCAAAACGATCCCCTTGCCTTGAACGTATACCAGAACGGTTGCCGTTCCCAGGTCGATTCCGATATTACGGCTGATCTTCAAATTCTGAAGTTTCGAAAAAAAGCCCTTTGATTTGCCGCGTTTTTTGGTTCGTTTTGCAGGCTGTGTGTTGCGCGTATTGGTTTTTGGCTGTTCCGACAAGTCAAATGCCCCCTTTCCATACTTCTTCGGTTTTATTATACATGATTCTTTTTCAAAAATCAATGACTTTGCGTAATTTTTTTGTTGGATCGTTTCACACTTTTATTGGATCTCACGATTGACAATATCGGACGCCGCCGCCAAGCAATAAACACCTGCGGCTCCTGCGCGGCGGCAGAGCTTTGCTCCAACCGCCATTCCCGCACCCGTGGTGACGATATCGTCCACCAAAAGAATCTGTTTTCCCTTCAGAGAAACATCAGACCGTATTCGGTAGGATTCCCGTGCGTTTTTTGTTCTTTGTGCAGGCGTAAGCTCCTTTTGCTGTACACCGCCGTTGCGTTCAAAGGCTCTCACGATCTCAATCCCCGACACCGCCGAAAGGGCGCGCGCCAGCTGCTCGGCTTGGTCCACGTCGTATCTGCGCTTAGCCTCGCGCGTTCTCGGAAGATAAGCGATCAAAAAATTCTCGGTGGGATCCTCTCCCACAATTTCCTTGACTGCACCAAGCAATTCCCCTGCCAAAAACTCAAACGAATTGCGGACAGCGTTTTCCTTGATGGTGTAGATCAAGCGGTTCTGCACCTTTTTGTGCGTGTTCGGATAGTAGTACGCCAGCTTTCGAAAGCCCTTGCATTTTGCCTTTTGCATTTCCTCGGGCATACAGTTGCATTTGCAAACCGCCTCACCGCAGATCGCGCAAGCTTCACGCTTTTCAATTTCCCACTCCCGCATGCAGGCATCGCAAAGACCGACACCCTGCCCGTACCAATCCACAAGCTCGCGGCAAGAGGCACAGCGCGGCGGAAAGAAAAGCCGTTTGAGAAGTCCTTTCATAGATCCTGCTCTCCCAGCCAGTATGCAAGCCCCGTATAGCGCATCGTCTGGCGATTATTGGACACCATGCTCCCAACAATGCTCTCCCGTCCCACTATGATCACCATTGCCTGCGCTCGTGTGACCGCCGTGTACAAAAGATTGCGCGAGAGCAGCATGGAGGGGGCATTTCCCAAGGGCAGGATGACGATCGGGTATTCGCTTCCCTGGCTTTTATGCACCGTAACGGCATACGCCATTTCCAGTTCCTCCAGCAATTGAAATTCATACACCACATGGCGATCGTCAAACAGAATTTCCATGTTTTCCGCACCCGTGTTGATGCGCTCGATCACACCGATGTCGCCGTTGAACACACCCATGCCCGTGCTTCCATCCTCTTTTTCCCACTCCATATCGTAGTTGTTTCGGATCTGCATCACGCGGTCTCCCTCGCGGAAGACCATCTCGCGGAAACGGTGCTCCCGTTTTTCAACAGACGGCGGATTGAGTGCATTTTGCAGAACGACATTGAGATTTTCGGTGCCCGTCTCGCCCTTTCTGGAGGGAGAGATCACCTGGATCCCGTTCACGGCAAGCGCACCGTAGGTACGCGGCAAGCGGATCTTATAAAGCTGTGCCACGGTGTCTGCGATCTCACGGTCAGTCGCGCGGGGCAAAAAGAAGAAATCATTGTCCTTGACATCCAAGCGCGGCATCTCGCCTTTGTTGATAGCGTGCGCGTTGGTAACGATGAGGCTTTTTTGAGCTTGACGGAAGATCTCCACCAGTCGAACCGTGGCAAAGCGGCCGCTGTCCAAAAGGTCGCGCAGAACATTGCCCGCGCCCACCGAGGGGAGCTGATCCGAGTCTCCGATGATCACTACATGAGCGCCCGGCTTGATGGCCGCCAGCAACGCGCTCATCAGGTTGTTATCCACCATGGATGCCTCATCCACGATGATAACATTTTCCTCCAACAGATTTTTCTCGTCTCTGTGGAACCGAAGATGTCCGCCCTCCTCGCCGCCGTATTCCAGCAAGCGGTGGATGGTTTTTGCTTCGCAGGAGGTCGATTCCGAAAGGCGCTTTGCCGCGCGTCCCGTGGGAGCGCAAAGTGCGATTTTCATGCCCATGCTGTCAAAAATATGCAGCAATGCGCGCACAACGGTGGTTTTTCCCGTACCGGGGCCGCCCGTGAGCAGCATCACGCCGTTTTCCAGCGCGTCAAAAATTGCCTGCCGCTGCAATTGAGCGTATTGTACACCACTCTCGCATTCTTCTTTTTGAATAAACGCACCGATATTGGCGGTGTCCATCGGGGGACACACCTTATCCAACAGCACCAGCTTTCGTGCGATGTATTTTTCATTTTCGTACAAGTGACGCTCGTACAAATACTGCGTACCGTCAAAATTCACGGTGCGGATCTTCTGCTCCTTCAAAAGGATCGAAACCGCTTCCTCTGCCTGCTCCGACGTGACCTGCAACAGCTTTGCGGCGCTTGCACACAGCTTTTCGCGTGGGAGACAAACGTGTCCGTTCTGCCCTGCATTGGAGCCGAGCAGATAGCGAATTCCGCTGCATACACGTTCGGGAGAATCGGTACTCAGTCCCAAGCGAACCGCCAAACGGTCGGCACGCTCAAAGCCGATGCCCTCGATCTCCTCGCAAAGAAGATATGGGTTGTTTTTTGCCAGATCGACCGCGTTGGCTCCCCATTTTTTATAAATTCGAACCGTCATAGCGGCACCGAAATATTCACGGAAAAAGAGCATTGCCGAGCGAATGCCCGCCTTGTTTTTGAAATCCTCGCTGATCTCCCGCGCCCGTTTGAGCGTGATCCCGTTGATCTGTGCCAGCCAATCGGGATGATTTTCAATCACGTCAAAGGTCTCATCGCCGAACTCATCCACAATGCGCTGAGCGATTTTAGGGCCGATCCCCTTGATGGTCCTGGAGCTGAGATAGCGCAGGATCGAAGCACGGTCGGCAGGAAGCTGCTTTTCGGATTGCTCCACCTTGAACTGACGGCCGTATTTCGGATTGTGTACCCATCTGCCGTAAACCGTAACAAGGTCGCCCTCCCCAATGTAAGGAAGAATACCCGTGATCGTGATCAGCTCATCGGTATCGGTGCCGAGATCGCAAATGGCAAAGCCGTTTTCTTCGTTGGAAAAGATCACATGCTCAATACTGCCGCTCAGCTTGATCAGCCCCGTATCATCTACCGCCTCACGCATAAAATTTTCGTCAAATTGATCTGCCATTTACGGTCTCCTTTCTTTTATAAATTGATATGTCTCAGAATATCTTCACAAACAGCATCAAAATGCTGATTAACTTCTTCGTTAGTATACCGTAAAATAACAATTCCCAGTTGTGAAAGCTCCGAATCTCTTTTAGCGTCGGCTTTCATTCCAACTGCAGTTTCATGTTGACTACCATCAATTTCAATCACAATTCTTCGTCTGGGAATAAAAAAATCAACAATGTAGTTTCCAATATTTTTTTGTCTATTTACGGTAATCGGTAGATTTTTCAAAAAATCATACCATAAATGCTTTTCTTCTTTTGTCATATTTCGACGCAATATTCTTGCGATTGAAATATTCTTTTTATTGTAGTTATAAATCATATCTTCTTATGTTTAACTTACCTAATCATGAAAAAGCAAACAAACTGCACAGCCGTCCCTCCTCATCCGTCAGCCGACAAGCGGCTGCCACCTTCTCCGCTGGAGAAGGCTGTCGGGGATAGTGCGCAAAATAAAATCAGTTCTCCATCCAAGCAATATTTCTTTCAAAAATGCAGTTCAAAATTCACACGCTATAAAGCGGCTATTGTTAGCCTTCCCCAGCGGGGAAGGTGCCGAGGAACGAGGCGGATGAAG
>JAFTKI010000101.1 GCA_017453335.1 Clostridia bacterium
AAAAGATATTGTTCGTCGGGAATATTGCAGAGATTATGCGTTTTATATTCATAAAGTCGAGCGCGCGCATATCGGTATGGAACCCAAGAAATATACATACGAAGAACAAAAAATCCTGTCAAAAATCGAAAAGCGCATCAATAAAATATTAAGGAAATTGCAAAAAATCACACCTCAAAAAGTATGCAAGGATACTCTATGGGATGCTATAAGATATACTTTACCACGATATGGTTACAAGCGAAGATTTCTGAATAGGGAAAGAGCAGACTGGGAACTGATTTTTTTAATCTCAACTGGTGTTTTAGCTCTTGTTGTTGCCTTTATGATATGGTTAATTGGAAATTTAGTTTGATGGCATCTATTTTGGATGCACATGAAATTGCCCCAAACAGTCAAAAACCCTTGATTTTATTGACTTTTTCGCTGTGGCATCTAAATTGGCTGCACAACACAAAAAGAAAACCAACCCAATTGGGTTGGTTTTTCTTTTTGCTACGGTGTGATTTGAACCCTTCCACTCCCTCCGACAGCCGAAGGCGGCGGAGGGAGTGGGTGAGCAAGCGAAAAGGATTGAGTATCCTTTTCGCGCCGCGATACCCCACCAAGCAAGGAGCGCAAGAAGCGAGTGTATCGAGCGACACAGCGCGACTATGCGACTGGGGAGGGCAAAAGCAGCAGACCGCAAAAACACGCCGGCGGCACGTTTTTACAAGCGGTGTCGCCCAAAGCACGAGTTTTGGAGACAAGCTATGCTTGCTGAACAAAACGACATGCGACGGCGACAGTGTCTATGTTCGCACAATCCTTTTTTCCCTCTGTTGAAAAGAATTGATTTTTATGATAAGGTGTGCTATAATAAAACAAACTGATTGAGAATTACTAAAAAATTCAACAATACATAAGAGAAAGGCTTCGGAAATATGAAAAAGGCAACCATACTACTTATTGGCTTACTTCTGCTTTTCTGTTTATCTTCTTGTGCTACCGTCAAAAAAGAAGCGGCTCTTTCACAAGCTAGAACAAACATTCAATCCATTGAAATTTACAATCCCGAACATGCATATTATGAGGGCGATATTCACGCTTTCCCCGAGAAAAATGAGCCCATTGCGGTTTTGCAAACCGAAAAATTTACTGCCTTTTTAGACACTCTTTGTACCCTTGAATTTGAGGAAGAAAAAGTATTTTTCCCAATATCTATGGACGGTGGATATGATTATGACGGATACATTGTTGTCATTATGTATTCAGACGGGGGGTACGATATTTTTGCCGAGGGCGGTCTGTACTCTTATGCGGTTAGCAGCGACGGGCAGGGGCGCCACAAATATGATCATTCAGATTACTGCGGTGATGTGGCGTGGAATGATTTTATTGAAGAATATATAGAACAATAATTGGCATCTATTCGGCGCTAAAACACAAAAGAAGAAGGCAGTCCAAACGGGCTGCCTTCTTCTTTTGCTTCCGAAAAGAATTTTGAATTGCCCTAGACCTCCGCGATTCCACACCAAACAAGTAATGAACGAGCAGAGCAACCGCAGCGACAACGCATCGGGAGGGAGTCTACAACGATTTACTTCTGCATATCAACTTTATTTTTATTATGCACCGCCTATTGTACGACTTCCGCACCTTTGGTTTGTTCTATTTTACTTGTTTTCACTCTATAATAATAGTATGGAAATAGGACTATTAGTACGGGAGGCGAGAAGATGCATAAATTTACCATGGGCGATAGAATAAAAGAAGTTCGCAAAAAGCAAAAACTCACTCAAGAGCAATTAGCGGAGCGTTTGGATATCAGTGTTGAATTTATCGGACAAATAGAACGCGGTCTGAAATTACCGAGTATGCAGGTATTCATCAAGCTTATAGAAACTTTGAATGTATCTGCCGATTATCTTCTGCGCGACTCTGTTTCAACCGGACAGCTTTTCGGAGATAATGAAATAGGCCGTAAAATTGAAAAGCTAAAACCGAAACAACGAATCGCATTGGAAGCCCTCATAGACACATATATACAATATCTTGATTAAATCGGAAGAACCTTGAAAAAGGTTCTTCTTTTTTTATTCTACAGCAAGTTTCGAGTTATTTCGACAACTAAAATGTGCTATAATACACTTACAGTGCGGATGCCGCACTAAAAGTACAAAAGAAATGAGGAAATTATTCGATGAAATTTGAGATTTGCAGACAAATCGATGAACTGGGCAGGGTGGTAATCCCCGGTGATTTGCGTAGGCAGTATGGATTAAAACCGGGAGGAAAAGTATGGTTTAGCGCATACGATGACGGAATCCTTATCCATTCGGAGGATTATACTTATAACAACGACGATAACAAGAAAAAAACAACTGAGATTTAAT
Source organism: Clostridia bacterium (assembly GCA_017453335.1). The sequence goes on from JAFTKI010000101.1 coordinate 2,376, forward strand.
TTTTTGGGGATGTCATAACTTGTGAAAGAAACAACACCAAGATCGCAATATATTTTCAAAAGTAAATTCCGCCATTCCCTGCCCCGATAACAAAGTGGCGCTTGGTGATGGATTATCCAATAATATCTCTATAGATTTCTTAACAAAGTTCCTAAAGCCTCAAAATTCAACAAATAAAAAATACCGATTTTTTTATTCCATGTTGAAAAATTTTATGCTTGATGGTATAATACTATAATACTAATAAAAAAACATAGAGGAAAACCAATGAAAATTGCTTTTTTTGATGCAAAACCTTATGACAAACCCGCTTTTGACAAATACGGCACGGAGCTCGGGCTGGATATCAAATACTTTGAAACCAAGCTCAATGAGGATACCGTAGAATTGGCGTCGGGATACGATGCTGTTTGCGTGTTCGTGAATGATACCGTCAACGCACCCGTCATCGATCGGTTATATAAAATGGGGATCAGGATCGTGGCACTTCGGTGTGCAGGCTTCAATAACGTGGATGTAAAATACGCGTTCGGTCGTGTTCACGTGCTGCGCGTACCTGCATATTCTCCGTACGCTGTGGCAGAGCATACAATGGCAATGCTCCTGACCTCTATCCGCCGTATTCACAAGGCTTATATCCGCACCAGGGACTTCAATTTCAGTCTTGCGGGTATGACCGGATTTGATCTGCACGGAAAAACGGTTGGAGTGATCGGCACAGGGCGCATCGGCCGCGTTTTTATTGATATTTGCCGAGGCTTTGGAATGAAGGTGCTTGCGTACGATAAATATCCTGTACAAGGACTTGATAACGGTGACACGGTAAAATACGTTTCCCTCGAAGAGCTTTTCAGCGGCAGTGATATCATATCCCTGCATTGCCCCTTGACCGAGGAAACATACCACGTGATCAATGAAAAGGCGATTGCAAAATGCAAACGCGGCGTTGTTATCCTGAACACCTCACGAGGTGCGCTGGTCGATGCCGAAGCCCTGCTCAGGGGCATCAAATCCAGACAGGTGGGCGCGGCGTGCCTTGATGTGTATGAGGAAGAAGCCGATTTCTTCTTTGAGGATTTTTCAGGTCATATCCTTGAGGATGACACCCTTGCGCGCCTGATCTCCATGCCCAATGTGATCGTGACGTCACATCAGGCTTTTCTGACAGAGGACGCGCTCTCAAATATCGCGCAGACAACCGTACAAAATATCGTGAGCTTCGTTCAAAACGGTCAATGTGAAAACGAGGTCTGCTTCCGTAAGGGACAGGCGGAGGATTGCAAGAGCGGAAAGTGCTTTTGAGGATTCGGGGAACAAAAGCAACCTCTTGCGTGTTGATATTATTCCATCTTTCAGATAAAATTGGCGCACCTGTGATTCACAGGTGCGCCATTGCTTCTTTCTTTAATTATTTCGATGATTCCTTCATTTGGGAATCTTGTTTGTATCAGGCAATCTCCCCGACCAGTTGATCTATGGAAATGCCAAAATAGCGTGCCAGAGTGGGAAGAAGCTCGATATCGGGGCAACACTTGCCGGACTCCCATTTGGATACGGCTTGACAGGATACCCGCAGCACTGCCGCAAGCTCCTTTTGCGTGATTCCCCTTCGTCTGCGCAAAAGAGTGATATTCCTGTTAATATTCGTTGCAATATTACCCATTACATCACCTTCCCTCTCCGTGGGCGACTGCTTTGGCATTCGCCCGTTTCGTTTATTCGTCCGGCTCTTCCTCCGCTACCATAGGAGCGCTCGCCTGCGGTGCATCGACCTTCGTTCCAAGAATTGTGGGCAGCTGCATTCCCGCCATCGTGAAGACTTCGTCAAGAGGCGGTACCGACTTCATCATACCCGAAATGAAGTTGGCGGTTGAGGTCTTTCCGTCGGCATTCTGACCGCCGTCCCAAACGGTAACCTTATCGATCTTGATATTCTTGATCGCATCAACCTGTACCTTCATCAGCTCTTCCAGCTTATCGGCAATCAGCAGCTTGAGTGCCGCATCTGCGTCGCCGCCCGCACTCTTTACGATCTCTGCAAAACCTGCCGCCTGCTTTTTCAAAATCTCTTCAACGCCTCGAGCCTGTGCTTCCATCTTGGCGTAGATCGCGTCAGCTTCACCCTGTGCGCGTCTGCGAGTCTGCTCAGCCTCAGCCTCTGCGGCAAGCTCCAGCTCCTTCTTCTTTGCCTCGGCACGAACGATGATATCTGCCTCCAGAGTTGCCTGCTCCTTGGAGCGTCTTGCCTGCTCTGCCGCTTCTTCAGCCGCATAAGACTCCTCGAGGGCCTTTGCCGCCTGGATCTTTTCTGCCGTGGTAGCAATTTTGAGAGCCTCTGCCTCTTTTTCCTTCAGAGCAGCCTCCGACATAGCGATCTTCATCTTGGCTTCGTTTTCACCCTGAATTGCAATCGACTCTGCCTCGGAAACCTTGATTCTCTGCTCCATTTTGGCGTTTGCTTCACCGATAGAACCTTCTCTGTCCTGCTCGGCAACGCTCTTCTTTGCATCGTTGATCGCCTTTGCAGCGGCTTCTTTACCAAGTGCTGCGATGTAGCCCGATTCATCGCTGATATCGGTCACGTTTACGTTGATCAGACGCAGACCGATCTTTTTCAGCTCGGTCTCCACGTTGGAGCTAACTGCCGCTAAGAACTTATCGCGGTCGGTGTTGATCTCTTCGATGTCCATCGTTGCGATGATCAAACGAAGCTGACCGAAGATAATATCCTTGGAAAGCTCCTGGATCTCGGAGAGCTGAAGCCCCAGAAGTCGCTCTGCGGCATTCTGCATAACGCCCTGCTCGGTAGAAATACCTACGGTAAATCTCGAGGGAACGTCAATACGGATATTTTGTCTGGAAAGCGCGTTTTTCAGGTCAACCTGAATCGAGATGGGTGTCAGATCGAGATAGGAATAGGACTGAAACACGGGAATTACGAATTCCGCACCGCCGTGGATACACTTTGCACTGCGGTTCGTGCCGTCCTTGTTCTTACCGATCGAACCGTACACGACCATGATCTTGTCAGAGGGACACTTTTTATACCTGGAGCAAACCCAGGCAATAAAGGACACCGCTACCAAAACAATGGCACACACAAGAATAATCATCATTTTTTCTCTTCTCCTTTTATATATATTTTTTATTTTCTTTTTACAATCAGATCAACCTGACCGCTCACACCGATCACAATGATCTCAGCCCCCGTGGGAATTGCCTCGGTCTCGTCGGTGACAGCGTTACGTTCAACGCACACGCCCTGGAGCATGACCTGAACCTTGCCCGATCCGCTTCTTGCAGGAGGAATCGTGAGATACACCTTCCCTGCCGTGCCGATCGCATTGCGGTTGTCGATATTTCCGTCACTTCTCAGCTTCATGATCGCTCGGAACAGAAACGCCAGTGCCAGCATCATGGCAAAGCCGCTGACCGTTGCCACCGAGAGTGTGATGGCAAGATGAACACCTGCCTCCTGCATCACCACGCCAACCCAGCCGAATACCACGAGAAAAGCAATGATTCCGCGCAATGTGAAGATCCGCAAGCCCTCAAGTCCCGAGACGTCTGCGGTCTCACTCACGCTGTCCTCTCCAAACACCCCGTCGGGAGCTTCGTCGGGAATATCGCCTGCATCATCCAGGTCCCCGTCTCCGATTCCGTCACCGTCGTCCCCGATCCCCAGAAACATCGAAACCGTCTGGATCAGAAGCACCAGCGTTGCGGGAACTGCAATGCAGAAAAAGATCTGCGATATCACATCAAGATGATTCCACCATTCCATAAACATATCCATTTATCCTTTCGTATCAAATTAAACCGTCAATCAAGCGTTGAGAAAATTTCGTTTGCCGAGGATTTCAGCCGTGCCGCCGTGTGCGCATACAGCATGATCTTCAGAATCTTCACAAGCTGTTGCTTGGCGTTCACCTCTTTTTCAATAACCTCCTCGGTCACCCGAAGAGCAGCATCGGAAACTGTGCGCTCGTCATTTATGTTTATGCTGCCGTCGGCGATCATATCCACGTAAAAATGGTAAAGATCGTCGTCGCCCTTTAAATGATCGCTTGTGTCATCGATCACATCCGCGATCGTTTCGATCAGCGAGCAGATACGGTCGATCTGCACCGTTTCCCGCAGCATATTGATGATGATGATGCGCGCGAACTGCTGTCTGGAGTAAACTCTTTTTTTCGGTGAGGAGACAAACCCGCGCTTCACCCAGTTCTGGATCATATAAGGCTCCAGTCCCGTCATCACCGAGACCTGCGAGAGCGTAATTCCGCCTGCAGCGAAAATCCCGTCAAACAGGATCCTTGATGCTCCCTTTTGGAGTTTTAGCACTTCAACCGTCATTCCCGGATAAGTTCCCGACATTTCATCACCTCCTACTCTATCATTGTACTTTGATTATATCACACGGTCATATGATTGTCAAGAGGGATCTGATAATTATTTTAAATTTCTGCACTTTTAACAGTTTCAAGAATACAAATTTATAAAAAAAGCAGAATCTTAGCTCAAAAGAGTTAAAATCCTGCTTTTTGGGGTGAATACTGTAAACTTTAAATATTAAAATCGCTGAAAATCCTGTCATTAAAAGCGGCAAGGTCAACCGCGGATGCCACCAAAACTTTATGCGTATCGTCAAACTCGGCGTAAGGCTCGGGATTGTATTCCCTTTTCCGATAGGCGTCAACGTTAAAGGTCAAGCCGCGCGCATATCCTTCGGTCAGCACGATCACCGAGGCTTCGTTCATGGTGCAAAGCCCCTTGTGTGCCAGAGAATAGATCACCAAGGGATCATGAAGAACAAGCTCTGCGCTCGGCAGGTTCGCTCTCCACAAACGGCAAAGCTCTGCAAGATACCGATGTCCCTTTTCGTTTCCCCGATAGTGCAACAGATTATCGTACAGCCGATCCTCCGCAATCGTCAGATGTGTAACATCGGCACCGATGCACTCCAGATTATTGAGGGTGCGGAACATGATATCCGCCGCGGTCACGTCGCATATCACATTCCAGTCGGCATACTGTTTATAGAATGCACCGCCCATGATCACAACCTTGGCAATCGAATTCAGCGCGTTTGCGTCCTTTTCGATCACCTTTGCCATATTGGTAAACGGCCCGATGGCGATCACCGTAAGATCCTTCCCGTACCGATAGCAGGAATCGATGATAAAATTCACCGCATCCTCGGGATCGGTTCCGTTGGGCTCATAGAGATCCTGTTCAAGATCGGGCGTATAATGCGGAATATGCGGCCAATCCTGCTCTTCGGTTCCCAGCGGAGTGCCATAGCCCGCATACACGGGAACCGTTTCGTAGCCGTGTCCGTACTCCGTCAGCAGCTTTTTTGCCTGACAGGCGCGATCCCCTGTATTGCGAAAAACCGTTGTAATGCCAACGATATCAAAGCCCTGCCGCATAGCGGCGTAAAGCGCGATCGCATCGTCGATATCGTCACCGATATCCATATCAATGATAATCTTCTTTCTTTGAAACATATCAGCACCTCACACGTTTTTTCGATCCTGTAAAACACCATTCATTATACCACAATATTTGAATAAAGCAACAATTTTGTATTAAAATTGTTGACTTTTACGAAGGAAATGATATAATATTCTTAATACACACCGGGAGGCAAATATGTTTGGCGAAACAGGGATGATAATCGGACAGATTTTGAGCTTTGTTGCCGTTGCAACGGGCTTTACATCTTTTCAAATGAAAACGACCGGGGGCATCCTGTTTTTTCAGATCTTAACAGGGCTTTTGTTCTCCGCGCACTATCTTCTGATCGGTGCGCCAACTGCGGCGGCGTTAAATTTGCTGGCAACCGTTATGGGGATGTGCTATTACATCAGAAATAAGCGTGAGAGCAAGAGCCTGTTTATCCCCATCCTTTTTACCGTGCTGATATTCATTACGAGCCTGCTGACGTGGGACGGCTGGTATTCGATCTTCCTTTTACTGGGGCTTGCGATAAATGCCGTTAACCTTTCGCTTTCAAACCCGCAAACCATCCGAAAGCTTGTTTTGATCAAGAGCCCTCTTTGCCTGATCTATAACGCCTGTGTTTTCTCCACGGGCGGCATTATCTACGAGGTTGCAACGCTGACCTCTGCCATCATCGGCATTCTGAAAAACAGAACCAAAAAACAAAAATCCGATCAAACAACAGATTTATAAAGAAAGGAGACTGCATGAAATCAAAATTGCTTCAAACGGCGAAGGAGACCTTTTTCGCATCGCTCCCTCTTGCCGTGATCATCGTAATCTGCCTTTTCATAGCCCCCTTGAACTCGCTTACCGATTACATCAAAATCATCGTCGGCTACGTTTGCGTGGTATTCGGGCAGTCGTTGTTCTTAGTCGGTCTGGAAACCAGCATCCTGCCCATCGGACGAATGGTGGGCGGCTCGTTTGCCAAATATAACAAGCTGATCTTCGTGCTTGGATTCGGCTTTGTGTTCGGACTGCTTGCCACGGTTGCAGAGCCTGCGCTTTCGGTTCTTGCAAAGCAGATCAACGAGATCATGCCGCTGGTCAACAGCACCCTGTTTATCTGGATCACGGGTACGGGAATCGGCATCGGCGTTGCCATTGCGCTGGTTCGTATCGTGAAGAATATCAGCATCAAATGGATCTTTGCGATTCTGTATGCGCTCGTATTCCTTCTTGTGATCTTTGCTCCCAAGGAATTTATCGCGCTCGCCTTTGACGGCAGCGGTGCCACCACGGGTGACGTGTCGGTTCCCTTTATCTTAGCACTCGGACTCGGTATTTCCGCTACATTCTCCAAAAGCAAGACCAATGATGATTCGCTGGGTATCATCGGAATTGCCTCGGTTGGGCCCATCATTGCAGTGCTTGCCTACGGGATCATTGCAAAAGAACTGAACGGCGGAGTCCTTCCTCCCGAGAGCGTCTACGGCGAGCAAGCCGCAAAGGGTCTTGGGGACATTGTTTTCGGCAACCTGTTCGACGTGGCTTTGGCGGTGCTTCCCATCGTACTGATCTCGGTTCCCTTTCTCTTGTTCTTCCTGAAGCTGCCCAGACGAACCTTTATAAAGCTGATGTTTGGTGTTATTCCCGTTTATCTCGGCCTCTTGGTCTTTCTTTCGGGAATCGACTTCGGCTTTGGCTTTATCGGACAGTACATCGGGCAGATGTTCTTTGAGGACTCGCGCCCCGAATCCTTCAAGTGGTTACTTTTGGCGGTGGGCTTTGTGCTTGGTGCCGCAATCACCGTATCCGAGCCTGCGGTCACGGTGCTTGGTGTGCAGATCGAGGATCTTACCAACGGTCATATCCGCAAAATGACGATCCGCGTGACGCTGGCGATTGGTATTGGCGTGGCATCGCTCCTGTCTATTCTCAAAATTCTGACCGAGATCAATATTCTCTATTTTCTCGTTCCGCTTTATGCGATCTCGCTGATCATGATGATCTTTACACCCAAGCTCTTCGTAGGGCTTGCCTTTGACTCGGGCGGAGTTACGGGAGGCGCGCTCACATCGGCGTTTCTGACTCCCCTCACCCTCAGTATTTCCAAGGCTGTTGCCGAAAAGAGCGGCGGACAGATGTCGATTCTGACCAACGGCTTCGGAATCATTTCCTTTATCTCGGTTACACCGCTGATCGCCATTCAGGCACTCGGAATCATCTACAACATTCGCTTGAAGCGCGCTGAACGGGAAACCGCAGAAGAATCCTTTGATGACTTGGAAGGCTTTGTGATAGAGTCCTCCCAAGAGCAAACTACCAAAGAAAGCGAGGAAGGCACAAATGAGTGATACCAAAAGCTCGGGATTGCAATATTTCGTGATCATTGCCGAACAAAAAAAGAAGAATAAATTCCTGTCGCTCTTGCACGAGCATGATGCGCGCGTTATGGAAACGGTTTACGGACACGGCTCGATGAGTCCGCGCGCCATTGCCGCTGCCTTCGGCTTTGAAGCAGAGCAAGGAAAGGTGCTGATCACCTGTCTTGTAAAAAGCGAAAACGCAAAAGAATTGATCAACATTCTCTACAACGAGTATAAATTCAGTAAGCCCAACACGGGAATCGCATTCACCGTTCCCGTAGAGGGATTGGCTTTTTAAGAAAGGAGTTTTCCCATGAAAGAATTAAAGGCTTTATATATCATTGTAAACGCGGGCTTTTCCGCAGAGGTGGTTGCAATTGCGCGCTCACTTGGCTCAACGGGTGCCACCATCATCAATGCAAGAGGCTCGGTTGCCAAGCCCAAGACCATTCTCGGCATCACGATCGACACCGAAAAGGAGATCGTGCTGAGCGTGGTGGAAAAGGACGTGGCTGTGAAAATCATGGAGCAGGTGAAGGAAAAGGCAGGCGTTGGCACTGCGGCACACGGACTGTGCTTCTTCCTCCCCGTTGAAATGTCTACCCTAACACTTCACGAGCAAGGAACGTTTGACTGATCATCTTTTAAATTCATTTAGAAACCAAAGGACACTCACTATGAACAAACACTATCAAACGATCGTTGAAAACTATTTCAAGGATTCCTCTTTCGACATGATCGCGCCCTCGATGGGGCCGATGAACCATCCGTTCGTGGATCCGGGACCGCAGTATCGCGGACAGCTTTGGGACTGGGACAGCTATTTCTCGGTACGCGCGCTGATTGATATCTGCGAATACTTCAAGGATGATCCCACCTTTGATTACAAGACGCGCTCACGCGCGGTCGGAGAAGCGGCAAAGGGCTGTGTACAGATCTTTTTGGACACACAGCTTGAGGACGGATTCATTCCGATCATGGTCAACTCCAGACAGTTGGAAAAGGGCGAATGGGCAAAAAATCACCGCGAGATCAACAACGAAAACCAGCACAAGCCTTTTTTGTGTCAATCGGCGCTGCAGGCGAGTAAATATACGAACGACTATTCGTGGTTCGATATCGAAAAGCTGGTCAAGCATGTGGAATATTATCGCAAAAACCAGTTCCACGAACGCAGCGGTCTGTATATTTTCAAAAGCGACTACATGATCGGCGTGGACAACAACCCCTCGGTTTACGGATTCCCCTATTCGGTTACGGGTGACGTATATCTGAACTCCTTCATGTATGCCGAGCTTTGCGCACTTGCCGAGCTGTTGAAGGCTCGAAACGATGCGCGCTCTGCAGAATACGAAGCAGAAGCCGAGCGCTTGAAAAAGACGGTACAGGAAGAATGCTTTGATCAGCGCGACGGAATTTACTACTCGGTATTCGTTGATATCACCAACAAGCGTACCCCCGGCTGGCACAAGGGATTGGATATCTTTTGGAAGAGCCTTCCCATGCGTATACGCTTTGCGATGTGCTTTGTCCCGATGTATGTCGGCATCGCCACCGACGAGCAGACCAAGATCATGATAGAACGTCATTTGTTGGATCCCAAGTTCAATTCTCCCCACGGTCTGCGCTCGCTTCCCACCGATGAAAAGATGTACACGTTGGCGGCAACGCAGGATCCCTCCAACAGCAACGGCCCCATTTGGCTGATCTACAACTACATTGCCTTTTTTGGTCTGTTGCGCATGGGACACCGCGAGCACGCCGAGCGTCTTTGCTCGCAGATGGTGGAAAACTTTGCGCTGGACATCCTCAAAAACGGAAAAACCGACGAATGCTACAACCCCGAAACGGGCGAACCCATTATGAACCAAAGCTTTTTGAGCTGGAACAGCTTGATCATTTCAATGTTGAACGCACTGAAATAAACGACAAAAGAGCGGCTTGCAATCACTGCAAGCCGCTCTTTCTTTGATTTATGATTTTATGAAAGTGCCTTTGCGATCTCCTGCGCCGTTTTCCCGTTTTGGATTTGGTGATAGACCGATTCGATCACGGGAATGAAGGACGAATCGCAATCAATCCCGCAATAATGTTCCAAGGTATGTACCAACCCGTTTTGTGCGAGGTCAGTCACAACCTCGTGCGAGGCACTGTCGCCGTCTGGAGCGAAATGCAAGCCCGCCGCAAGTCCTGCCAAAACATGAACGGGAACAATTCCATGCTTTTGACAGAGCTGTGCCGTGGCAACGAAGCGGTCGTTTGATGCCAGCTTGCGCTTGGTATCGCGTCCCACGCGCTCGATCGTATCGCCCAGCAGTCGGTTTTGGAAACGCTCGATCAACTGCTCCCCAAATGAGAGAAGCTCCTCGATCGGCACACCGTACTCGCAAGACAGGGCTTGTGAGGCTTCCGCGAGAGCCTTGCGCACCAAGCCTTGAATCGCTCGATCCTCTGCTACCTCCCATATATAAGTGTAGCCTTGGAGCGCGCCGAAATATGCCGTGAGTGCGTGACTCATGTTGTGCATAAACAGCTTACGGCGAATATGAAAATCGAAGGGAGAAAAGGGCTGCAGATTGACAATCGGCGGGATCTCTCCCACAAACGCATCACGGTCAACGGGAAGCTCACAATAAGGCTCCACGCATACGGCAAGCGGATGCTTCTCCTTCAAATGCTCGGGAGTTGCGGGAACCATGCGTCCGATCGACGGCTCCACCGTTGCAACGTGCGCATCAAAATAGTCTTGCTCGGCGTCCCTCAGGTATTTCTTGATCTCCCCCGCCAAGTAGGCATCGGCGCCGATCATATTCTCGCAAACGATTATGTTCAAGGGTTGCTCTACGCCCATCTCCATTCTGCGTGCAATTCCGCGTGCAATGGGAGCGGCGATTTTGCCAAGCACGTTAACACCCACGGCAGTTGCCATCACGTCGGCTTTTTCGATTGCCTGCGCGATCGCCTCGGTATCAAAGCCATTCACACCGCGCACACCCGTTACGAGATATTCCCGATAGGATTCGCCCTCTGTGATGTAAATGGGATATTGCCCGTCGCCGTTCAGCCGATCGATCAAGCTCTGATTCACGTCAACGAACGAGATCTCATAGCCCGACATATAAAAAAGCTGTCCGATAAAGCCGCGCCCGATATTTCCCGCGCCGTACATAACTGCCTGTTTCATAGTGCTGTTTTCCTCTTTTGCAAAGTAATGGATACCCGATCACCCTATTATAGCACGATTCGCCTTTTTTTGCAAGTTTTTTATCCGATACCGATCAAAAAAAGAACTGCTGTTCTTTTCTGCATAAAATCATTGACTTTGGAAAAAACTTGTGGTAAAATGTGGTGGAATACAGAAAATCGGAGATATCTATGAAAAACGCATCTCTTCTGATCCACCCCGAAGAATTGTCGCGCGAGTGGATCGACCGATTGGTCGATCATCGAATTCCCACATTGGGGATCCACCCCGCCGGCGGACACAAGGCATATCGGTATGTTGCCGATCTTTTGAATCGCATTGAAACACCCGAGTTTCGGGGACTTCTTGACTATGCCCACGAAAAAGGACTTTGCATCGAATATGAGATCCACGCTGCGCGCTATCTGTTGCCCGCCGAAAAATTCGATGAGCATCCCGATTGGTTCCGCATGGACGAGAACGGCACGCGAGTATCGGATCTCAATTTCTGTGCCTGCAACGAGGAAGCACTCGATTACGTTGCCGAGCAAGCCGCCGCATTTGTAAAAAAGCTCTATCGCAGTACCGATCGCTACTGTTTGTGGTTGGACGATGCAAGCAACGCAAAATGCCACTGTCCCGATTGCACCAAGCTTTCACATTCGGATTATCAGCTCAAAATCCTCAACCGCATCGTCAAAAGACTGCGTCGGGATAATCCAAACGCATCTGTTCCCTATCTGGCATATCAATCCTGCATCGATGCACCGAAAGCACTCAAGCCCGAGGACGGCATCTTTTTGGAATACGCTCCGATCAACCGCGATTTTCACAAGCCGATGTGCGAGAGTGCGGAAAGCAAGCCCTTGGAACGGCTGCTTGCCCTGTTTGGCACCGACACCGCGAAGGTTTTGGACTACTGGTATGACAATTCGCTCTTTTCCAAATGGAAAAAGCCTCCTGTTGCTTTTGAAGTAGACGAGCCTGTGATGAAAGCCGACTTTGCCTACTATCGCGCGCTGGGCTTTGAGGATATCGGTTGCTTTGCCTGCTTTCTCGGGAAAGACTACGAGGAGCTGCACGGAAAGGTTGATATCGCCCCGTTTGCAAAGGCTTATCACAATCAATAACAACCACTAAGGATAAATTATGTACGGAATCGGAACCCTTATCAACACCGCGGCGATCGTGCTGGGCGGTATTATCGGAATGCTTTTTGGAAAGCTGTTCAAGGAACAGCACCGCGACACGCTTTGCAAGACCTGCGGCATTGCTGTTTTGTTCATCGGAACAGCGGGTGCTTTGAAGGGGATGCTTTCTGTTGGTGCCGACGGAAAAATCTCTGCAGGCGGTGACCTGTTGATCATTGGCTGTCTTGCAGTGGGAGCCTTGATCGGAGAGCTGATCAACATTGAAGGAGCATTCGAGCGCTTCGGTGCATTTCTCAAACGAAAAACAGGCAACGCCAAGGACAATTCCTTTATTGATGGATTTCTCAACGCGTCCTTTACCGTGTGCATCGGTGCTATGGCGATCGTCGGGTCGATCAACGACGGAATCTACGGAGACTATACCATCCTGTTGACCAAAGCGATCCTCGACTTCATCATCATTCTGGTCATGGCGGCATCGATGGGAAAAGGAACCGTTTTTTCTGCGATCCCCGTCTTTCTGTTACAAGGAAGCGTTACCCTGCTTGCCCGTCTCTTGCTGCCCATTATGACCGAATCCGCACTGCTCAACCTTTCGGTGGTTGGGAACGTGCTGATCTTCTGCGTGGGCGTCAATCTTGTTTGGGGTAAAAAGATCCGCGTGGCAAATCTCTTACCCGCCGTTGTGCTGGCGGTTGCCGCCGCATTCTTACCGATCAATTTCTTTTAAATCATACATATACAAAAACCGAGCGGAGCGCTTTTGGAAAAGCGCTCCGCTCGGTTTTTTCAATCAATCAGCCTTCGCCGTTCATCATAACGTCGGAGATCACGCGGATCACCTTGTCGTAGCAACCGCCGCAACCCGTGGTGCAGTGCGTGGTGTTCTTCACATTCTCAAATGCATCCAACAGCTCGTCAATCTTACCGTGGTTGTGAATGGCATCCAAAATATCAAAATAGCTGACGTTGTTGCAAAGGCAAACCATATAATCTTCTTTGGATTTGGTGTTCAAGGGCGCTAAGGGACAAACCTTTTTCTCCTCAATTTCCGCTTTCCAAAGTCCATGCAGATTGCAGTACGCATATACAGCAATCGGTCTCTCATTCACCAGCGTAAACGCAACGGCAGGAGCCTTTCCAACCTCAAGGCACTTGCGATAACCACCGCGGTCGGTTTGCAAATACACCCAAAGAATGCTGTGTTCCTCGGTCATGGGATGCTCCACCGAGCCTACCACAACGCGCACACTGTTCCCTTCTACCGTAACCTCGGGAATATGCTTTTCATGGCTTGCTTCCACCACGCCGGGCTCCAGCTTGGTCATTTTCTGACCGCAACACATCATCGGAACTCCCGAATCGTGGATCAAACCAATGATATTTCCGCAATGCTCGCAAATATAAAACTTATTGTTATCACACATGACAATTAAACCCACCTTATTTATTTTTATTGTATTTTAACAGACTTTAAATTGTAAGAATACCAAACGCATCCAGCACGGACGACACCAGAATAGTCAGAATACAGATCGGTGCAATGTAGCAGATCACCACCGAGAACAGCTTTTTCCACTTGAATTTGCCCGAAAGCTCGACCTCCTCGATCACCGCCTTGCGCTTGATACAGAAGGTTACGAAGATACAGGTGATAAACGCCACGATGGGCATCAAGAGATTGTTGCTTGCAAAATCAAAGAAATCAAGGAGCTGCTTACCCAGAATCGTCACATCGCTCCACGCACTGTATCCAAGTGCCGAGGGAACCCCCAACAACACCGAGACCGCCAGTACCACCAGACAACTGCTTGTTCTGCCCCATTTGAACTTGTCCATAAAGATCGACACAACGGTTTCCATCAGCGAAATGGACGAGGTAAGGGCCGCCAGAAGCACCATGAAGAAGAACAGAACACCGATCAAGGTTCCGCCAAACATGGTGTCAAAGATCCCGGGAAGCGTTTCAAACATCAGGCCGGGGCCCTTGGATTCCATATTTCCGCTGACAAACGCCGCAGGAACGATCATCAATCCTGCAAGAAAAGCAACACCGGTATCAAACAGCTCGATCTGCTTTGCGGAGGCTTCAATGCTGATATCCTTTTTCATATAGGATCCAAAGGTGATCATGATTCCCATTGCCAAGGACATGGAATAAAAAAGCTGTCCCATCGCGGCAACCACAGTCATCAGCGAGAACTTGGAGAAATCGGGCTTGAGGTAATAAATCACACCGTCCCATGCGTTTTCGGTTACGCACAGCGAATAGATCGCAATAAAAAGAGTCAACACGATCAGCACGGGCATCATCACCTTGCTGACCTTCTCGATTCCCTTTTCCACGCCAAACAAAACGATCAAGGCAGTGATACCGATAAACAGTGCAAACCAGAAGATCGGCTCACCCGTCCCTGAAATAAAATCGGAAAAATAGCTGATCGCATTGCCGTTGGCATCAACCCCTACAGGGTTTGCCATCGCGTGTGCATCGCCCGTAGCATAGCCAAAGCAATATTTCATAACCCAGCCGCCGATGACCGAATAGTACGGCAGGATCAGGATCGGAACGAGTGCCGCAAGATATCCCAAGAAGGTATATTTCTTGTTCAACGCACCGAACGCCTCGATCGCACTCTTTCCCGTTTTTCTTCCGATCGCAATTTCCGCAACCATCAAAGAAAAGCCAAAGGTGACCGACAAAATGATGTACACCAGCAAAAAGATTCCGCCGCCGTAATTTGCCGCAAGATACGGAAACCGCCAAATGTTACCCAGTCCAACCGCCGAGCCGGCAGCCGCCAGCACGAAGCCGATCTTTCCTGTAAATGAACTTCTTGAACTCATAAACTTCTCCTAACCGGTTTGAATTTAATTAGTCTTTTGTATATTCTACCACAGTTTCCCGTATTTTGCAATGCCTCTTGCCAAAAAACATTTTTTTCATTCAAAAAGTTCACTTTATAAATGAAATAGCAAAAAAAGATTGACGAAATCGATCGAATATGCTATAATAACGGCATTGCGCGATTTTATCCGCTACCAAAAGGAGGAACGATCATGGAGCTTTCCGATATCTCTCATATCATCAGCATTTGCAACGCCGTTATTGCGGTTCTTGTCATGCAGCTCAAAAGCATGAAAACGATTTTGGTGGGACACATCACCGTCAATCTCATCGGTGCAATCTCCTTTTTCCTTTTGGGCGGCTACTCGGGTGCCTCAATCTGCGTGATTGCGATCATTCAGTGCGTAGTAATGTTTGTTTATAACAAAAAAGACATCAAGCCTCATCTTCCCGTGATCGGGTTGTTCGTGCTGGCATACATTGCCTGCTCGGTGATCTATTATCAGTCCCCCGTGGACATTCTGGCGGCTCTGGCGGCACTGTTCTTTGCAATCAGCGTAACACGCACCCGTCCCTCGGTTGCCCGCTTGTGGAACGCGCTCAATCCCGTAACGTGGATGGCATACGATATTTGTATCGGCGGCTACGGATCCTTTGTAATGCATGTGGTAATTTTCATCTCGATTGCCATTGCAATCCTGCGCCTTGATATCATTCCAAAATATAAAGCCAAAAAGCAAATTAGCGACAAATCAGAATGATTTTGCAAAGGTCTCACCGAATCGCTTTCACTTTTTCATTCCTTGGAAGATTTATAATTTTGTTTCTTTATTGTTGACATTTTAACAAATATATGGTACAATGATTTTGTATGATTAAAAGTATGCTTTCCCAAAAGCGGCATACTGCCGATAAACGCTCAACGAAGGAGGTGATCGAATTGAATCAAAATCCTAATCCCGAGAAAAAAAACAATGCAAATTCCGCGGCACATCCGCATCATAAGCATGAAAAGAAGCTGAAAACAAAGTTGCTTTGGACGGTTGTTTTCGTAGCGATCGCGGGACTCACGATCTGGACCATCGTTTCGCAAGACGGGTTTTCTTTTTCAACCTTTCTCTCTTTCTTAAAATCGATGAATCTCCGGTGGCTGGTTGCGGCATTTGCTTCCATGCTGGGATATATTTTCTTTGAAGGCAAAGCACTGCTTACTATTGTTAGGTCCTTCGGCTACAAAAAAAGCATCGGTCACGGACTGATCTATGCATCGGGAGATATCTACTTTTCGGCAATCACTCCCTCGGCAACGGGCGGACAACCCGCAAGTGCCTATTTCATGATGAAAGATAAGATCCCCGGCGCAGCGGTTACCGTTGCTTTGATCGCAAATCTTGTGATGTACACCTTTGCGATCTTGATCATCAGCATTGTTGGCATTCTGATGGATCCGAAAATCTTTTTCGGCTTTGATGCAATTTCCAAAACGCTGATTCTGATCGGTGCTGTCGGCTTGAGCTGTCTCGGAATCGCTTTCATTCTCATTTTGTATAAAAGCCATATTCTCCACAATCTCGGGAACGGATTGATCAACATTCTGGCAAAGATCAAGCTGATCCGCAAACCCGAGCGCAAAAAGGAGAAGCTTGCCAACGCGATTCTTTCTTACAAGCACAATGTTTCCCAGCTTCGCGGGAAGCCTGCGGTTCTGATCAAGGTTCTGCTTTACAACATTCTGCAAAGAGCCTGCGGAATTGCCGTTACCCTGTTCGTCTTTTTGGCGGCAGGCGGTGCCGCCTCCTCTGCGGTGGACATCTGGGTGTCCCAGTGCATGGTGGTGGTTGGTGCCAACATCATTCCGATCCCCGGAGGCATGGGAGTTTCGGATTATCTTTTGATCGATGCGCTGAGTGCGATCGGTATGGATTCCTCGGCATTGTACCTCAATATGCTCAGCCGCGCAATTTCCTTCTATTCCTGCGTCATTTTGTGCGGTCTTACAATGATCGTTCGCTTGATCTCCTATAAGGTGATTGAAATCAATCAGCAACGGCGAGAAGCACGAACAACCACCCCCGAAAAAAACGACAGTTAAAAGGAGACAGTTATGATAGGCTTTTACGATTACACAATGCTTTTAACCTTCTGCTCGCTGGTTTCGGCAAGCACGGGTATTGTAATTTCCCTTTTGGGACAGGCGCACCCCTTCATCGGTATGTTCTTCCTGCTGTTCAGCGGTCTTTGTGACGCTTTCGACGGAAAGGTCGCACGCCTGAAGAAAAACCGCACCGAAACAGAGTGCAAGTTCGGTATTCAGATCGACTCACTTTCCGACGTTGTGGCGTTCGGTATTCTGCCCACCTGCATCGGTGCGGCTTTGGTTCACCGCTCGGAGATCTTTGAGTTTGAAAAAAGCGGCTGGGGACTTGGTTTTTCGATTCTCTGCTATGCCATTATGGGAATTTACGCGCTCACGGCTATGATTCGCTTGGCATATTTCAACGTCACCGAGGAGGAACGCCAAAAGGTGGAAACCGGCACCAGAAAATACTATCTCGGTCTGCCCGTCACCTCGGCTTCTCTGATCTTCCCCGCAGTTCTTTTGGTACAGTATATTTGCGATAAGTTTTTCAATGTAGATATTACGTTGGTCTATTTCGCTGTTATGCTGCTCACAGCAATCGCGTTCGTTGCCAAGTTCCAGCTCAAAAAGCCCGGACTTCGCGCGATCCTTGTAATGGTGGCGATCGGGGCTGTGGAAGCAGCAATCATGATTTTAGCATTGCTTGCAACAAAATAAGATATGAGTAAAAATAGTCAGAACAAGAAAAAGGAGAGCCTCGCTCTCCGATTTCTTTATCACACGGTGGTGGGCAGAATTTGTCTCAAGCCCCTTGTCTCGCGTACCGTTTCCAAAATCGCGGGGAAATTTATGGATTCGCGGCTGTCAAAGCCTATGATCAAGAGCTTTGTTCGTAAGAACGGCATTGATCTGAACGATTTTTACGCTGATTCCTTTACCTGCTTCAACGATTGCTTCACCCGAAAGATCAAAGACGGAAAACGCCCACTCGATCCGCGCGAGGATGCCTTTATCGCACCCTGCGATGCCCTCTTGTCGGCATACTCCATCACCGAGGACACCCGACTTGACATTAAGGGAAGCGTGTATTCGATCTCCGATCTCTTGGAAAATGAGGAACCGGCAAAGCGTTATCAAGGCGGCACCTGTCTTGTATTCCGTCTTTGCGTGAATCACTATCACCGCTATATCTACCTTGACAGCGGCTCCAAAGAGGAAAACGTATTTATCAAGGGCAAGCTTCACACGGTGCGCCCGATCGCGCTGGAGACTTATCCGATCTTCAAGCGCAACTGCCGTGAATACACTGTTTTGCACACCGATCACTTTGGAGACGTGATTCAAATGGAGGTAGGCGCGATGCTGGTGGGCAAGATCAAAAACCATCATGGTGTTGCAAACTACTCACGCGGTGAGGAAAAAGGAATGTTCCTTTACGGCGGCTCGACCATTGTTGTACTGCTGGAAAAAGATCGCGTTGCGATTGATTCCCGTTTTTTTGAAGCAACCGAGCGCGACGAGGAAATCGATGTCCGCATGGGGGAATGCTTGGGAACGTGTGTGAAAGCGCCCAACAAGGAACCCATTCAAATTCAATAAAAAATCAGGGCTGATCCGAGAATCAGCCCTTGTTTTTTAGATATCAGTCAAACGTGGGAGGCTCTTTTCCCGCCTTTTTGGCTTTTTTCCGAGCGGTTCCTTCTTTTGCAATCTTCACAACCAATCCCGACAAGCCTACGATTGCGATCGCGTTGGGGATGACCATCAGATAGTTGAACATATCGGTCAGGTTCCAAACAAGGTCATTCTTCAAGCAAGCGCCAAGGAAAACGAAGCCAACTGAAATGATCGAATAGATCACAACAGTCTTTTTGCCAAACAGATGCTGGAAGTTGATCTTGCCGAACAAGCCCCATCCAACAATGGTGGAGAATGCGAAGAAGAACAGGCAGATTGCAACCAAAGTGCTTCCAAGACCGTCACCAAACAGCATTCCGAACGCTGCCTGCGACATATTGGCGTTGTTCAAGCTTGCAACTGTTCCCGTGGGATCCTGCGCCAAGGGGCCGTTTCCTGCGTACAGAGAGGAAATAACGGTGAGAGCCGTTAAGGTAAGAACGATGAAGGTATCAATAAACACGCCGATCATTGCAACAACGCCTTGATCGTGAGGATGCTCAACCTTTGCCATTGCGTGTGCATGAGGTGTGGAGCCCATACCCGCTTCATTGGAGAAGAGTCCGCGCTTCGCACCCATACTGATCGCTTTTTTCAGGGCAACACCCACGCCGCCGCCGATGAGTGCATTCGGATTGAATGCATACTTGAAGATCATACCAAAGGTCTCGGGGATGTATGTAATTCTGGAAATCAAGATTGCAAGGCAGAGAACGATGTAAAGGATCGCCATCATCGGAACCATCTTCTCGGTAACCGATGCAACACGGCTGGAGCCTCCAATAAAGATAACTGCTGCCAGAATAGCCAGCACTGCACCGACGATCACGCCGATGTACCAATACTCGCCTCCGATAACCGTGTTTCCGGTTACGTTTTCCAATCCGCCAACCTTTTCAGCTACACCTGCAATAGCACCCGTGATCGAGTTGGATTGCACCATAACACCCATGAAGCCGAGTGCCAGAGTTGCGGCAACCGCAAAGAAGCCCGCCAGAATTTTTCCAAAGGTACCCTTGAACAGTGTTCTGATGTAATACACGGGACCGCCCGCAGCGTTTCCGTCCGCATCAACAACGCGCGTCTTCTGTGCAAGCACCGCCTCGGCGTAAATGGTAGCCATACCAAGGAATGCGATGATCCACATCCAGAAGATCGCACCGGGACCACCGACCAGGATTGCACCGCAGGCACCAACGATGTTACCCGTACCAACCTGTGCGGCAATCGCGGTAGCCAGCGCCTGGAAGGAGCTCATGCCTCCCTTTTGTTTTCCGCCCTTAAGCGAAAATCCTCCAAACATCCGCTTCATACCCTCGCCAAAGCAGCGAACCTGCACAAAGCGCGTTCTGATCGTGAAGAACAAACCAACCGCGATCAACAGAATCACAAGAATATAGTCTGCTGTATATTCGTTGATAACAGTTACAATGTCATTCAGCTTATCCAAAAACATAAAATTCTCCTTTTCCCGATGCGCTGAAAAACAAAAAAAGTTGCCGAAAACTCAGCAACTCCAAAAAACAAGGAACACCCAATAACCTTTCTCGTTATCAACCTCTATCCTTTTGCCTGAGAGATTCGGCTTTCGCCTTGCACCTTCGGCACCCGATCTAACGGGGTTCTCCAGAGTTTTCTCGGCTACCGGTTTTATCCGACAGCGTCATCGAATATTAAGTTTTTTTACATTATAGCACCTCGTCATTTATTTGTCAATACCCTTTTGAACTTTTTATCATTTTTTTGAATTTCTTGTCGAATTTTAATTTTTTCAAAACAATTTCAGCAAACAGGAAAAATAACATTTTCTATAGACATTTCAAAAACACTATGGTATAATCAAATAAACAACACTGATTATTTGGAAAGGAGCCTTTCCCATGATTCTACAGGAAACCAGAAACACCCCCGTCAATACCGACTATGAGGTCATCGTTTGCGGCGGTGGCTTTGCGGGCATCTCGGCGGCACTCGCGTCTGCCAGACTCGGCAAAAAGACTCTTCTTTTAGAAAAGCAGTATATGCTCGGAGGGCTTGGCACAGCGGGTCTGATCTCGATCTATCTTCCGCTTTGCGACGGATGCGGAAAGCAGGTGTCCTTTGGTATTGCCGAGGAGCTTTTGCGCCTTTCGATCAAATACGGTGCCGAAGCACGCTACCCCGCCAACTGGCTGGACGGGATCGGCACACGCACCGAAAACGATCCGCGTTTTATGGTACGCTACAATCCGCAGATCTTTGCCATCCTTGCCGAGCAGCTTTTGATTGAGGCAGGTGTAACGATTCTTTACGGCAGTTATGCCGTGGCAACCGACGTAGCGAACGATCGCATCCAACACGTGATCGTGGAAAACAAATCGGGCAGATGCGCATATCGGACACAGTCTGTGGTGGACGCCACGGGCGACTGTGACATTGCCGCATTTTCGGGTACGCCCACCAAGCTTTTTGAGCAAGGTAATATTCTGGCAGCGTGGTACTATTATGTGGGAGATAACGGCTACAATCTCCAAGAACTCGGCGCGTCCGATAAACCCGATGCGGAAAAGCGGAAAGGTCACGCAACCAAGCTTTTGGTCAACCGCCGTTTCGGAGGTATTGATGCAAAAGAGGTGTCGGAAATGACGGTTCTTTCGCATGAAGCACTCCTGAAAAACTGGGAAGAAAAACGGAAAGAGGACAAGTCACTCTGGCCCGTTACAATGGCTACAACACCGCAGATCCGCATGACACGCAAGATCGTGGGAGAATACGAGCTGTCACACGAAGAGGTCTTTACGCACTTTGACGATTCGATCGGAATGGTGTCCAACTGGAAACGGCGCGGTCCGATCTATGAGGTTCCCTTCCGTACTCTTTATAGCAAAAATACGAAAAACCTGATCGCGGCAGGACGCTGCACATCGGTCAACCAAACGCTGTGGGACGTGATGCGCGTGATTCCCTGCTGTGCGGTCACGGGACAGGCAGCGGGAACAGCCGCTGCAATGACCGACGATTTTTCAACGCTTGACGTCACGCTCCTGCAAAAGCAACTGCAAAAGGACGGCGTGAAGCTGCATCTTGACGAATTATAAAAAATGACAAGAAAGGAACTCCATGAAACCGATTTTTGCTATTGATATTTCCACCGATAAAAAGAACGAGCAGTGGAACAGCGATAGTTTCATTGCAGCATCTACAAAATCAAACAAACAAGAAACGCTCCGGCAACACTTGGAAGAAGCCGAAAAATCGCTTGATGCCGCCAAGCTCCCTCTACCGCTTCGCATTATCCGAACGGTTTGCGGTTATTTGTTTTTGGTGATCCTTTTGGGAATCATCCGTGCGCTTAGAGATGTCGGCTTGCAACAGGGCTACCAAAATGCGCCTTGGCTCTTTTGGTTGGGCGGTGCATCCCTTTTGACCTACGCTGTCCTGCAGATCTTGGGACAAAAACGGACAAACCGAGTGATGGGAGCCACCGACACCCGTGGATTACTTCGGGATATCGAACAGGCAACCGATGAGATCTACCGCGATTTACAGGTGCCGCAGGATGCGATCGATGCCGATATCTTAACCTTTCACTACAAAATCAAAAAAGGAAATCCCGTTGCAAAAGCCGTGGGATTTACAACCGAATACGTAAATACCGAGGTCAAGATGTTCGTAAAGGACGGGTGCTTCTGCATTGCCGACAACGAGCATCGCTACGACTTTCCCTTAGAATCGTTCAAACGCATCCGCATCGTAAAAAAGCGGATCACGATGCCGTTCTGGAACAAGGAAACCGATTTCGACCAAGAACCTTACAAGCGATACAATATCACCGCCAACAACATGGGGATGTTGCTTATCAAGCCGTACTACGTGCTGGAGCTGGAGCATGACGGAGAAGCCTACGGAATCTATTTTCCCCCTTACGAGCGTCCCGCATTTGAAAGACTTTTGAATATGTCTCCGGAGGAAGCAGAATGATCAAACGGGCTATCCCGCGTACAACCGTACCCGAGATGGCCCGTATCCTTTTTGTTTGTTAATATTTTTTATTCTGCAACGCTGTTTCGGTGTTGTAGATCGCCTGCTTTGCCGCTTTATCGGAATTGAGCACGATGTAGCTGTAGATACTGTCAAACAGCGCAAGCTGTGCATAGCGCGAGCTCATTCCGAGGATCGAATATTTTGTCTCCTCAGATTTGGTAAACAGTGCATAATCGGACGCGCCCACGATTGGAGAATCGCCGTAATTGGTCACGCAAACGGTTGTTGCACCGCAGACCTTGCAAAGCTGCAACGCCTCCACGATATCCTTTGATGCACCCGAGTGAGAGATCCCGATCGCAACACTTCCGCGCTTGAGATGCGATGCGATAATGGCTTGCATGTGGTTGTCACAGCACGCTTGTGCGGAAAGTCCCAAGCGCAAAAATTTGTGTGCCGCATCCTGCGCGATCGCGGCGGAATTTCCAAGACCGAACAGCACGATGCGGTCACCGTGCATCACAAGCTCGGCCACACGCTCCAGCTGCTCGGCATCCAGCACACTTTCGGTATTCATCAACGATTCTGAGATGTTGCTGTTCTGCTTTTTGAAGATCTCATAACAGCTGTCACCCTTTTGGATCTCCTCTCCCAGTGCCGAAGATGCGCTCAATTCTCCAGCCAGCTTGATTTTGAGTGCCTGATAGCCGTCCAAGCCCAGTCGTCGCGACAGGCGCACCACCGTAGCATCGCCGCAATTACACTTTTTTGCCAGCTCGGAGATCGAAAGCTCCACCATCTCTCCCGTGTGGTTGAGGATATATTCGGAGATCCTTTTTTCGGCAGGACCCATCTCGTTTTGCATAAAACGCAGTTTGTGCATGATTGATTCCATTGTTCCACTCCAAATGAAAATTATTTTCGTTTATTATACACTTTTCTCCCGAAAAAGTCAATAAAACAGAAATAAATTTCAAAAAAGATTGAAATGAGGTAGGCGGTATGATACAATTGAACCATCAATATAAATAAGGAGAATTTTGTTATGCAAATTCAAATGAATGAATTTTTGTTCTCAATGATCCTGACCGAGCTGGAAGACGCGGTTGGCGTGGAGAACTGCTCGGTACGCCAGATCGACAAGGTCACCCACAGTGTTGACTACTACTGGCTGTCCCGTATGTGGGCTGACCGCGGATGCCGTATGCCCGAGGCAGACTTTATCGTTTGCCCCAAGGATGCAACCGAGGTTTCCAAGGTGCTCAAGATTGCAAACTACTATAAGCTTCCCGTAACCACATGGGGTGCCGGCGGCGGTACGCAGGGCGGCGCTATTCCGGTTGCAGGCGGTATCTTGCTTGACACCAAGCGCATGAACAAGATCTATGAGGTAAATACCGAGGGTATGTACATCGAATGCGGAACCGGTGCGATCTACAAGCACATTGAGTACGCCGCAAATGAGGTTGGTAAGGCAACCATGCACTACCCCTCCTCTCTGACCTGCTCCACCGTGGGCGGATTCCTGGCTCACAGAGGTATCGGTGTTTGCTCCACCAAATACGGTAAGATCGATGACATGGTTCTGCAGATGGAGGTCGTTCTTCCCAACGGCGATATCATCACCACCTCTCCCGCTCCCAAGCACGCGGCAGGCCCCGATCTCAACCAGATCTTCATCGGCTCCGAGGGTACGCTGGGAGTTATCACCAAGGCTCAGATCCGTATTTTCGATCAGCCCGAGGAACGCCGCTTCAGAGGATTTTTGTTCCAGGATATGCACGGTGCATTACAGGCATCGCGTGAGCTGCTCCAGAAATTCAAGCCCTCCGTTATGCGTTTGTATGACGAGGCTGAAACCGCTTCGCTGATCAAAAAGATCGTTGGCGTGGAGCGCAAGGGCGCGTTCATGAACATTGCCTACGAGGGCTGCAAGGAAATGGTAGAGGTTGAGGAAAAGATCCTGCTTGAAACCTTCAAAAAGTACGGTGCCGAGGACCTTGGCAGCGAATACGGCGAAAAATGGTGGAAGGAAAAGATCACCTTCTTCTATCCCGGTCACATGATGGATATTCCTCAGATGTTCGGTACGATGGATACCATCGCACCCTACAACAAGATCGAGGAGATCTACTGGGCAATGAAGGAAGCCATTGAAACCAACTTCCCGCAGGCAAAATTCATCGCACACTTCTCTCACTGGTATGAATGGGGCGCAATGGTTTACGACCGCTTCATCATCGAGGGCAAGGACGTTCCTCAGGATCCCGTGGAAGCGTTGCGTCTGCACCAGGCAGTCTGGACCTGCGGTGTCCGCGCGGCTCTGGCACACGGCGGTGTTGTAAACGACCACCACGGTGTCGGCATCAAGCTCGGCCGCTTGATGAAGGAGCAATACGGCCCTGCTATGCAGGTATTTGAAGGACTGAAAAAGCAGCTTGACCCCAACGGTATCATGAACCCGTTCAAGCTGGGACTTTGATCGGAGGTGGATTGAAATGATGATGTCTGAAAAATGTAAGCAGCACGTTGATTCCTGCCGTTTCTGCTGGATGTGCCACCATATCTGCCCCATCGGAAATGCAACAGGTCATGAGAGAAGCACTCCCCGTGCAAGAGCTTTGGGTATCTCGCTGGTAAACCGCGAGGCAATCGATCTCTGTGAGATCATGGACAACATTTATGAGTGCGCAGGCTGTATGGCGTGTGTACACGATTGCGTAACGGGCTGGGATCCCGTAATGTTCACCAAGGAAGTCAGAATGCAGGCGGCTATGGAAAACAAGCTCCCCGCATACATCAATAAACTGGTAGACGCTTGCCTTGATACAGGCAACGCTTACGGAAAGACTGCAATGTGCGACACGCTGAGCGCAAAGATCGCATCCCACAGCGCAAAAACCGACACACTCCTGTTCCTCGGTGCCGACGCGCGCTACATGGCTTGCAAACAGGCTGTGAAGGCAATTGAGGTGCTGGAAAAGGCAGGCGTGCAGTTCACCGTTCTTGCAGACGAGCCTGCATCGGGCGCACAGCTTGATTATCTGATCGGCGCATTGGAGAACACCAAGGAGCAGATGAATACTGCCGCCTCCGTGATGAACGGCTACAAGACCGTTGTGGTATACGATCCCTTTGATGCAAAGGCAATCAAGCAGACCTATCACGAATACGGCGTTGAGCTTTCGGCAAAGGCTGTCACCTACACCGCATATCTTGCGGATCTGGTCAAGAGCGGTACCTTGAAAGCAAATAAGAGCGACCGCCGTGTGGTATTTCAGGATCCCTGCCAGCTCTCCCGTGATCTGGAGGAGACCGAGGAAGCACGCACCGTAATCGCAGCTTATGCTGAGCTTGACGAAATGCTGCTCAACCGCAAGGAAACCGTTTGGGCAGGTAACATTCTGATGGCGCAGTATATGCCCGACGTGATCAAAATGGTTGCCGAGAGACGTATCTTCAATGCAACCTCGATCGGTGCCAAGACCATCGTTACCGCAAGCCCTGCCGAGTACACCGCGCTCAAGGGCGCCGCAGGCAGCAATGTGGAGATCCTTTCCATCGAAGACCTGATCTTGGGATAAGGAGAACGAACGATGCTTGTTAATTTACAAACAGTTCTGAAAATGGCGGAGGACGGAGGATTCTGTATCCCCGCGTTCAACGTATACAATATGGAAACCGTGATCGGTGTGCTTCACGCGGCAGAAGAGACGAAAGCCCCGATCATCATGCAGATCTACCCCCGCTTGATGAAGGAAGAAACGGGCTATTTCCTGGCTCCCACCGTTCTGGCGGCAGCCGCACGTGCAAGCGTTCCCGTTTGCTTCCATCTCGACCACGGCCCCTCCGAGCTGGAGACCACCCGCTCGCTCCGCTACGGTGCCACGGGCATCATGCTCGATGGCTCCACACTTCCCTTTGAGGAAAATATTGCGCTGACGAAGCGTGTGGCAGTGACCTGCTCCTATCTGGATGTAGGCGTTGAGGGTGAGCTTGGTCACGTTGGAACCACCAAGGACGAGGACATGGACGAATTCACCACGCCCGAGGATGCAAAGCGTTTTGTGGAAGAAACAGGGGTGTCTTGCCTGGCAGTTGCGGTTGGAACCGCACACGGCAGATATTCCAAGCCACCCAAGCTTGATATTGATCGCATCCGCGCTATCCGCGAGGCTACCAACAACACCGCCCTTGTATTGCACGGCGGTTCGGGAGTTCCCGACGAGGAGATCAAAAAGGCGGTTGCGGCAGGCATTCGCAAAATGAATTTTGCCACCGATATCTGCTATGCCTTCCTTGACACCTGTCTTGAGGAGCTTCAAAAGCCCGATCGCGCCATTGCGGTGGACAATTTCATGAAAAAGCCCATCGAAGCGGTCAAGGATTTCTGCGTCAGCCGCATCAAATTGGTCGGTGCCGACGGAAAGGCTTGATCTATGAGCAAGATCGTTGGAATCGGCGCGTGTGTGTTTGACACGCTTTATAACATTCCCACTTATCCCACGGAAGACACCAAAATGCGGGCAGACGGCAGTAAGACAGCCGGCGGCGGTCCCGTTGCAACAGGACTTGTTGCCGCAAGAAAGCTGGGCGTTTCAGCCGCTTATATCGGGAACCTTTCAAGCGACAACGGCGGTGTTTTTCTGAAGGAGGATTTTGAAAAGTACGGTGTTGCAACCGATAACATCGAGATCAAAGACGGCTATCGCTCCTTTGCATCGGTGCTGTGGCTGTGTGCCGATACCGCAACACGCACTTGCGTGTTCGATAAAGGCAACCTACCGCCGCTCGTGCTGAATGACAACCAAAAGAGGGCGATTGCCGAGGCAGAGCTTTTGATGGTGGACGGAAACGAGCTGGATGCCGCTGTGGAAGCCGCAAAAATTGCACGCGAAAACGGCACGAAGGTGCTGTACGATTGCGGCGGACTTTACCCGAATGTTGATCGCTTGCTGGCACTGACAGACATTATGATCCCCTCCGAGGAATTTGCGCTCGGTCACACGGGCTGTTCCTCTGCAGAAGATGCCGCTCGAGAGCTGTTTGCACGCTACTCCCCCGAGGTTGTGGTCGTCACACAGGGCAAGCGCGGAGGAATTCTGTTCAACGGAACCGCCGTCACCCCCTACCCCATCTATCCTGCCAAGGTGCTGGACTCCAACGGCTCGGGCGACGTGTTCCACGGTGCCTTTGCCGCCGCTGTGACTCTGGGCTACGGATACGAAAAATGCTGTCATTTTTCCAGTGCCGTTTCGGCATTGAAATGTATGGGAGTGGGAGCACGTGAAAGCGTGCCGAGCTTTGACACGGTTAAAAAATACATGGAGGAAAACGGCTATGAACTTTAAAAAGACATACAAGCCCCAAAAGGGTTATACGCCGATCTGCAAGATCGGTGAATGCTCGCTGAACAAGCTGGAGTTCGGCATCATCGAGTTGGACGCAGGCGAAACGCTCGCGTTTGACACCGCCGATAAGGAAACCGCATTCATTATGCTGGAAGGTCACTGCAACGTAGCGGTGAACGGCGAGAAATGGGAAAACATCGGCAACAGACAAAGCGTTTTTGAAAATCGCCGTGCCGAAAGCTTTTATATGCCCCGTGAACAGGCTTTGGAGATCGAAGCCATCGATCGCATCAAGATCGCGGTCTGCGCAACCCCCGTTGCAGAAAAGACCGAGCCTCAGGTATTGCGCGAGGATCACGTGGTACTCAAGCTTCTGGGCGAGGTTCCCTATCAGAGAGAGACCAGCTTTATCATCGACCAAAACTCGAACGCTAAGATTCTGACCATCGGAGAAGCATACTGCACCGAAGGGAACTGGGCAGGATTCCCCCCTCACAAGCACGATGTGAACAATATGCCCACCGAGTGCATTGCCGAGGAGATCTACTACTTCCTGTTCGAGCCCAAGCAGGGCTTTGCGGTTCAGTGCCTGTACACCTCGGACGGCGAGATCGATGAGGCTTACCGCGTAAAGAACGACGAGCTGGTGGAATTCCCCTACGGATATCACACCACCGTCTCCACCCCCGGTTATCAGAGCTACTTTTTGTGGCTGATGGCAGGTGACTACCAAGGCTTCAACCGCTCAAGCGACCCCGATCACGCATGGATCGAAAAAAGATAAACAGTATGAAATATCTTCTTGGAATTGATTTTGGCGGCGGTGCCTCCAAGGCCACTCTGCTCTCGGAGAGCGGACAGATCGTTGCCGAGCATACAGTGGAGTATCCCACGCTCTATCCCGAAGCAGGCGCGTGTGAGCAAGCTCCTGCGGATTGGATCGATGCGCTGTGCAAAAACAGCCGCGCATTGCTGACCAAAAGCGGGGTCGATGCAAAAGAGATCGCCGCGATCGCCATTGATTCGGCAACACACACCTCGCTTTTGTGCGACAAGGAGTTTCATCCTCTGTCGAACGCCATGCACTGGACCGACAGCCGAAGCCGCAAAGAGGCGAACGAATTGCTGGAAGCAATGGGCGAGGAGATCTTTGCAAAGACCTATCACAAGCCCGATACGATCTGGACGCTCCCCCAACTGCTTTGGGTGAAGCGCAACAAGCCCGAGCTGTTTGAAAAGGTCGCATATATCTTTTTTGAAAAGGATTATATCCGCTACTACCTGACAGGCGTGTTCTGCACCGATTACATTGAAGCCGAGGGCAGTATGCTCTTCGATTGCAACAAAATGCAATGGGACGCACAGCTTTGCGCTCTGGCAGGTATCACGGTCGATATGCTCCCGCCTATCAAAGCTCCCACCGATACGATCGGGGAAGTGACACAAGAGGCGGCAAAGGCAACCGGACTTGCCGCAGGAACCCCCGTGATCTGCGGTACAACCGACACGGTGATGGAGGTCTTCGCTTCGGGTGCTGTGGAACAGGGTGACATGACCGTGAAGCTTGCAACAGCAGGCAGAATCTGTGTGATCACCGACCGTCCCTACCCCGACCGTCACTTGGTCAACTATTCCCATATTGCCAAGGGACTTTGGTATCCCGGAACGGCAACCAAGGCGGCGGCAGCCTCCTATCGCTGGTACCGCGACACCTTTGGCGGAGAATACCGTGAATTGGACGAGGCGGCAAGTAAGCTTCCTATCGGCTCGGACGGTGTGTTCTTCCACCCGTACATCAACGGAGAGCTGACACCTTACGCCGATCCGTTGCTTTGCGGCAGCTTTACGGGACTTCGCGCAACCCACACAAGAGCGCATTTTACCCGTGCCGTATTGGAGGGCGTTTCGCTCTCGCTCCTTGACAGCAAGCGCTATCTGGACGGATTGAATATTCCGCACAAGAGCTATGCTACGCTGATCGGCGGCGGTACGAAGGGAACGCTTTGGCGGCAGATCACGGCAGATGCGCTGGGGATCACACTCCACGTCACCGAAAGTGCCGATTCCTCGTTTGGCTCTGCAATGCTGGCGGGAATTGCCGTTGGTGTTTTCGCGGATGCCAAGGATGCGGTATCCAAATGCGTCAAGCGTGTGGCAACCGTTGAGCCGAACCTTGAAAATACCGAGCAGTATGCAAGGCTGTTCCAAACCTACAAAAAGATTCATGATGCTCTCGCGCCGATCTACCGCGAGCGCACTTAAATATCAAATTAAAAGGAGTTTTTGTTATGAAATATCAAGACATCAATCTGATCCCCCCCGAAGAGCTGGGAATCGGAAGCAACATCAAGCTCAATGTTTGCGAGCATGAGGTGGATATGTACTGGAAGGTTGCCATCGAGGTTCTCGAGGTGATCGCAGAAAACAACCGCAAAGGCGAGCCCACCGTTATGATCGTTCCCTACGGCCCCATCGGTCCTTACGCGCGTATGGCAGAGCTGGTGAACAAGTACCGCATCTCGCTCAAGAACTGCGTATTCATCAACATGGATGAATATCTGAAGGACGACCTCACTTACATCGATTACGATCATCCCCTTTCCTTCCGCGGCGGTATGGACAGAACCTTCTACTCCAAGGTTGACGAGGAGCTCAACGTGCTTCCCGAAAACCGTATCTTCCCCGAGCCCGGCAACGAAGGCCACATCATGGAAGTGATCCAAAAGTATGGCAAGCTTGACATGGCGTTTGGCGGTGTTGGTATCAACGGCCACTACGCATTCAACGAGCCGCCCGAAGCCGATGAGCAGGTAACTCCCGAGGAATTCGCACAGCGTCCCACCAGAAAGCTGAAGATCGCGCGTGAAACCCGCACCTTCAACGCTTTCATGAACTGCGGCGCAAACATCGAAGCGATCCCTGCCAACTGCATCACCGTTGGTATGAAGGAAATTATGATGGCAAAGAAGATCCGTATGTGCATGCCCCGTGACTGGAACGCGGCAGCACTCCGCAAGGTTCTGCACGGCGGCGTGACCGCAAGCGTTCCCTGCTCGCTCTTCCAGAACCATCCCGATGCGCTTCTGTATGCGGCAAAGGTAGCAACCGCTTGCCCCGTATCCGAGATCCGCGTATACAACAAATAATAAAATGAATGATCTGATCATTGCGGGAGCATCCGTGGTTCTTCCCACGGGTGTTCTCCCTGAGAGAA
Source organism: Clostridia bacterium (assembly GCA_017453335.1). Next base: position 33,661 of record JAFTKI010000101.1, read on the forward strand.
ACGTCCTGATTTTGGACGGCAAGATCGCTGACATTAACCTTCCCGAAACCACTCGGGAAGGTATTTTGACCATTGATGCAAAAGGTCTTTTCCTGTTTGCGGGCTTTATTGATCTGCACGTACATGGCGGAGGCGGAGCCGATTTTATGGATGCTGTGCCAGAAGCCTTTGAAACAGCGGTCAAGTCGCACCTACAGCATGGTACCACGTTGCTCTATCCCACAGCAATGAGTGCTACCGAAGAGGATCTGGCGGCATTCATCAAGGCGTTTCTTGCCTTCCGCAAAAACAGCCCCTACGCCGCTCTGACACCCGGATTGCACATGGAAGGCCCCTTTTTTTCGGGTGCAGGACAGAAAAGCAGCGGCGCACAGCCCACAAATGTGTTAAGACTTCCCGATATTGCGGAGGTCGATCGTTTGCTTGAGGTGGCTGACGGTTTGGTTTTGCGCTGGGATGCAGCGCCCGAGCTGGAAGGTGCCGACGAACTGGCAAAGCATCTGGTTGAGCGCGGAATCCTTGTTTCGGTTGCGCATACCGATGCAACTGCTCCCGAATGTGCGCATGGCTTTGACAGCGGATTTTCTCATGTGACGCACTTTTACAATGCCAACAGCATGCACCGCAAGCGCGACCAAAAGGTATTTGCGGGCGTGGTGGAGGCAACCTATCTGGATGACCGTGTCAGCGTAGAGCTGATCGGCGACGGTTGTCATATTCCGCGCGAGGATATGCTGCTTGCGCTCAAGATCAAGGGTGCCGAAAAGGTATCGGTCATCACCGATGCCACCAGAATTGCGGGCACCGATCTTAAGGTCGCAAAGCTTGGCAGTCTTGCAAAGGGGCGTGACGTGATCGTGGACGACGGCGTGGCAAAGCTCCCCGACCTTTCCTCGTTTGCAGGCAGTATTGCCACAATGGACCGTTGCCTGCGCGTTTTGTGCGGCGACTACGGAATTGATCTCCCCACCGCCTCGGTCATGCTTTCTTTGGCACCTGCTCTTTGTATGGGTGTAGACGCACAGAAAGGCAGCATCGAGCTTGGAAAGGATGCCGATCTTGTGCTGGTAGCCCCCGATTGGACACTCCGACAAGTAATCCTCGGCGGAAAACCCGTTGAGGATGCCAAGCTGTGAGGGTTTTATGAAGATCGTTGTTTGTATTCGGTTAGGACAGGACGGAGAACCAGGGCCTTTTGATGCCTGCGCATACGAGGCGGCTCTGCGGATCCCCGAGGCAGAGATCACTTTGCTGTCTATGGGAGCACCGTCCGCCGCCGATCGTCTGCTTCACTTAACAAGGCTTGGCGCCAAAAACGCTGTTTTACTTTCGGACAAAGCCTTTGCGGGGGCCGACACCTTGGCGACTGCGAAAACACTTGCCAAGGCATTGGAAAAGCTCTCTCCCGATCTTGTGATCTGCGGCAGGCAGACCTTGATCGGAGATACCGCCCAAACGGGACCGATGCTCTCGGTTCTGGCAGGGTATTCGCTGATCACGAATGTTATGTCGTTCGATGCGCTGACACCAACCGAGATCACCTGCACCACACGCGCCGAGGGTAACCTGACCGCCCCTCTTCCCGCGTTGATCACCGTGGAGCGTATCAATACCCTTCGTCTGCCCCGTTTGCGCTCACGCGTTGGAGAGTGCGAGGTTTGGAATGCTGAAACATTGGGGCTTTCTCCTTCGGAATGCGGTCTTACCGCCTCTCCGACACGCGTGATAAAAACCTTTGAAAATCAATCGGGAAAACGCCGTTGCAAAAAGATCAGCCGTGACGGGCTTTCCGAGGCGATCGCATACGGCTTGGAGCGTTACCGTGCGCGCACTTCTCCCGAAACCGAAAACCGTGAACGCTTGGATCACGTTTGCATCGTAGGAGAAGCTCCGATGGAATTCGCCAAAACGGTTGCCGATCATATCACCGTTCTCTCTCCGAAAGATGCAAAAGAGCTGGCAGAGGAGATCACAAAGATTTCTCCCACAGCAGTGCTTTGGGGCAGTGATGCTTGGTCAAAGCGCACCGCAGCCGCCGTTTCGGCAGGGCTCGGGCTCGGGCTTTGCGCCGATTGCACGCGACTGGAGGCAGAAAACGGAGAACTGATGATGTACCGTCCCGCGCTTTCGGGCAGTACGATTGCAAAGATCCGCAGTATCACCAAGCCCTCAATGGCAACGGTACGCACCGCCGCCGAGGGACACGCGCCCATTGTGGTGGGAATCGGCTTTGGTGTGCGTGATCGGATCGATTGTGTGAAGGCTTTTGCAGAAGAGCTTGGTGCCGAGATCGCGGCGTCGCGCAAAATGGTAGATAACGGATACCTGCCGTATGAGCTTCAACTGGGACTCACGGGCAAATCCCTGCATCCCCCCGTCTATATTGCCGTTGGCATTTCGGGAGCGGTGCATCACGTCGTTGGGATGCAAAACGCAGGCACCGTGATTGCCATCAATCCCGATCCATACGCTCCCATCTTTGATTACGCCGACTTCGGCATCGTAGACAACTTTTAAAAGAATGCGCTCCTCGGAACAAGATTTGCAAGGGAGCGCTTCTCTTTTTTGCCTTTTTTGCCGTGTTCGCACAAAAATATTGTATTCACCAACGCTTTATGCTATAATAATCTCACTACAGCAAAAAAGGAGCAACAACATGTACATCGGCACTTTGAAGCAACAAAAGATCGCGTTTTTTCACGCGGGTACGGATATTCCCTTTTCTCCTTCCTCCGCGGAAAACGGTATCTATACGTGGAACTGGGACTATATTTTTGATACGGCTTTGGACGTGCATGTCACCTTGGAGGAAGCTTCCTTCATCGGTGCCATTACGGTTGGACTGACCAAGAAAAAATCGGTCAAAAAGATCGAAATCCTTTCAAACGGTGTTATTGTCGGAGTATATTCGGCAGAAACCGACGGTGCCACGGGCGGTGAGATCACCGTTTCGGTTGGCACGGAGACAAAGACACTGACCGTCCGTCTGTACGCCGCAATGGAGGATCTGATTCTGACCAACCTTGACGTGTTGGGAGCCCGCGATGACGAAACGCCGTTTGTATGGCCTCAGCCGAAAAAGATCTGCGCAGAAAAAAAGGTTGACGGAATCCGTGAGATCGTTGCAAGCACAGCCGATGCCGATGAGTCCTTTGCCGTCGAGTTTTTGAAGGAACGCCTGACCGAGCGCCACGGTAAAATACCCGTGAGCGAGAGCGGCTACAGGATCGTATTTGTAAAGGATACAACAGGTGCATACAACGGCGAACGCTACACTGTAAAAACCGAAGATAAAACGGTTACGGTCACCGCTGCTTCAAGGCTGGCACTTCTTTACGGAGCCGACACGCTGTTGCAGATCTCCTCCAAAGAAGGGGTACCGAGCCTTTCGGTAGACGACAAGCCCTCCAAGGAATTCCGAGGTCTGCACATCGGTCTGCCCGCGCGTGAGAATTTTGAATTCACACGCCGCCTCTTCCGCTACGTTCTGATCCCTCTGCGCTTCAATCTGCTGATCGTGGAATTTGCGGGCGGTATGCGCTTTGAAAAGCATCCCGAAATTTCCGAGGCTTGGCTTCGTGCCAAAGAAAACTTCAAGCAAGGGCTCCAGCCCAAAATGCCTCACTCGGGCATGGTCGCGGGCGGCACAGTGTTGGAAAAGCATGAGGTGGCAGAGGTGCTTGGATATGCACGTGAGCTTGGCATTGAGATCGTCCCCGAGGTGCAAAGTCTCGGTCACGTTCAGTACATTACCTACGCGCATCCCGAGCTTGCCGAACGCATCGAAACGCCCGACGGGGATGTGGACACGCGCGCGGATGACACCAAGCCCGTCGGCTTTTATCCGCATTGCTACTGCCCTTCCCTGCAGGAGTCCTACGATCTGATGTACGATATCATCGACGAGATCGTGGAGGTTGCAAAACCCTCACGCTACGTCCACATGGGACACGATGAGATCTACCATCTCGGTCGTTGCCGCCGTTGCCAAACTAAGAATCCTGCCGATCTGTACGTCAAGCACGTAACGGCAATGTATGACTACCTTAAGCAAAAAGGGCTTGGCATGATGATCTGGTCGGATATGCTTCACACCGATTCGGTTCGGAAATATTATGTTCCCGAGGCGCGCGACCGCTTGCCGAAGGACATTGTGATGCTGGACTTTTCGTGGTATTTCCATCCCGAAAACGATATCGAAGACGAGCTTCTTCCTTACGGTTACAAGCTCCTTGTCGGAAATCTGTACTCCTCACACCATACACGCTACCGTTCGCGCATTTTCAAGGACGGCATGATGGGAGGACAGATCTCACTTTGGCTCTCCACCGAGGAATCGCTTGCGGGTGAAAAAGGCAAGTGGTGGGATATGATGTATCTTTCCGAAATGCTTTGGAACGCCGAGTCTTACGACGAACGAAACCGCACCGCCTACACGCATTTGATCGCGTCGTACCTGCAACCCCGTTTGCGCGACGAGCTTCGCGGAACCTATTCGGCAAACGGCTACACAGAAAAAGCACTTTCTCTGCCAAATGGCAACAATCACCCCTTCGCTCCCTTGGCGTCACTCGCTCCCGGTGCAATTCTCTGGACATCGGGTGAGATTACCGTGAATGAAGCGTTTGACCGATTGATTTTCGAGCACGCAACCGCTTGGAGTGCTCCCATCACCGCATGGGACAATGCCGAGCAGATCGGTGCCTACACCGTCACTTATGAGGACGGAAAGCAGGAAACGGTTGACGTGTGCTACGGGCGTAATATTATGTGCTGTTCGTGGCGCTATGCACAACCCATGCCGCATAAATACTACCGTCACACGGGCTATTGCGGTACGTGGTTCTCCGATCCCGTTTGTCAAGGTCACGCCGCCGACGGCTCTGATCTGACCGTAACAGGCTATGTTTGGCAAAATCCTCATCCCGATCAAAAGATCGTTTCGATTGCATATCAACCCGCAGAAAACAATCCCTGTGGCTTGGTTCTGGTCGGTATACGCGGAGAAATTAAGAATTAAACTAAGAATTATTTTAAAAAAGCAAGCATGATCTGTTGATTGTGCTTGCTTTTGTGCCGTTTTCAATTGACAACACCTGACTTTTGTGCTATAATCAAGAAAAATTGAAAGGAGTCAATCGATGAAAGCTTGTATATTTCAACCGCCATACTCCCGCGATATTTCGAAATCCGAGGAGTTTTTCCAATATAAAATGGATCTGTTGGAATCCTGTACTCCCGATATGGACTTGATCGTTCTTCCCGAGTACAGCGATGTTCCCTGTGCCACCTCTACGCTGGAGGAAACACTCTTTTATCACGACAAATACATCGGCGTTCTGCTTGACAAGTGTATTGCCACCGCCAAGCGTTGCAACGCCATTCTGTGTGTCAACGCGCTCTCGCTTGAGGAGGGCGGCTACCGCAACACCACTTATGTGTACGGCAGAGACGGTACCTTGCTGGGAAAGTATTTCAAAAAGCATCTTCCCCCTCTTGAGATCGACGTGCTGGATCTGGATAAAGACTACACATTTGAGCCTTCCTCGCCCTACGTTCTGGAGATTGAGGGCTTGCGCTACGCCTTCCTGACCTGCTACGATTTTTATTTCTACGAAGCCTTTGCCAATATCGCACGCGAGGATGTTGACATCATCGTGGGTTGCTCTCTCCAGCGAAGCGACTCCCATTCCGCAATCGAGATCATGTGCCGCTTCTTGGCGTACAACACCAATGCTTACGTGGTGCGTTCCTCGGTCAGCTTTGGAGAGGACTCCACAATTTGCGGTGCCTCTATGATCGTTGATCCGCGCGGAAACGTGCTGGAAAATATGCATGGACGCTTTGGCATGGCATGTGCCGAATTTGATCCCCGTGATAAATATTTCAAGCCCGCGGGCTACGGTAACCCCGATGCCTCGCACTATCAATACATCGAATACGGCAGAAAGCCGTGGCAATACCGCGTGGGCGGCCCTGCGATTGTCCCCTTTGATGACCGTATGCCCTATCCCCGCGTTTGTTCCCACCGTGGCTACAACAAGATCGCACCCGAAAACAGCATGCCTGCATTTGGTGCGGCGATTGCAATGGGAGCCGAAGAGATTGAATTTGACCTTTGGCCTACAGCCGACGGCGAAATCGTTTCCAGCCACGACAGCACGCTTGATCGTGTTTCCAACGGTACGGGAAAGATCTACGAGCACACGCTTGCTGAGCTTGAGGCTTTGGACTTTGGCTCGAAATTCAGCCCCGATTACAGTGAGCTTTCGATCGTACGCTTTGAGGATATCCTGCAGAAATTCGCGGGACAGACCATCATGAACATCCACGTCAAGCCGCTCTCGCTTGACAAACCATACCCCGAAGAGATCATGAAAAAGATCGTGGCACTTATCCGCAAATACGATTGCGCCCGTCACGTTTACTTCATGCTGGAGCCCGACGAGCATATCCGCCAATTCAAGGCCTATGCTCCCGACATTCCCGTTTGCGTTGGTCACCTGGAGGCGCGCCCATGGGAGATCGTTGACCGTGCCATAGCCCTTGGCGCCGAGAAGGTACAGCTTTACAAGCCCTATTTCAATCAGGAAATGATCGACAAAGCACACGCACACGGTATTCGTTGCAACGTGTTCTGGACGAACAAACCCGGAGAAGCAAACCATTTCCTTGACATGGGAATCGACACGCTTCTCACAAACCACTACAACACGGTTCGCCAGGCGGTAAAGCACCGTTTGCCCAAGAAAAAATAACACCAAAGGCCGGTTCATTAAAGTAGATTGCACAAAAGAAGCCTCCCCTGTGTAAGGGGAGGTGCCGAGGAACGAGGCGGAGGGGTTGTAAAAAAGCAAAATTTGGTTTAAAACAATCCCTCAGTCGCTTCGCGACAGCTCCCTTTACACAAGGGAGCCTTTCTTTATCCCTTCATTTGTGTAACTTACCCTTAATGAGCCTGCCCTTTTCCGCTTATTCTTATTGGTAAGTTTTGCGATACTGCAACGGTGACATTCCCGTCAGCTTTTTGAAAGCGACAAAAAAATAGTTTTCCGCACCGGGGCTGACGCGCTCCGCGATCTCGGAGATCTTCAAATTGCTGTTTTTGAGCAGCATTTCGGCGGCGCCAACACGTTTTTGCGCCAAAAGCTGGGATAAGGTCATGCCATATTCGCGCTTGATGATCCGTGCAACCTGCTTGTTGCACAGGTGAACGATGGGAGAAAGATCGTCCAGCGTGATGTTTTTGGCATAATTGGAGTTGATGTACGCCTCGATCATTCCGATCGGGGAGGCAATCGTGGGAGATGCCGCTTTTGCAAGAGTTTCCTCTCCAAGCAGTCTTCCGAACACGTGATACAGGATCAATGATGCAAGATGCTCCGCAACCTCACTTCCGCTCTCGCTGTCCCACTCCGAAGCAAGCTGCCGAATATAAAAGCCAACGTCCTCACCAAGCTCCAGAACAACAGGCGCATCGGCAGAAACGGCAGGATATTCTCCTACGTCAAATTGCGGCAGAACCAACAGATTGTAGCCGTTGCCCCCCTCTACCATCGAGCAATGCTTGAACCCCGGAGGCACGAGCACGACCTTGTGTGAAAAGGTTTCAATTCCGCCCTCGCTAACCAGCGTCATTTTGCAATCGGGAGCAAACAACAGTTCATAAGTAAAATGCGTGTGCGTACGTTGAAGCATTTCCTCGGGCGCAATTTTGTGCAACGGCAGTTTCAGGCTTCCGCCCGCCGTCATGATCCGAAAGCTTTTTCCCAACGTCTTCACACAAAAGCCCGACGAATCCCATCGGCGCGTTTCTTTTTTCTCCATGACATTTCCACCTTCCCTTTGCTTCAGTTTAGCACATCTTTTTTGTTTTGTCAATCAAAAACTATCCAAATAAGACATTATTTTTAAAAAATGTTCCGATAATCGCTTGAATTCATTTTGAAATACTTGTATAATGGTGCTGTAGAAATTGATAGGAGGACGCATCATCATGCAAAAAATCAATCTCAAGATCAATCCAAAGGAAAAACATTCGATTTCCCCTTATATTTATATGCAGTTCATGGAGCCTCTTGGCACCTGCGACACCTCGGTTGACGCCGCTTGGGACTACGCAAACGAGTGTTGGATCCCGAAGGTGATCGATCTGGTTCGTGACGACTTGGCTCCCACCATGATCCGTTTTGGCGGTTGCTTTGCTTCCTACTATCACTGGAAGGAAGCTGTAGGTCCCATGGAAAAGCGTGTTCCGATGGTCAACTACTGTTGGGACGGCTTGTATAGCAACCACGTTGGTACGCATGAGCTGATCGACTTCTGCCGTCGGGTAAATGCCGATCCTCTGATCGTTGTAAACATGGAATCCGACGGACGTCAGCACTGGGCGCATCCGAAGCCGGGCGTTGACCGTTGCGGAACTGCCGAGGAAGCGGCTGAGTGGGTTGACTACTGCAACAACCCCGACAACGCTCTGCGTAAATCCCACGGACATAACGATCCCTATAACGTAAAATTCTGGCAGATCGGTAACGAAACCTCGTACAGCGACCGAGGCTTCAAATCCGACGAGTGCGCAAGAGTGACCGAAAAGTTTGCCAAGGCAATGCACAAGGTAGATCCCTCGCTTCGTCTGCTTGGTTGGGGTGACGAATCCTATAAGGGCGCTGACGATACTTGGTGCCACAAGATGAGCCAAATCGATGACATCGACACCATCGCATTCCATCACCATTTCGGTTCGGGACTGGACTATTCCCCTCTGTACGGCGACAACTACCGCATCAGCCCCAAGAACACCTGGCGTCACCTGATGAACGCTTACCGTTCCATGGAAGATCACATCGCAAAAATGCGCGAGGATGCAGGCGGAAAGCGTCTTGCAATGACCGAGGGACATTTCGTAGTTCCCGGACAAAGCCGTAACACCGTGCTCTCCACTTGGGCGGCAGGTGTGTCCTACGCGCGTTGTCTGAACGTCATCGAGCGTAACTCCGATATCCTTGATATTGCCACTATGGCAGACTTTATGGGCAACGTATGGCAGGTAAACGCCATCATGCTCAGCACGCCTGTTTCGATCACCACAAAGCCCTCGTATCTCCAGCCTGTCGGACGCGTTATGAGCTTGTTCCGCAAGCACGTTGGTGAAAAGGCGTTGGAGCTGACCTCCTCGGGCATTGTAGATGCAACCGCGTCCAGAACCGGCAAGACCGTTTACATTCACGCCGCTAACACCGCTATGAACGAGGATGTTGAATTGAACGTGGATCTTGGCAAAGAAAAGATCAAGAGCGTGACCATGCACTACGTTGCAAAGGATCCCATGACGCATATCTCCTACCTCAATCCGAAGGTATTTGACGTAACCACCGTTGCGGTTGAAGGAAACATCGTTCTCCCCGCCGCCGCCGTTGCTGCGATTGAGATTGAATTGGAGTAAGAGTAGATTTTTAGGAGGGGGAGAGGTACTTTTGAAAAAGTACCTCTCCCCCTCCTAACCACCCCCTCTCCTCAAAATTTTTGAACAGGCAGAAAAGAGCGAGTGAGCCGCTAAACGCGGCTCATTCGCTCTTTTCTGTTCAAACGCTTTCGCGTTTGAAGTAGGTGGTTATTTCATTTGATTCCATCGGTTCTTTCTATAATTAAGGTATGCTTCCACCTCGGATTTGGGAAGCTTATCAAAAATCACCGACTTGTTTTCAAGATCGGCAACAAACTCCAGATAATCCTTTTGCTCTTGTTGGCTGTACCTTGTCCAAAGGTTGTTCAGCTTAACCTCAAGCAGCAGATAGTAAATACATTCATCATAAAGTTTTTGGTAATCGGGATCCTCGCAAAGCTCTATATGCTCTCTCAGGTAGCACAAAATTCTACTGAGATATCCCAGCGTCCGCCATTTTCCCCGTGTGAAGTGGACAATCTCAAGATAAATCGTATCGACCTCCAGCTCGTCCGAATCCTCTTTGCCAAATTCTTTTGGGTACATTGCGCTTACCTCCCAAAATAAAAAAGTGCGTAACCGAAGCTACGCACCGAAAAAGTGTGTTCCTTCGATTGTTACCACACAATTCTCACTCTGTTTAGGAAATGAGCAGAAGGAGAACACACCTTTTACCAAGGTAGTATTCCCCTAAACAGAGTACAAGTATAGAATTGTGTGGTGTTATTATTGTATCATCATTTTTGTTTTTTGTCAATCTATTTTAAATACGAAAATCAAAATTTGCCAAAATCAATATCTCTGACGATACTTTATAAATAAACTTCAAAATAAAAAAGTGCGCAACCGAAGCTACGCACCGAAAAACGCAAACTCCGATTGTCGCCAAACAAATCAAGCAAACGAAGACTTTTTAGGTCATACCATCCACATGAGAATTTGCGTTTTATCCAAATTCAGTATGAATGGTATGTCTAAAAAAAGGCATACTTATACCTTGGAAAAATCTTCGTTTTTATTTAATTTGTTTGGCTCTTTTATCATATCACAAATGATCGTTTTTGTCAATGGATTTGAAATAGAAAAAATACGCGAAACATTCGTTTAGGCAAAGAACAAATCGCATATTGGTCTTCCCAAAAATAAAAAAGTGCGCAACCGAAGCTACGCACCGAAAAACGCAAACTCCGATTGTCGCCAAACGAATCGAACATAGATCAGAGATATGGTTTCTGCATATCCTAAGCTATGGAGTTTGCGCTTTTGCTAAATTCACATAACTTAGGTATATGCTTAAAAAAGGTATTTTACCCTTAACAAAAAATACCTCTAATCTTTATTCAATTCGTTTGGCACCTTTATCATAACACAAATGATCGTTTTTGTCAATGGATTTAATACAGAAAAAAATACGCAAAATATCAGGTCTGGCAGAGAGAACCGCATCCCCTTACCATACAGCAGCATATATATGCTTAAACTTTACACGATCTTGTAGGGACCGGCGTCCAAACATTTGCGTAGCAAAGTTTGCGTTGCTTGCAACAGCCGACAGGTCCTAAAACGAACGAATTTGGTGTCATAAAGCGGCTACATTTATTTGGTTCGTCTGTTGACATGAACAAAACAAAATTTGTTGCTTCAAGGACCGTCGGGGACGCCGGTCCCTACAGGATGGTGCAAATATTTAAAATTGTGCTCTGATTCATACACGGGCGATCACAACTTTTTCCACAAAAAAAGTCTATTGAAACAGAAAAAAATGTATAGCCTATTGACTTTGCGCAAAAAAAGTGCTATAATAACAGCGTGAATTCTTCATGGAGGTAAAAAATCATGAAACATATTGAAACCATCGAAACTCGCAATCTGTGCGAGAGCGCAAAGAACGGCGGTTGCGGCGAGTGCCAGACCTCTTGCCAGTCTGCTTGCAAGACCAGCTGCGGCATCGCTAACCAGCAGTGCGAAAACACCAAGGAAAGCAAGTAATTTGCGCAAACAAAAATGCCGCCGATATGGCGGCATTTTTGATGATAGAAAACAAGGAGATTTACCATGATTCATCAATATCAGCTTGGCGGCTATAACATTGTGCTGGATATATGCTCAGGCTCGGTTCACGTTGTGGATGAGGTCGCCTACGATATGATTGCTATGTTTGAGCAGAACGACCGCAACACCGTGATTGCTTCTGCCGCAAAAAAATATGCTGACCGAGAGGATGTGACTCCCGCCGATCTGGAGGAATGCTACGACCAGATCGTGTCGCTCAAGGAGCGCGGCAAGCTGTTCACACCCGACACCTTTGAGCCGATGGCAGGACACCTGAAGGCAAAGACCTCGGGTGTTGTCAAGGCGCTTTGCTTGCACATCGCGCACACCTGCAATCTCAACTGCTCCTATTGCTTTGCAAGCCAAGGCAAGTATCACGGGGATCGCGCCGTGATGAGCTTTGAGGTTGGAAAGCAGGCTCTTGATTTTCTGATTGCAAATTCGGGAACACGCCGAAATCTGGAGGTCGACTTCTTCGGCGGTGAGCCGCTGATGAATTTCGATGTAGTAAAGCAGTTGGTTGCGTATGCACGCAGCATCGAAAAGGAACACAACAAAAACTTCCGCTTCACGCTGACCACCAACGGTATGCTGATCGACGATGACGTGATCGATTTTGCCAACCGTGAGTGCAGCAACGTGGTGTTGAGTCTGGACGGCAGACGCGAGATCCACGACCGTTTTCGTGTAGACTACGCAGGCAATGGAAGCTGGGAAAAGATCGTTCCCAAGTTCCAAAAGCTGGTAGAGGCACGCGGCGGCAAGGACTACTATATGCGCGGCACCTTCACTCACGCCAACCCCGATTTTCTTAAGGATATTCAGGTGATGCTCGATCTCGGCTTCAACGAGCTGAGCATGGAGCCCGTTGTTTGTGCCGCAGGCGATCCCTCGGAGCTGACCGAAGAGGATCTGCCCATTGTACTCGACCAATACGAAAAGCTGGCAGAGCTGATGCTGGAACGTGACCGCGTGGGCAAGCCCTTTACCTTCTATCACTACATGATCGACCTGACAGGCGGTCCCTGCATCTACAAGCGCATTTCGGGCTGTGGCTCGGGAACCGAGTACATGGCTGTCACCCCTTGGGGCGACCTCTATCCCTGCCACCAATTCGTTGGCGAGGAGAAATTCAAGCTTGGAGATATCTGGAACGGCGTAACCAACACCGAGATTCAATGCGACTTTGCAAATTGCAACGTCTACGCGCGTCCCGAATGCCGTGACTGCTGGGCGAAGCTGTATTGCTCGGGCGGGTGTGCCGCAAACGCATACCACTCCACGGGATCGGTCACAGGTATCTACAAATATGGCTGTGAGCTGTTCCGCAAACGTATGGAGTGTGCCATTATGGTGGCGATCGCGCGTCAGTTTGCGCAAAAGAAGGCATGACGACACCGATCTGTGATTTTGTGCGTCGGTATGCCAAGCAAAACGCTTTGCGGTTGCACATGCCGGGACACAAGGGAACGGGAATTTTGGGTATTGAAGCCCAAGATATCACCGAGATCGAGGGAGCGGACAGCCTGTTTGAAGCAAACGGGATCATTCGTGAGAGTGAAAGAAACGCAAGCCTTCTCTTTGGTGCCGATACCTACTATTCCGCCGAAGGCTCCTCGCAGGCGATCCGCGCAATGCTGGCGCTTGCCGTTCGATATGCAAAAGCGAACCGCAAAAAGCCGATCATTGCCGCCGCAAGAAATGCCCACAAGGTCTTTCTTTCCGCCGCCGCGCTGCTGGATTTCAAGATCAACTGGCTTCCGATTACGGAGCAGGACTCCTATCTTTCCTGCAAGCCCACCAAGGAATCGCTGACCGCTTTCCTGCAAAACTGCGAAGAGCTTCCCACAGCGTTGTACGTCACCTCTCCCGATTATCTCGGCAACACCGCCGATCTTGCGGCACTTGCAGAGGTTTGTCATAAATTTGGCGTTTTGCTGTTGGTTGACAACGCACACGGCGCGTATTTGAAATTCCTATCGCCATCACGCCACCCCATTGATCTGGGAGCCGACGCCTGTGCCGATTCGGCGCACAAAACACTCTCCGCGCTCACAGGCGCGGCGTATCTGCACGTTTCTCCCCACGCACCAATCGGATTTGGAAACGGCGTTAAAGAAGCGCTCGCGCTCTTTTCGTCCACCAGTCCGTCCTACCTGATCCTGCAATCATTGGATGCCTTGAATAAAACACTCGCGCAGGGATATGCCGATAAGCTGTCCGATTTTATTCGGTTTGCCAATCAAAAAAAGTCACTTTTAGAAGAGCGCGGATGGCAGTTTTGCGGGGACGAGCCGCTGAAATGGACGATCCTTGCAAAAGCCTGCGGTTACACGGGACAAGAACTGGCACAGGCACTTTCCAAGGAAAATATCGTTTGTGAGTTTGCTGACACCGATCATTTAGTGCTGATGCTGACACCGTCGCTGGGAGAAGACGGAACAGACCGCCTGTATCGTGTGCTGTCTTCCCTTCCCATCTATCCCGCGCTGTCCGAATGTCCGCCCAAGCCCACGGCACACAGGGCAGTATGCTCGGTGCGAGAAGCTATGCTATCCCCTGCCGAGGAGCTTCCCGTTGAAAAAGCCATCGGGCGTATTCTTGCTTCGCCTTCCGTTGCCTGTCCACCCGCCGTACCCATTCTGGTTTGCGGTGAGATCATCGACAACACGGCACTGGAAGCCTTCTGTTATTACGGGATCAAGACCTGCACCGTGGTCAAAGATTAAATAGAATACGTCACCTACCGACAGAAAACCCGCTTTTTTGCTTAATAACAGATTTTTCAAAAAAGCAAAGATAAATTTTCTATATTTTTTGTGTTATAATCGTTGCGATAACTAAACTCGATTCGTTTGTTAAATTAAATAAAACGATTATAAAAATTTGACAAATAGGAGATATCAAATGGGAAAAATTCTTGGATCATGGAGCGGAATGAGAAAATATCTTGAACAGGATATGCTTGCTGATGCCTTGCAAGGAAGAATCAGATACGGTTGTACCACCTATGTCGGAATGGACGGATGTCATATCTTTGAGATTTGTATAGATGGCACACAAGTAAAACGATTTTCATGGGAAACGGTAAATACATATTTTATAAACAACGGTTATAAAAAAAATCCTCACCCAAGCGGTATTATCGAATATTGGGCAGAGTTTTGGTCATTGTTAGATAAATATCCCCTTGGTAAACGAACGGAGTATACGGACGAGGAATTTTGTGAAGCGTTGGAAACGTATCGCAATCAAGATATACAAGATAGTATGAATTCCGTCAACCCGCTCGTTAGAATGTTTGCTGTTTTGGATAGAAGAATTGGAAAAAGAACACTTACCAAACTATACGATACAATAAACGAACAACCAGAATGGTTGCGGCAATTTTATGTATTAAGATTTGAAGCAGAGAAGATTACATCAAAATAACTGTTTATCCAATTCCAATTTATCGAGCAATATGGAAACGCATATCAAAAAAGGCTCCTTTGTGTAAAGGGAGCTTTTTATGTTCATTTATAATTTTTCAGATTTCCTAACATGCACAGCGTTTGCGTCCACAAATGCAAAAATACGGCATCCCTCTTTCGAGATATACCGTATTCTTGTAAAACTGTCTTTGGAGTGATGCTCTAAATGTCGGTCATTTTTATATTATTTCAAGGTCGCTCCAAAATCGGGGCAGCGAGGATTTCCTCGCGCCGCGTTAAAAGATCATCGCCCTGCAATGCCTTCTCCAAAGCGTCTTTTCCAACGCGGTCGATCGCCGCACCGAGACGCTCCTTGGCATATCCGTTCTCCTTGTACCACAGCATCACCTTTTCGATGATATCAGGCACCTCCTCTTCGGTGTACAAGCCGCTAAGAAGTGTTCCCATGCGTTGCGTTTTGCCCCAAGTACCGCCAACAAAAACACGGCACATGGATTTCGAGGATGCTCGGCACCCCTCAATACCAACGTCATTCAGGCTCGGCTTCATACAGCTATTGGGACAGCCACCCACACCGATCTTGAATTTATGAGGGAGCTTTACGTCCTTCATTCCAACGTAAAAACGCTCGTGGATCACTCTTGCCAACGCATGTGTGTCAATGATTCCAAACACACAGGTAGTTCCCTTGCACGCCGTTACAGGGCGAACCTTTGCCCCCGTACCGCCAAAAAACAAGCCTCTCTCTGCCAGAAATGCCTCGGCTTCGGGAATTTTTTCGTAAGCGATCCCCGGGATCTCTGCCGACAAGCGCGATGTAAAAATAACCTTACCGTTTCCATAGTCTTGTGCGCAATCGGCAAGCACGTGCAACTGCTCGGCAGAAAACACACCGCCGATCGAAACCACCCTGCCCGAAAAGCAATCGGTACCGCGGTTTCTCAAAAAGCCTCTTGCTTTCACACTCATAACAGCTTCTTTTGTAAGACTCATCTCATCCAACCTTTCTCCGTTGACTTTTCCCTCCCCGATTGACACCCGTTTGAGAATATGGTATAATACGAAAGGAGATTTTCCAACTTTATTATACCACACCCCCACCAAAAAGTCAATTCATTTTAAGGATACGCTATGAATCGGTACCAATCTTTTTTCGTTCGTTTTGCGGCAGGTCTTCTTGCCCTTTTTCTGCTGCTTTGTACTCTCCCCTCATGCGGAGAATCAAACGAGCAGACTCCCGAAAATTCCGAAACGGTGCAATTTACCGACGCGCTGGGACGCCTTGTTTCGGTTCCGAAAAATCCCGTTCGAGTGGCGGCACTCATCGGCAGCTTTGCCGACATCTGGTGCCTTTCGGGCGGTACGCTTTGCGCCGCGGCAAGCGACGCATGGGAGGATTTCGGGCTGGCGCTTGACGGTGCCGTGAATATCGGCGGTGCGCACTCTCCGAACACCGAGCTGTTGCTTTCCTCCAATCCCGAGCTTGTGATCGCCAGTGCTTCCACGGCATCCAATGTAGCCCTGAAGGACACCCTGGATGCTATGGGAATCCCCGTAGCCTATTTCAACGTTGACCATTTTAACGATTATCTGCAGATGCTTGATATTTGTACCGATTTGACAGGCAGAAAGGATCTGTACGAGCAAAACGGACTTGCCCTGCAAACACAGATCGAATCGCTGAAATCGGCATACACCGCGCAACCGATCCCACAGGAACAACGAAAAATACTCTTGCTTCGCGCCTCCTCGGGATCGATCAAGGCAAAATCGAGCAGCGGCACGATACTGGGAGAAATGCTGAAGGACATGGGATGCATCAACATTGCCGACCGGGATTCTTCCCTTTTGGAAAACCTGAGCGTGGAAAGCATCATCAGAGAGGAGCCGTACCACATCTTTGCGGTTACAATGGGCAACGACACAACCGCCGCAACCGAGGCTCTTGATCGGATGATACGGGAAAATCCCGCTTGGAGTTCACTTTCGGCGGTTCGGGAGAATCGCATTCATATCATGGACAAAAGACTATTCAATCTGAAGCCGAACGCCCGTTGGGCGGAGGCATACGGAGTGCTTTATGAAACGCTTACAAAACAAACCTGATCGGATCCGACTGCTATACGCCGCCGCAAGCGTATTTGTCCTTGCATCGGCACTTTTGGGAATCCTGCTTGGCAGCACCGATCTCTCTTTTACAAAAATTCTTGGGTTAATATTCGAAGCCGATAAAAGCTCCCCCGAATACCGCATTTTTTGGTACGTTCGGTTTCCCCGTCCGCTTGCCGCGCTTTTTTGCGGTGCCGCGCTTGCCGTGTCGGGCGCAGTGATCCAAAAGGTCCTTGCCAATCGGCTGGCGTCCCCGAGCATCATCGGTGTCAACGCGGGCGCGGGACTGGCTGTCACAATTTGCGCAGCGTGTGGAATTCTTGGAGGCTGGCGGCTCTCTCTGTTTTCCTTTTTGGGGGCTTTTTTGACCGTTTTGCTCGTTTCGGTTGGTGCAAAACGTTGGGGCGCTTCACGAGGAACGGTCGTGCTGATCGGCGTGGCGCTCAACAGCCTGTTGGGAGCGATCTCGGATACAGTGATCACGCTGGATCCCAATGCAGGGATCTTCCGCAACGAGTTCAAAATAGGAGACTTTTCCTATTTTTCCTTCTCAGCACTTCCCCCCGCATTTCTGGTGATCGCACTCGCCTTGATTCTCCTTTTCGTTTTCTCAAACCGTCTTGATGTTCTCTCTCTTGGAGATGAGGAAGCCCGAGCCTTGGGAATGAACACCTCCGCCATGCGCGTTCTGTTTTTGTTGTTGGCGGCACTTCTTGCAGGGGCGGCGGTCAGCATTGCAGGGCTTCTCTCCTTCGTTGGTCTTTTGGTTCCGCACGCAATCCGCCGTTTGGGAGCAACCGAGTCACGGCACCAACTTCCGCTTTGCGCCCTGTTTGGCGGCGGATTCGTTGCACTGTGCGACACGCTCTCGCGCGTCCTGTTCTCGCCCTACGAGATCCCCGTTGGCATCATCATGGCTTTTTTGGGTGCGCCCTTCTTTCTTTATCTCTTACTGTTCGGGAAAGGAGATCAACCTCATGCTTGAAATAAAAGACCTCTCCGTGGGATACGGAAAAAAGGAAGCTTTACATCAAGTCAACGCCACCTTTGAAACGGGCAAGCTGACCGTTTTGCTCGGCCCCAACGGAAGCGGAAAAAGCACGCTTTTGAAGGCGGCACTCGGGCTTTTGTCGCCTTGGTCGGGAGAGGTAACGCTGGACGGTCGCTCGATCGCCGCACTTTCCCGAAAGGAAATTGCAAAAAAGCTCGCTTTTTTGGCACAAAGCAAAGCCACACCCGACATGACCGTCTCGCAGTTGGTACTTCACGGTCGGTTTCCGCACGTGGGTGCGCTCGGCCGCTACACTTCCAAGGACCGCGAGATCGCACAGGCGGCGATTGAAAAAATGGGACTTTCCGATAAAGCCGATCAGCCGCTTTCCGCGCTGTCGGGCGGCATGAAGCAAAACGCTTACATTGCCATGGCGCTGTCGCAGGACACCCCATACATTCTGCTGGATGAGCCTACAACCTATCTGGACATTGCACATCAGTTAGAGCTGATGCAAACGCTTGGGCAGTTGACCGCAGACGGACGCGGCATTGTTTGCGTGATGCACGACCTTCCGCTTGCGCTCTCCTTCGCCGATTCGGTTGCGGTGCTTTGCAATCGAAAAATTGCCATTACGGAAACGCCCGAGGCTG
The DNA here is from genome assembly GCA_017453335.1 of Clostridia bacterium. The sequence continues at coordinate 52,345 of JAFTKI010000101.1, forward strand.
TTTGCGCATCGGGAATTTTGGAGCAGGTCTTCGGCATCTCGGTTGAAGAAAAAGAAAAACGGTATCATTACCGCTACCCGTAAACAAAAGAGCCCCCCGATCTCTCGGGGGGGCTTCGTTTTTCATTAGTCATACAGCTTCGCCCAACGGCGTTTTTTCAAAATCTGGTAGGTTGCAAACACAGCCAGTGCAGCAACGATCACACCGCAACAGACGTAAATACCGACACCGATCTTACTTTCGGATTTCAGCTCTTCCCAAAGGTTATTGAGCATCACCAAGCGTTCGCCGGAAAGATTCATATACGCCTGCGAGGAAACAGCCTCCTCCTCATTGGGATACAGAATGTTCAGCGCATCCTCATGCACCTCTTCCATTGCCGCACGGTATTCGGGATCGTTCACCACCGTTGTCAGAGGAGATGCATAATAGGTATACAGCGCGTTTGCCATACCGATCTCCTTGGAGCACATGAAATCGATATACAGCATAGCAAGATCCTGATTGCGGCAGGTCTTGGGAATGCACATCGCATCCACATAGATGTTGGTCTTTGCCGCGCCGTTCCGTCCACGTGTGGGATAGAAAAACGACAAGCTGTCATTGCCCTCATACATCGACAGAAAATCGCCCGCATAGTAAGCCGCGATCGCCGCAGAGCCGCTCTCCATTTTGTTGAAGATCTCATCCATAACGTAGCCCTGAACGATATTTTTCTGCTCTACAAGAAGCGCCAGCGCCTCGCGCCACTGTTCTTCTGTGGCGTTGTTCACGTCATATCCCAAGGAATACAGCGCGGTACCAAACGCATCACGGCTGTTGTTGAACTGCAGGATATCGCCCTTGTAGTCGGCATCCCACATCAGCTCCCAAGAACCGATGTTCTCCTCGGTTTCGGGTACGGTCTCGGTGTTGTAGATCACACCGATCATGCCATAGAAATAAGGAACCGAATAAATATAGTCGCTGTCGTCCTCGTAATAAACGTTATCGCCGCGGAAAGCGGGATCGATATACTGATAGTTGGGAATCGCCTCTTCAATGCTCTTATCGGCATTGAGCGGAATCAGCATATCCTCCTTGACCATACGCTGGATCATATAATCCGAGGGAATGATCACATCGTAAAATGCCGAGCCGCTGCTGATCTTTGCGTACATATCCTCGTTGGACGAGAAGGTGGAGTAATTCACGGTCACATTTCTGCCAAGACTGCGGCAATACTCCTCAAACGCGGCGTTTACATCCAAGCTTTCATCCGAGCCATCCGAAATGTATTCGCCCCAGTTGTAAACATACAGCGTTTCCTTTTCCCGATTCTCCACGGGGATTTCATTTTGCGGTTGCGATTCCTCACAGGAAGTGAGGAAAATACTTGTTGCCATCAAAAGGATCAAAACGGCAACGAACAGGTAAGCAAATTTTTTCATATCACTTCACCCCCTGCTTTTTACGGTCGCGGTTCTCACCTGCGGCTCCCGCCAGGTTCACCGCAATCAAGAGCCCCAAGATCACCACAATGATCAAGGTACACAGTGCGTAAGTGCTGAACTTTACGTTATGTACAGTTTGGTTGTAGATATACAGGGGCAGTGTAACAAAATCGGGAGAGCTGACAAAGTGGCTGATGATAAAGTCATCCAGCGACAAAGCAAAGCTCATCATCATGCCCGAGATCACACCCGGCATGATAAACGGAAGCTCAACGCGGAAAAAGGTTTTTGCAGGCGTACAACCAAGATCCAACGCCGCCTCGGTCAGACTCTTGTCCATCTGACGGAATCTGGGCAACACCGAAAGAATGACATACGGCAAGCAAAACGTGGTATGCGCGATCAGCATGGTCCAAAAGCCGAGCACATCGGAAAGACCGATCAAGGCTCCCACACCAACAAACAACAGCATCATCGAGATACCCGTTACGATATCGGGGTTCATCATCGGGATGTTGGAAACGCCCTCCATCATGCGCTGGTAGCGTTTGTTTTTTGCGCGTGCAATACCAAAAGACGCCAGCGTTCCCACAACGGTGGCAAGCAATGATGCCGAAACAGCAAGAATGAGCGAATTTTTCAGTGCCGAGAGTGCCGCTCCATCACGGAACAGCTCCTCATACCATTTCGTAGAAAAGCCCGAAAAACTGCTCAAGCTTTCGGAATCGTTAAACGAAAAAAGGATCACCACAAGGATCGGTGCATACAGCAACAGGAAGATCACACCAATGTAAATCTTTGACAAAATTTTCATACGATGATATCCTCCCCGCTATCCGAAAATTTATTCATGATCGCCAAGGAGATCAGAATGAGGATCATCATCACCAGCGAGATCGCCGCGCCCGTGTGATAGGTCACCGCGTTCTTGAACTGACGCTCGATCACGTCACCCAAGAGGTCAAACGAACCGCCGCCCAGCTTTTGGGAGATGTAGAAGGTGCTGATCGACGGCACGAATACCATCGTAACACCCGAAATAATACCGGGCGTTGTCAGGGGCAGGATCACCTTGAACAGCGTTTGTCGGCTGTTACAGCCAAGGTCTGCCGCTGCCTCCAGATACCGCTTATCCAGCTTGGACATCGAGGTATAGATCGGCAGGACCATATACGGCAAAAAGTCGTAGATCATACCCAGAATCACCGCGCCCTCGGTTCCGATAAAGGTCAGCTTCTCAAAGCCGAGCGTGGTCAAAAAGGAGCTGATCAAGCCTCCGTTATCAAGCAGAGCCATAAGCGAGTAGGTGCGGATCAAAAGACTGATCCACATCGGCAGCATGATCAGCGTCATCAGAATATTGCGGGAACGCTCCTTCATCTGACACATACAGTACGCCAAGGGATACCCGATCAAAAAGCAAACGACCGTAGCGATCAGCGAAAACGCGATCGACATAAAGAAGGTATTCGAATAAGACGGAAGCGACGTGATATTCGTCCATGTAAAGCCGCTGTCGGGTGCCGGCATGGTAAACGCAAAATACACAACGAACAAAAGCGGCGCAACGATAAAGAGAACCGCCCAGAAAATATACGGAGATGCGGCGATCCGTTCAAATACAGAGCGTTTTTTCATTCTTCCGTTACTTCCTCCGTTACATCCGAAAGCTTATCCAGCTCATCACTGAAGGAGGAATAGTCACCGAACATACCCGAAAATTCGGATTTCTTCATGATATGGATCGCGTCGGGATCGATCGAAAGACCGATCGTTTCCCCCTCGGCAACGAAATCGGTGGTCTGTATCATCCATTTAAAGCCTTCAACGTCCACAATGATCTCGTAATGCACACCGCGGAAGGTCACGCCCGTTACCAGTCCCTTGAGCATTCCCTTCTCGGGAGCAACAACATCCACGTCCTCGGGACGAACCACCACGTCAACAGCCTCGTTCTTCTCAAAGCCGCCATCCACGCAGTCAAACACGTGTCCCGCAAATTTGGCACGGCGATCCTCAAGCATCACACCGTCCACGATATTGGATTCTCCGATAAAGTCGGCAACAAAGGCGTTCACGGGCTCGTTGTAGATATCCGTGGGAGAACCGATCTGCTGGATATGACCGTTTTCCATAACGACCACGGTATCTGACATAGAGAGCGCTTCCTCCTGGTCGTGCGTCACGTAAATGAAGGTAATTCCCGTTTGATGCTGAATATTCTTCAGCTCGTTCTGCATATCCTTGCGCAGCTTCAGATCCAGTGCCGACAAGGGCTCGTCCAGCAGAAGCACCTTGGGCTGATTGATCAGTGCGCGCGCAATGGCAACTCGCTGCTGCTGTCCTCCCGAAAGCGTGTGAACACGGCGACGCTCAAAGCCCCGCAGGTTCACCATTGCCAGCATATCCTTCACCTTGGTCTTGATCTCCGCATCGGGACACTTTTTGAGGCGCAGACCAAAGGCGATATTGTCAAAAACATTGAGGTTGGGGAACAGCGCATAACGCTGAAACACCGTATTGACCTGCCGTTTATACGGCGGCACGTCGTTGATGCGCTCACCGTCGAAATAAACGTCACCCTGATCGGGCGTTTCGAATCCTCCGATGATACGCAGCGTGGTCGTTTTTCCGCATCCGGAAGGGCCCAGAAGCGTGATAAACTCCTTGTCATGGATTTCCAGACTCATGTTGTCCAGAACGGTCTCTCCGTCAAACGCTTTCGAGATTCCGTTCAGCCGAATCAGTACCTTTTTGTTCATTCCGCATAAATACTCCTTTAAACGAAAAAAATAAAAAAATATTCATGGAACAAAACGGGAAAAACCCGTCGTCGGGATCGCATTTTCAAACGGCTGAAACTCTTGAAAAACAAGCACCGACACAATGACCATAAACTTACAGGCTATATTGTAACAGATACTGACATAAAATGCAATAGATTTTTTAAAAAATTTCAAAAAAATCGTGATTATTCTGAATAAATCGACTTAAAATGCAAAAAATCGGAACTATTTTGAAAAAATCTTCATTTTCCTCTGTTTTCCTGCTTTATTCTTTGTTTTTCTCGCTTTTCAAAGCTTTTCCCTCTCGAAAAAGCGCAAGAAAAGGCTGAGAGAAAAGAAAAACAGAGAGATTCCGTCTCCTACGCGCAACAAAAAGTAAACCGAAACCGCCCACAAAAGGAAAAGAGAGACCAAAGAAGAGAGCGTTATAACACGGTGTGCCGCGCGCATCCCCGCAAATGCCGAAACCGATGCCTCCAGCATTCTGCCACCGTCAAAGCTTCGGATCGGCAATAGGTTCAAGCCTCCCAAAAGCAACGACGCACAGGAAAAATACACCGACAAGTCCGACACTCTCCAAAATATCGCGCCTGCAGCCGATGTCAGAAGGCTGGTAAGTGGGCCTGCCATTGCCAGCAGCCATTCCTCTCTGTACGATAGCATCCTTCCGCCAATCTCCAGCCGCGCTCCCATCAGATCGATCCGCATCCGACGAAACGGGATATGCAACACCCGTGCCGCAAAAATATGTCCCAGCTCATGAAAAAAAGCCGCCAACAGCGTAACAAAAACCAACCCGCTTCGGTCGGTAAAAAGGAATAACAAAAAAATCAGCACCACGCGCGGTGCAATACGGATCTTCGCCCTGCTTTGCATCATGCTCTCCCCCGCTTTCTTTCTAACGATATGCAGAGAACGGCAAGCTTTATGCGGCAAAAAGAAAAACGCCTGCCGAGTAGCAAGCGTTTTGCGGTTTATTTGATTCGATCAAGCCAAGCAAACGTTAACAGCTCTGAGCTTTGCGCTGTTCTTGGGATCGGGCTCGGTGTCAAAGGTCACCTTCTGTCCCTCGGTCAAAGTCTTGAAGCCCTCAACCTGGATCGCAGAGAAATGTACGAATACATCGTCACCACCCTCATCGTTGGAAATAAAGCCGTAGCCCTTTTCCGCATTAAACCACTTCACTGTACCTTTATTCATTACGGGTACCTCCAATAGAAATAATTGTACCCGAAAAAACAGGTTCAAGGTCCGCGCGTTATAATGGGATCAACGGTGGTGAGCCAGGGAAACATCTCGAATACAAATGAGAGTATACCACAAAGGCCCCAAAAAGTCAATAGGTTTTCAGATTTTTCCCAAAATTGTATAGTTTTTGAAAGTGCAGTTTTGCATTACGGATTGCAGTTGCCGCAAGGCTTGTAGTTCTGAGCAATCAGGTTCTCGCGCGTATCGGTCACGTCTTGGCGATTGGCAGGCTTCATGCTGTCAACCGAGCCGCAATGCGGGTAATGGAAGCTTTTTGTGGAGGTGTTCAACACATAGTCACGAGCGGTTCCTTCGCTCTCTGCAGGCGGAGCTTCGGTGTCAAGCCAACTCCTGCCTGTTGCGTAGTCAATGGCAATTCCGGGCTGTACGTTGTACACATACACGTTAAAGCAGATCTCGGCACCGCTGTCCTCGATCGAATACGCCTCCATCTGCACACCCGATGCCAAGAGATTGTCACCGTCATAGATAGGCGTTACGCGAAACAGCACATGGTTTCCCGTTTCCCTGACGTAGTCGGCAACCATATTTTCAAAAGGGAGCATCCCGTCTACGTTGAAATAGCGTGTTCCCGTGATCAGATTCTTTTCGTTGTCGTTCTCGCCCGAAAGCTGAAATCCGATGATATGGCAACGGTTGTATAAGTACTGTCCGTTATACTGCGCCTGAATCCACCCCGTAGGCTTGACCGAGCTGATATCGCCGCGATCCTCGGTAGGCATCAGGTCAAGACCGATACAAGCGATCGCAACACCGCAGCGTCCCAAGGAATCCAACTCGGAATAACGCTCGTAGGAAACGGTGGTATACTGATCCTCGGTAAAGGACGGGATATTGCCGTTCAGCGCAACGTAGGGCTCTCCCGCGTAAGACGGCAGCGAGGAAAGATCAAAGCTTTGGTCGGGATTTTGATTCTCCGTTCCCGTGTTATCGATAGGATCATCCGTGGGGGTGTTGGAATCCCCGTTGGTTGCAGGCGTGATACATCCCGTCAGCACAAATAAAAGCGCCATCAGGAGCGCTAACAGCTTCACAGAAAAGAGTTTTTTCATTTTTTCCAAACCTCCTTGGTAATTTTTTCATGAGAAAAACCGATAAAATCGGTGGTAGACACGAGCGAAAAGTCTGTCATGTCAAGCAAAAACGGCGTGTCGGACGGATAATGCCGATTCCAGTGATACAAGATCAATTCGGAGATATTTTCGCTTGACGCGGGCGAAGAAAGCTCCAAAAAACAGTAATCCCGATTAGTTGCGTCTCGCATCGGATCCTCCGATATGATCAAGTTCGGCATTTGCTCTGCAAATAAGGATGCCGAATACGGTACCACAAAAAGCCGCGCGTCCCCCACCGTTCTTACCATATCCTCGGTCAGCACGCGGTCGCGGCTCTGTCTGCGGCGGTTGAACGCCATGCCCCGCTTTTCATCCAAACATACGATCAGTCGCATACTCTTCCCTCCTCTCGTTTATATTAAGTATATCACAAATTTTTCTGCCTTGCAAGCACACAAATCAAAATAAAATTCTCTTTCAAGCAGAATCACCAAGAATCTTTTCGTAACTTGGCAAATGATTGTAAAAATATCGCTTGACAAAATCCTTTTGATTTTATATAATAGTAGTATAACCTCGTCGGTTCGCTTACGGCGAGGATGAAGAGTAAAGGCGTGGGCGTTTCTCAGTGCTGACCGAACGGGGAGTTGTCGGGCAGACGAAAAGAGTACGGCTCTTGCGGTTCGCGCCTTGCATCCCGCTTCATCAGGCACAACGGAGAGGACTATTTGCCGTTTGATATCATCCTCCTTCTCTCTGCCTATGGGTGGAAAAGGAGGTATTTTTATGCAAAAAAGAAGATCTGTTTTTCAAAGCATCCAAGCACTGACACTGTCCGCTATGTTGGCGGCAATCAGCGTTCTCATCGGCATTTTCTGCAAAAATCTGCTGAACTTCGGGAACGGACTGTTCCGCATCACGTTTGAAAACCTTCCCATCATTTTTTCGGGCATTCTGTTTGGCCCCGTGGTGGGCGGTATGGTGGGAATCGTCTCGGATCTGGTCAGCTATCTGTTGTCCCCTCAAACCTATCCCCCAAACCTTATCGTAACCTTCGGCGCCTTTTCGGTCGGCGTTGTTTCGGGTATCGTGTCGCGCTTCCTTGTCAAAAAGCCCGGAACCGTACAAACCGTGATCAGCGCATCGGCGGCTCACGTCATCGGTTCGATGATCATCAAGCCGATCGGACTGTACCAATTTTACGGCATCGCCGTTCTTTTCCGCATTCCACTGTATCTCGTCATTGCCCCCATTGAAATTTGTATCCTTTGTTGGATCCTCCGACGAAAATATTTTCAACGAATGATTGAAAGCAGGTAAGTTTTATGAATTACACGGAAGCACTCGATTATATCCATCACATCAACTGGCGCTTTTGCAACCCGGGTCTGGGCAGAACGCAGGAGCTTTGCGAAAAGCTGGGCAATCCCGAGCGCAAGCTTCGCTTTGTTCACGTTGCGGGAACAAACGGAAAAGGCTCCTTTTGTGCGATGCTGGAATCGATCCTGCGCGCGGCAGGCTATAAGACGGGACTTTACACCTCGCCTTTTATCCGCCGTTTTAACGAGCGTATGCAGATCAACGGCTTGCCGATTTCCAACGAGGAGTTGGCAAAGATCACTGAGTATGTGAAGCCCTTTGCCGATTCGATGGAGGAAACTCCCACCGAATTCGAGTTGGTTACGGCAATCGCGTTCGAGTACTTCCAAAGAAACAACTGTGATGTAGTGGTTTTGGAAACAGGACTTGGCGGCCGCTTGGATTCCACCAATGTCATTTCCTCACCCCTCTTGAGTGTCATCACAGGAATTGCATTCGACCACACCGCCCTGCTCGGCAACACCATGCAAGCCATTGCGGCTGAAAAGGCAGGCATCATCAAGCCCGAGCGTCCCTGTCTGTTCGGCGGTGAAAACGGCTCGGCTTACCGCACGGTACGCAGCATTGCATACCTCAAAAAATCGCCCGTGTATACCGTTGACCGCTCCACTCTGCATACCCGTGAGATGACCTTGGACGGTACGACCTTTGATTATGAAGAACTGACGGCACTGAAAATTCCGTTGCTGGGAAGCTATCAGCCGATCAATGCCTCCACTGTTTTGACGGCAGTAAAGCTGTTGCAAAAGGAAGGCTTGGAGATCTCGGAGGATGCGATCCGCCAAGGACTTTCCACGGTGGCATGGCCTGCTCGCTTTGAGCTGATCTCTCGCGATCCCGTGATTCTGTACGACGGCGGTCACAACCCACAGGGCATCGCCGCCGCAGTAAAAAGCATTCAAACCTATTTTCCCGAGCAGACCGTCAATCTGCTCAGCGGTGTTATGGCGGACAAGGGGTACGATGAAATGATCGAAAAGCTCAAGTCCGTCACCAACCATGTATACACCGTATGCCCCGGAAACAACCGCGCGCTCTCTGCCGAGGATTACGCAAAGGACTTTACCGCACACGGCATTTCCGCTCAGGCGTATGCCGACATTCGGGAGGCAGTCCGCACTGCCGTACAGGACAGCCGCGAACAAAACCGCCCCTTGATCTGTCTTGGCTCTCTGTATATGTACAACGACGTGACCGACGCGATCAAAGCCGAGCTGTCACTCTTGTAAATGAAAACGTGAGTTCGAAACCATCCTCACGCTAAACAAAACTAAGGAGATTTTTTACCATGCGAAAATTAACCAAGAACGGAAGGCACATTCTCTTCCTCTGCCAAAGTGCGCTGATCGCGGCTTTGTACACCGTACTGACGGTGCTGGTCGGATCATTCGGTCTGGCATCGGGCGTGATCCAAGTGCGCGTATCCGAGGCACTTTGCATCCTTCCCATCTTCACCCCCGCGGCAATTCCCGGGCTGACCTTGGGCTGTCTGCTTTCCAATCTTTTAATGTCGGCATTGTGGCAGGACGTGCTGTTCGGCACGCTGGCAACGCTCATCGGTGCGCTCGGTGCTTATTGGCTGAGACGGCACGCTTGGGCGGTTCCCGTTCCAACCGTTATTTCAAACACGCTGATCATTCCGCCTGTGCTGGCTTATGCATACGGATTTGAAGGCGGTCTCGGATTTTTCACGCTGACGGTGGGGCTTGGCGAGGTCATTTCGGCATACCTGTTGGGACTTTTGCTTTATTTTGCCCTCAAGCCGCACGCAAAGCGACTGTTTCGCAACACTTGAAAGTTTTACCGAAAGGAGCACACCGATATGAGAATAGAGCTTCCCGCGGTTGTGCTTCGCGCCATTGAGCTACTGGAAAGGAACGGTCACGAGGCTTACGCCGTTGGCGGTTGCGTGCGCGACCGCTTGCTTGGGAGAACCCCGAACGATTGGGACATCACCACATCTGCGCTCCCCGAGGAAACCGCCGCCTGCTTTGCCGAGTTTCGGACCGTGGAAACAGGAATCCGTCACGGAACGCTGACCGTGATCATTGACGGTACACCCTTGGAGATCACCACCTTCCGCAACGATGGCGAATACGCCGATAACCGACATCCGATACAGGTAACCTTTTCCTCCCGCCCCGAGGACGATCTTTCACGCCGCGATTTCACCGTCAACGCCATGGCGTATCATCCCGAAAAGGGCTTGCTTGATCTGTTCGACGGTCAAAAAGATCTGCAAAACCGCATCATTTCCTGTGTGGGAGATCCCACGACGCGTTTTTCCGAGGATGGGTTGCGCATTTTGCGAGCCATCCGCTTTGCATCGGTGCTGGAGTTTACGCTTGACGAACCGACCTCCCGCGCGGTACACGCCCAAAAGGCGCTTTTAAAAAACATTGCCGCCGAGCGTATCCGCGAAGAATTCTGCAAGCTGATCATGGGAGCAGGCGCGGTTACGATCCTGCGCGAATACAGCGATGTGATCGGCGTTTTTCTTCCCGAGATTCTACCTTCCATCGGCTTTGAACAAAACAGCAGGTATCATGTTTTTGACGTTTACGAGCATAGCCTGCAAGCCCTTTCGCATACAAACGGCGACCTGGTCACCCGTCTTGCGCTGTACCTGCACGACATCGGCAAGCCGTCGGTTTATACCGAGGACGAGGACGGAGGTCACTTCAAGGGACACGGCGCGGTTAGCACCAAGCAGACCGCCGAGATCATGAAGCGGTTGCGCTTTGATAACGAGACCGCCGCCGCAGTAACGCAACTGGTGGACTATCACGACCGCGACTTCCCTGCCGAGGAACGTGCCGTGAAACGATTGATGTGCAAGATGAGCGACGAAAACATTTTCCGCTTGATGGAGATCCAGCGCTGTGACCGTCTGGCACACGCAAAGGAATACAGCGAGCCAAAGCCGAGCGTTTGGGAGATTCCCCGCTTGGTACAAAGCATCCGCGCGTCCAACGCCTGCCTTTCTCTCAAAACGCTGGCGGTCAAGGGCGGCGACCTTGCATCAATCGGCATCCCCCCCGGCAAGGAAATGGGTAAGCTGCTTGCCACACTTCTGGAAAAGGTAATCGACGGAGAACTGCCAAACGAAAAGGACGTCCTCTTGGAGTACGCGAAAATCATAACCACCCGTCCAACGGGTGGTATGCACAAGGGCTAAAAACCCAATACTATCTGCCGGCGGCTCAAGCCGCTGGCTTTTGTGATACAAAAGTGGTTTGCAAACCGAAAGCCTTCTCCTTGAGGAGAAGGTGGCTTGCGTAGCAAGGCGGATGAGGTGTAGGATGCATCGCATCCGCATAAAATTAAGAATAACGCCGTTTTCAACGTGCTTCGCGCTCAACTGCCTAAAGGCATTAAAACAAATACTATAAAAAATTGGGGAGAGATACCGTTTGGTAACTCTCCCTTTTTGATTTCGATCCATTATTCCTCGGTGAAGCGATAAATGTCGCCTGTTTTTGCGGAGATGTAGATACCCTCCAGGATGCGGGTGATCACATACGCCTGCTCGGGAAGCGTGATGGGATCCTTATCCTCGCGGATCGCCTCGATCCACAGGCGCGCCTCGCGGTTTGCCATGCTCTCTCCCTTTGCGCCGCCGTTGAAGGCAACACCGCCCGCTTGGAAGGAAGGCTGCAGAACGTATTGACGGTCGTTACGAACACCGTTGATGCGCACACCGTCCACCATGTCGGCACCTGCCTTGGTTCCCGAGAACTGGGTTACCGCCTCGCGCACATCCAGCGTGTTGAGCGCCCAAGAGGTCTCCAAGGAAATGGTCGCGCCGTTTTCCATTACCACAAATCCAAACGCCGAATCCTCAACCGTAAACTTCTCGGGATCCCAGTTGCCCCACATATTTGCCTGATCGGTGTCGTTGTTCAGCTTGTGGTAGGTGGTACCAACACAGTACTTGGGCTTGTAGTTATTCATCAGCCAAAGCGTCAAATCAAGTGCGTGGGTACCGATATCGATCAGAGGGCCGCCTCCCTGTTCGTACTCGTTCAAAAATACGCCCCAAGTGGGAACGGCACGGCGGCGCAGAGAGATCGCTCTTGCGTAGTAGATATCGCCAAACGTTCCGCTTTCCACCTCTTTCTTAAGGTATTGCGAATCGTCGCGGAAACGAGTCTGGTAGCCGATCGTGAGCTTCTTACCCGTACGCTTTGCGGCATCCAGCATCTTCTTTGCCTCGGCAGAGTTGATCGCCATCGGCTTTTCACACATGACGTGCTTGCCTGCTTCCAGCGCATCCACCGTGATAAAGCTATGAGAACGGTTGGGAGTGCAAACGTGAACCACATCAATTGCAGGATCCTTCAGCAGTTCCTTGTAATCGGTGTAGACCTTTGCATCGGGTGTACCGAATTTCTCGGCTGCCGCCTGCGCTCTTTCGGGAATGATGTCGCAAAAGGCAACCATCTCAACATCGGCAAGCTTTTGCAGAGACGGCATGTGCTTGCCGCCTGCAATACCGCCGCATCCGATGATACCAACCTTAATCAATTTTGCCATTATAAATTCTCCTTTCTGCTTCACAGAAAAAAATTAAAGATCAATTACCGATACTTTCTAAATTTTTATAGTTTAGAGTTCTCATAAAATGAGCTCTTTGAAATCAGTTACTCTAAAAGAATTGGTACACAACAAATTTTATTAGCCTTCCCCCAAAGGGGTTGGTACCGAGGAACGAGGCGGCTGAGGAGAGCATTGTTGCACTTTGTTATGTTGTTTGTGTTTGATCATTCCTTATGTTTGAAACTTACCCAACCATAGAAATACAAACAAACGGTATAGCCGTCCCTCCTCATCCGTCGGCTAACGCCGCCACCTTCTCCGCTGGAGAAGGCTAACTGTACACCTCGCTTTTTTTGCGTAGCCGCTTTCACACTGCGTTACTTCAACCAAGTGTTAGTTACTGCAAATCTCAGCCCTCGTCAGTCTTTGCGCCGCTCTCGCTCTCCTGTGCGTTTGGCAGCACACCGTTGTTTTTGCGGTACGCATCGGGTGAACAGCCGTAACGGTTCTTGAACATTCGGCTAAAGCTGTACAGGGAAGGATAATTGAGCTTATCCGCCACCTTTGTGATCGACATTTTTTGTTCCAGGATCATACTCTTCGCCGCTTCCAGCCGCCGCTCATAGAAATAATCCATAATCGACCGCCCCGTGGTCACCTTGAAGAGATTGGAAAGATAGCTGTAGTTATAGCTCAGCGCCTCCGCGATCTCGGACAGCTTTTTGATGGTGTAAACGTGCGTGTCTATGTAGTGCATGATCTGATAGCACAAAATCTCGGAATCCACCGTTTCCACGCTTCGAGCGTGTTTTTTCTCCTTGGGCTGAAACGCGCGGATCAGATAGATCAAAAGCTGCTCGAACATGTGTCGGATCAGTTCCTTGGAGCAATATTCCTCGTTGTGCAGCTCCCAGATCGCGTTTGCAACCAAGGAGACCACATTCTCACTTTGGAAAATACGGTCCGCAGCCGTAGAATGCTCCTTCAGAATTCGCATTAAGCGCTCGTGATGCGTATGATTCTTTGTTCGGAACGCAATAAAATCATATTTCAACGGCTCGGCATGGTCGGAAATGATGCCGTGACGCTCCCACGGCCCCGCCAGGTGAATATCACCCCGTCCAACCTTGACCTCGGTCTCTCCTGTGATCAGAGTCCCCTTTCCCGAATTGACCACCGTCAATTCAAAAAGCTCCTCATGATCTCCCACCATCTGAAAATCGGCATTGCAATAACAGCGACCAAGCTGGATCAGCAAAAGATCGCCAAACTCCAACGGTTGCTGGAAATAATTGTTGCTCAGATGATATTGCTGTGTCGGCATAAAAGCACCTCCTTTTTTTAGATGCTCCTACAAAATCTATCTCCATTATAGCATACCAATACGCAAAAAGCAATACCTTTAGCCACATTTTTTTGTGTTTTTTAATAAAAAAACGTGGTGTTTTACGGTGCTTCCATCCCAAGCAGCGCCTCTCGGTTGGTGCAATAGCAAATATCCTCGCGGCCGCTCATCATACGCAAGAATTCTTCCATGCGACCCCAAGAATTATGAATATCAAACTCATATGCGTGTCCCCAAACATAGAAGATCTGTTTTTTCTCGGGCTTCATTTGCAAGAATTGCTCGCCAAGCTCAAACATTTTATCCATTTCGCCGTGATGGTAGACCGAGGGACAGAAATCGATCAGGTCGCTCTGCTCGTCAAAGCCGAAGCTGGAGGTCGTATTGCGCGCGTAGCGGATTCCCGTTCTCTCTCTTACCAACTCGATCACACGAGTGTCTATATCGTGACTTCCACCGGGATACGCCATGCCCACCACCTCATAGCCGCAAAGCTCGGAGAGGATCAGGCGATCCTGCTCTACCTCACGCACCAAAGTGTTGTCCCTTTCAAGGGCAGACAGATTCGGATGTGTCAGCGAATGCGCGGCAACCTCATGCCCTGCGTAAACGTGCTTCACGTCGGCGTGTGCGATCTTATTGTGGGTAATGATAACACCCTCTCGCTCCATATCTCTTTGTTCCGACAGCCGTGCGCTGTTGAGATTGAAGGTTGCCTTCATTCCGTACTTGTTAAACAGCTCGATCAAACGGATATCCTGCGTCACACCGTCATCGTAGCTGAAGGTTAAAAATTTCTTTTTTTTCATAATGGTACCTCCCAAAAAACAAAGCGGCGCGCTCTGCGGCAAAACCGCGGAGCGTACCGCAAAGAATCAAAGATAAGATTCTATCGCACGATAAAGATTTTGCGCATAGATCTGCGCCCCTGCATCGTTCGGATGCAGAGCGTCAACGGTAAAGGATTTCATGTGCGGGAACAGATCGTCGCCACAGATCACGGTCACGTTCTCCAAATCCGCAGTTTGCTCACAGATCAGATCGTATACAGCCGTTACGGGCGCACCAAACGGCGTATCCCCTTCTCCAATGTCACCGCGCCAGATCGGCGAGATGGCAAAGATTCTCGTTTCGGGATACAGCGCAGAAAGCTTTGTATAAAACGCACGGCAGTTCTTTTCCACCACGTCGCGCGAATAGATCGACCAATCGTTGGTACCGTACGCCACGGTGATGTAATCGGGTGCGGTGGCATCGGCACCGTCGGGAAGCTCGGGGAAGAACACCTCTCCGCCGATGCCCTTGTTGATCTCGTCCGCATCCAACAGACGCGCCAAGGTAGCGGCGTAGGTCAAGGAAGGATACTTTGTAACCTGTCCGTGTGTGATCGAATCGCCGTAAGCGATCATGGTGGACGAACGGCGGCTCGGCTCAAAGAACGATCCGTCCTCTACGGTGATATCCGAAAGCTCACAGCCCATCGACCACGGCAGGTAGATCTCCACGGTCTTTTTGCCTGCCACCAGATTGATCTCGGCAAGACCCACTCGCCCTTCGTAGTCGTCAAAGCCAACATGGGAGATCATCGCACCGTTTGCATATACGTCGATGCGCGGGATCTGCGTGCTGGAGCATTGCTTGAAAAAGCGGTATGCAAAGGACAGCTTTTGGGAATCGGTACAAAAAGCCACACGAACACCTGCTGTAGACAACAGCTTGTACGCCTTGTCGGCGTGTACCTCGTGATAGATCTGCTCCTCCTGCTCGGTAAAGCGATGGAATCGGATCCACTTGCCTTCTGCCTCTACCGAAACAGCTCCGCGGGCGGCTCCCGCAATCTGCACAAAATTTAAAATCATGAGAATTCCCTCTCGTCAATTATCATAGTTGTAAGGAGACCACTTCGGCTTCAGATGAAGCTTGACCATGACCTTCCAGGTGAACACGCGCAGCTTTCGCATCACAAAACGGAACGGGTAGATCAGATTCCAAAAGCGGATATACGCGTGATATTTTTTGTTATCGGCAAGAATATGCCGATCCTTGCGATAGAACTCGCTCATCACACCAATGATCTGCTCATCCTTTACCTTTTCCTTGATATAGGTGTTGTCGCCGCGGATAATATAATACCCGTCCCTGACACCGATCACACGATGCAATACGTATTTTCCGTCCCGTCTGCGATACAACGGAAGATCAAAGCGGGAAAGTCGTTCTCCCGACGGGAGCGGACGAATAATCACGCGGTCTCTGCGATTTTTCAACATCGGCCACATGCTGATACCAACGGTGGTGCTGACGTAAAATCCGTTTTCCTTCAGTTGTTTTTCGATCTCGTAATTCATTCGAACAGATTTTTCTCGCGCATCAATTCCACCAAAGCGTGAACATCACGCTCCACAACCTCGCGCTCCACCTCATATTCGGCAAGCATAGCCTCCACCAATTCCTCCTCGGTGCAGTCCTTTTCTGCCATCAGATTCCAAAGGAATGCGCCTGTTTCGTTCAGTCGCAGCATAGCGTGAAAGGTCTTGCTGGTCTCTCCAATCGGAACCGCAACGTAAGAGGTACCGACCTTTTGAATGGTAAAATCGGAATGGATCTTCATATCAAAACTCCTTTATTTCGTTTTTCTCATGGTTGAATACGAAAGCTGTGCCGCTTCAACCGAAATATTGCAATGCAGAAGATAAAAGTCAACGCCCTTTACAAAGCCGTCCATCAAAGCAAGCTGACACGCCACCGACTGCCTCGGTCCGCGCAGATAGAGCTGATGGATCAAGCGGTCTATCGCCTCTCCCTCTTCCACCGTGCGGATGGTGTTGACCTCGCCGCGCTCGATAAAGCAAACTGCGGCAAGCGGTGCCGAGATATTGTTGCCCCAGCATTCCTTGCCGTTCCAAGGCGTTCCAAAGGCGGTCAGAGTGCCATTCTCCTCCAAGCGAACAAGAGGCTTGTCCCCGTTGACCACCCGCGCACCCGGAATTGATTTGAGCCAAAGCGCACAGTGCGTGGACTTTCCAACGCCGCTTTTTGCGGTAAAGGCATACGCGTAGCCATCCACCTCCAGCACACACGCGTGGAACAAGAACACGTTGTACAACGGCATCGTTTCGCAAATATGACGGTACAGACAAATGCTTTCACAGTATCCGGGCTCAAAATCACCCAGCTTTCGCTCGGATGCGATCTCCTCCTCGGTTGCCGAAACGGTAAACGCCAGATCGGTGGGCTCACAGTAATAGCCCTTGCATTGACGCTCCACGAAGGGATATCGATTATCCATACCAATGCGGATTCCTGCCAATTCTATCGCAAACACGGCAATCTCCTTCCATCAATAAATTTCATTCTTTATTTTATCATAAAGAAAAAAGAAATGCAATAGGTTTTGCATTTTTTCAAGAAAAAGCCCGCTTGGAAAATAATAAAAAAGAGCGGTTTTGTCCGTCCTTTCAAGCAAGACAGGCAACAAACAGCTCTTTTTTGTTTTTTCATCAGCCCAGCGGAACCCAACCGCCGAATTCGTTTCCATCTGTTCCAACCGTGATCGAATCGTTCAAGGTATCAATAAGCGCGTTTACTTGGATCAGCTTGATCTGGGGCGCATCATAGGTTTTCTTCATTTTCAAATCTCCTTTCAAGGAAACGTCACCGTTCCTTTCGTTCTATAATCCAAAAATCGTTATACACCTTTTTTGATTATAGCATACAATTCGGTTGATTGCAAGAGTTTTATTCAAACTTTTTCAAAATATAGGGGGTTTTCTCCCAAAGAGAGCTTGCAGCCGTCGCGTTCGGAGCGCAAAGCGCATACAACTGCTGTGCGCGCTCTTCGAGCTGTGCCTGTTTCTCTGTCTCTTTCGTGCTTGGCAGATCGGTTCGCCGCGTAACCGCCGTAAAGCCGTCGTTCTTTCGATTTTGCTTCAAGAACGCGCACCCCTTGTCGTTTGCCGCCAAAAGATGTGAATATACAGGCTTTGCGCGCAGATCGGCATCCTTGATCCCTGTCAGCGCAAAAATGATCCCTCGCATAAGCCTTGCATTAGTGTATTTTTTGGTTGCCGCCCTTGCCAGCATCTCGGAAAGAGTCGCACTCTCTCCTGCCGCCTTTTTCAGTCGTGCGCCAAGTCCTCCCGAAAGCTCCGCGATCGATTCCAATTCTTCGATCGGAGTCAAGCGGAAGTGTCCCAAGACCAATCGCTCTGCGTGTGTAAGGTCCTTCGGCATCGGGCAATCGGCATATACCGCGCGGACAGCGGTCGGCAAGTACGACAAAATCGATGCCACGCCGTCCTCGCGCCATCTCTTACGCAACGCCGTTGCCGAGGGATAGCCGCTTCCAAGCTGTGTATCCAGATAGGCACTGCCCTCGCGTTTTACGGTAACGGGGTGCATTTTGGAGCCTTTCTTGGCGATCGCGCGGAGGTATGCGATTCCCAAAAGATCGTTGGACGACAGCGTGATCGGTTGTTCAACAAAACGTGCCAGACAATCAAGATATGCCTCGGCGGTACCACAGCTTTCGGTCACGGTTTTGGCGTACATCTCTTGAAATTCGGGGCTTTCGCTCAAGTCTGCAAGACGCGAAAGAAGTGTTACGTCACCGCATTCCGAGCCAAACCAAAGCTCATGCACACCCAGCGAGGAAAGGATCTCCACGCCTGCGGTGGCAAAGAACTCGGCGGGAGCCGCGGAATACGGAAACGGAAGCTCCAGCACAAGATCCGCACCGCCCAAAAGCACCGCACGGGCGCGCAGATAAGCATCCGACGAGGCAGGCTCGCCGCGTTGCACAAAGCTGCCGCTCATCACCGCCACCACACAATCAGCGCCTGCCTCACGCGCTCTTCGAATCAGATATTCATGCCCCCCGTGAAAGGGATTACACTCACAAATAATTCCTGCTGTATGCATTTGGCGGTTCGCCTCCTTTTCCCAAAACTTCTATCAAGAGGACAGATATGTCTTGATATATACGCTCCGAATTTATTATAGCATACACAAGGGGTTCTGTCAATCGGAAGAAATGGAAACAAAAAGAAAAATACACGCCGAAATGACAGTAAAATGCAAAAAAACTATTGACAAACGCACAAAAAGCGGTTATAATATTTATTGTCGCGTTTTATGTCAACCGATATGGAGGTGATCAGATGGTACTTGATATGCGCCCGATGCTCCGCGGTGAGGTCGACCGTATCGCTATCGACTATCTGCTCACGCCCGATTCTCCCGACGGCGCAGAGCTTCACGGAGATGCACACGTTGTGGGGGAAGTAACCGATGAGGCAGGCTATATGCACCTGTCACTCACGGCAACCGTTTCCTACACCGCAGAGTGCGCTCGTTGCCTGGAGCCTGTCAGCGGCGATTTTTCCGTGGAATTGGAAAGAACCGTTGCCGCTCAAGGAACACTGACCGAAGAGCAGCTGGAGGAAAACGTGGACGAGTACGCCGTGATTGAAGACGGCAAGCTCGATCTGGACGAAACCATCCGCGAGGAGCTTTTGCTCTCCTTCCCGATGCGCTTTTTGTGCGGGGAGGATTGCCAGGGACTGTGCCCGAAGTGCGGAAAGCCCAAACGCCTCGGTGATTGCGGCTGTCCTACCTTTGAGCCCGACCCGAGATTGGCAGTGCTGAAGCAGTGGGCAGACAAAAATGCAAAAGAAAAGTAAGTAAATTATGACGTGAAATAAATATTCACGCACGAGGAGGTGTAGACATGGCAGTACCGAAGAAGAAAGTATCGAAAGCGCGCAGAGACAAGAGACGCTCCAACAACAGCAAGCTCTCCGTACCCGGCATGAACAAGTGTTCCAACCCGGCTTGCGACGCATTCGTAAAGAACCATTGCGTATGCAAGGTTTGCGGTTTTTACAACGGCAAGCAGGTTCTCGATGTTAAGAAGGATGCTTAATGTCGAAACAAGAATAAAAGAGGAAATCGAATCGATTTCCTCTTTTATTTTTTCTTGTATCAGAGATACTGACGCATCTTCTCTTCAAATTCACGGTAATCGGTGATCTCAACGTAATCCATGCCGCCAAGACGAACGTGGCTGTCTCCGCCGCCGTCACCGAAATCATCGCCCACATAAAGGATCTCGTCCTTCTCGTAGCCGTTTTCCTTGGCGTAGCGCATGATCGCATCGTACTTGTTATACTGCTTTGCCGAAAAATCGAACGAAGAAGATCCGCCGATGTAGACCGTGAAATCGCTGAAGATCTCCAGCACCTCGGGGTACAGCACCTTGCGCTTCTCGCGTGTGGGATCGAAGGCAAGCTTATCGGCAATGTCTGCCTTTGTGCCAAGCAACGGGAAGGTCACCATGCCCGATGCATGAAACTCAACAGGCTCACCCTTATATTCGGTATAACCGTACTTTTGGCGCAGATACTCGATCTTTTCACGGAAAAATGCCTGATCCACAGGGGAAACGTCCTCACGCACCAGAATATATTTCCCATCAACAGTCTTGCTTTCCTCCATGCCGTAGTTGCCGAGGATATCAATGGGATACTGCCCCATCTGGTTCCATATACGAGCCGTAGCACCGGCTCCCACCATCAAAAGCTTATATTTTTCTCCCAGCTTGTCAAGAACCGCGCGGTTCTTTTCATCCAAAGGAGTGCGGTGCTGTGTCAGAGTTCCGTCCAGATCAAAGCAAATCAAACGTTTCATAAAAATCCTCCATCGAAAGACAGTACCCATATTATGACAAAAAACACGTTGTTTGTCAAGTATCTTTTGGGAACAACCAAAAAAAGGAAGACTTTTTCACAAAAGTCTTCCTTTTTTTAAGTTAGAGAACCGAATTAAGCCAGCTCTGCGAAGTACTTAATGGTGCGAACCATCTGGCTGGTGTAGGAGTTCTCGTTGTCGTACCAAGAAACTACCTGTACCTGGTAGGTCTCGTCGTCGATCTTGGTAACCATGGTCTGAGTTGCATCGAACAGAGAACCGTAGGTGATACCGATGATATCGGAAGAAACCAGCTCTTCCTCGGTGTAACCGAAGGAAGCAGAGGAAGCAGCCTTCATAGCAGCGTTGATGCCTTCCTTAGTAACATCCTTGCCCTTAACAACAGCAACGAGGATGGTGGTAGAGCCCGTGGGAACGGGAACACGCTGAGCGGAACCGATCAGCTTGCCGTTAAGCTCAGGAATAACAAGACCGATAGCCTTTGCAGCACCTGTTGAGTTTGGAACGATATTAGCAGCACCTGCTCTTGCACGTCTTAAGTCACCCTTTCTGTGAGGACCGTCAAGAATCATCTGGT
>JAFTKI010000102.1 GCA_017453335.1 Clostridia bacterium
ATCCTGCCTTATCAGCAGGCTGACTTCGAGAAGCTGTATGAGGCTCTCGAGGGCAACCCCGTTTGCATCCGTTTCCTGGATCCGCCTCTCCATGAGTTCGTTCCTACCACCGAGGAGGACATCGCAGCTCTCGCAAAGGCACAGGGCAAGACCGTTGAGGATATCAAGGCTGTTATCGCATCTCTGCACGAGTTCAACCCCATGATGGGTCACCGCGGATGCCGTTTGGCAGTAACCTATCCCGAAATCGCAGCAATGCAGACCAAGGCTGTTATCCGCGCCGCTATCAACGTTCAGAAGGCACACGCTGATTGGAACGTAAGACCCGAGATCATGATCCCGCTGGTTGGCGACGTGAAGGAGTTGAAGTATGTTAAGAGCGTTGTTGTTGCAACCGCTGATGCTGAGATCGCAGCTGCAGGCGCGAAGCTCGACTACGAGGTTGGTACCATGATCGAGATTCCTCGTGCATGCCTGACCGCAGACGAGATCGCTGCAAATGCAGACTTCTTCTGCTTCGGTACCAACGACCTGACTCAGATGACCTACGGCTTCTCCCGTGATGACGCAGGCAAGTTCCTGGGCGCTTACTACGATGCAAAGATCTTCGAGAACGATCCCTTCGCAAAGCTTGACCAGACCGGTGTTGGTAAGCTGATGAACATGGCTGTATCTCTCGGCCGTCCCGTAAACAAGGCTCTCCACGTAGGTATCTGCGGTGAGCACGGCGGTGACCCCTCTTCCGTTGAGTTCTGCCACAAGATCGGACTTGACTACGTATCTTGCTCGCCCTTCCGTGTTCCGATCGCTCGTTTGGCAGCAGCTCAGGCAGCTATCACCAATAAGTAAGAATCGGCACGTTTTGTGCAAGTGGGCAATCGCCCAAGCATACGACGGGCAACTGACATCATAAAAATTGACCTTGCAGAGAGCTTTCTTTGCAAGGTCTTTTTTTGGGTGTGTGTAAAGCCCGGAAGCACGGTCCTTTCACTTTCTCTGAAAAAACGGAAAAATGCTACATTTTTTGTACATTAATTTGCCTTTTTCTGTTGACAAAAAACAAAGAAAGTGGTATAATCATTGCAGAAAGATGAAATTGGAAAAGCTTTTCACATTTCACTTTCAAATTAAAACTTTGGAGGATTTCCACAATGAAGAAAATCGTTATTGCTCTTTTGTTGCTTGTAGCTCTCGTTGCAACGCTCGCATCCTGTGGCACGTTTGTTTGCGATATGTGCGAAGAGGAAAAGACCGGTACACAGCACGAATTCGAGATTCTTGGCGAAAAGGTCGTTTACTGCGATGATTGCGCTGAAGAGCTTGAAGAACTCGGAGAGGATCTCGGCGACCTGTTTGGTTGATTACATTTACAAAAAAAGCCGCTGCGTTGCAGCGGTTTTTTGATTGTCGGAATTCGGAAGAGGAATCTGTAACCTCAAAAAAAGGTCGTATCTGCGGTGACTTGCAGATATGACCTTTTTGTGATTGTAAAGCGATTATTTTTCGTTGACACGGGCGGTGCTTGGTGCTATAATAAAGAAAAAAGAAGGGGAGGGCGTTTTTATGCGAAAGATCTTCTTGCGGGACGAGGGAATCCTGCCGAATACCGATATTACCCTGGGGCTTCACGCACTCTTTTTGCGCTATGCGGAGGACACGGAGTTCGTGTTTGAGCCTGCCGATTATTATTTTTCACCGCATGAAGAGATGCGCGCCGATTATTGCCTTTCCAACTCGGTTCATACGCCATACCGCGTGCTTGCCGTTTGGATGAAGCACATGAAAAACTGTACTCTGCGAGGAAACGGAGCACGGCTTTGGCTTGCGGGACAGATGCAGGTGTTTACGCTTGACCGTTGCGAAAGCATCACCATTGAGGGATTTTTTGTGAATTGGGAAAAGCCGTTGGTTGCCGAGGGTGTTGTGGAGAATGTGAGCGAAAGCTATATGGATGTGTACGTGGATCCCGAAACGTTTCCGCATCGGTATGAAGACGGCAATTTGTATTTTGAGGTTGGTGCCGATGAGTGGTACCGCTTCAACCACCGCATGATCGCCTTTGAGCCGCATCGAAGAACCGTGCGGCGCGGTACGGGAGATATCGGTTCATTGGCTGTGAGCGAGCTGGGGAATAACCGTTACCGATTGACTCTTAAACGGGAATATTCCGTGCAGGTGGGAGATCTTTTGAATATGCGGCACAATGAACGCGTCCATGCGGGCATTTTTTCGGAAAAATGTCGCAATACCGTTGTGCGTGACGTGACCTTTTACTCCTGCGGCGGCTTGGGCTGCTTGGCGCAGTTTTGCCATGACCTGACCTACGAGCGCGTGCATTTTTTACCCGATGTTCAAAGAGGGCGTCTGGTATCGAGCGGACGTGATGACGGAATGCACGTGACCTGTTGCTCGGGACGGGTTACCGTTACCGAATGTAGCTTTCACGCCTTGATGGACGATCCGATCAACGTTCACGGCTGTTGTGTGACCGCCGATGAAATCGTGGACGACAGAACGCTTCGTTGTCGCTACCGCCACGAGGATGCTTGCGGGTTTGCCTATTGGGCAGAGACGGGTGACGAGATCGCTTTTCTGGATCGCGGAGTGATGCATGAAATTGGCAGAGCAAGTGCCGCAAGCTACACGCTTTTGGATCAAATGACCTTTTTGCTGTCCTTTGACGCGCCCTTACCGAAGGAGATCCTTTCGATGGCACAGAGGGGAGACTCTTTGGCACTTGATAATTTGTCGCACACGGCGGAATTTATCTGTACCAAAAACCGATTTGGAAGCTGTCGGGCGCGCGGTGTACTGGTATCAACCCCGAAGCACGTCCTGATCGCGGATAATCTTTTTGAGTCATCGGGCTCGGCAATCCTTGTGGCAGGCGATTCCAATTACTGGTTTGAATCGGGGGCTTGCTGCGATGTGGAAATTACGCGTAATATCTTCACCGATGATTGTCTGTCGTCCATGTATCAGTTTTGCCACGGCGTGATCAGCATTTGTCCCGTTGTACCAAAGCCGATGCGGGAAAAGCCTTATCACACCAATATCCGCATTACGGATAACCGCTTTGACAGTGCCGATGTTCCCGTGCTGTACGCTTTTTCCTGCGAAAAACTGCTGTTTGCGAAAAACCGAATTTTCAAAAGTCCGTCGGCAGGGAAGCTGCGGGAGGCAAATCATGCTGTCAATCTTTCTTATTGCAGCGACGTGCTGATCGAAAAGAACGAATGGATCGGCGGCTTCGGGGATTTTGCAAGCGTAGCGGACGACAACTGTACAGCGGTCAGCGCTGAATTTTGAATATGAAATACCACCTGCCGATGGTATTTTTGCGTCATCGGCCATCAGCCAATATCGGATGCACTTTTTGGAAAAAATACGGGAAAAAAGTATTTACTTTTTTGGGATTGTGTGATAAAATAAATAGATGAAGTCTAAAAAAGGCAGGTGCCGTATATGAAACTGATCGACGTTATCAAAAAAGATACCCTTTCGTTGTCCTTTGAGGTCTTTCCGCCCAAAACCGACTCGGCGTTTGAAAGCGTGAAGGGCGCTGTGGAGGAGATTGCCGCATTGCGTCCCGCGTTTATGAGCGTGACTTACGGTGCGGGAGGCGGAACCAGCCAATACACGCTGGATATTGCCAAGGATATCAAGGAAAAATACGGTGTTCCGACCTTGGCGCACCTGACTTGCGTTTCCTCGACCAAGGCGACCGTAAAGGAAAAGATCGAGGCGATCAAGGCGGCGGGGATCCAAAATATTATGGCGTTGCGCGGTGATATTCCGAAGGATCTGCTGGATGCCGACCGAAGCGGTTGGGACTATCGCTATGCGGTGGATCTGATCCGAGAATTGCGCGAAAGCAACCCCGATTTCTGCATTGGCGGTGCTTGCTATCCCGAGATCCACACCGAAAGCATCAATCAAAAGGAAGATATCAAGCGGCTGAAGGAAAAGGTGGACGCGGGCTGTGATTTTTTGACCACGCAAATGTTTTTCGACAATCACCTGCTGTACAATTTCCTGTATAAGATCCGTGAGGCGGGGATCACCGTCCCCGTGATCGCAGGCATTATGCCGATCACAAACGCAAATCAGGTGGATCGCGCGATCCAGTTGTCGGGTTCCTTTATGCCGCAACGCTTTAAGTCGTTGGTGGATAAATTCGGTTCGGATCCTGCCGCCATGAAGCAGGCGGGCATTGCTTACGCTACCGATCAGATCATCGACCTGTTTGCCAACAATATTACAAATGTACACGTTTATTCCATGAACAAGCCCGAGGTTGCCGAGAAGATACAAAGCAATCTGTCGGATATTCTGGGCAAGTGAATACGATGAACGTACTGAGCAAGATCTATCCCGAGCCGCCGATCTCTCAAAAGGAGATCCTGCGCTATATGGGCTGTGCCGATGCGGACAAGGCGGTTTTGGCTTTGATCGAGTCGGTCTTGCGTGAGGCGTTGCCGCTGATGCATTACCGCGTTTGCTGGCGCGAATCCGAGCTGAATTGCACCGAGCGTGCCTTGACCTTTGCTTCGGTTACGGTAGAAAGCCGAGATCTTTGCTACAACCTGCGAAACTGCAAACGTGTGCTGTTGTTTGCGGCAACGGTGGGGCTGGAGCTTGACCGTCTGATCGCAAAATATTCAAGGATTTCTCCCTCCCGCGCGGTTGCTCTGCAGGCACTGGGGGCTGAGCGCGTGGAAAGCCTTTGCGATGCCTTTCTGACCGAACGAAAAGCGGTTTATGGAGAAGAAGGACTTTTGATGCGTCCGCGCTTCAGCCCGGGCTACGGAGATTTGCCGCTCTCTGTCCAAAAGGATCTTTTCCGACTTTTGGATTGCCCTAAAAAAATCGGACTTTCTTTGAATGACAGTCTTTTGATGTCACCCACAAAATCGGTAACCGCCGTGGTGGGACTATATGATGCCAATTAAGGAGCTTTACATGAATGTTATCGAGCTGATCAATGACCGCCTGTTTTATCTGGACGGTGGAATGGGAACCCTTCTGCAAGCTGCAGGGCTGGAAGCGGGGGAGGCTCCCGAGCGTTGGAATCTCTCGCATGCCGATGCGGTAACTGCGATCCACCGTGATTATTTCAATGCGGGCAGTCATATTATCAATACCAACACCTTTGGTGCCAACATCCTGCATTTTTCCGAAGAGGAGCTGCAAAAGATCATTGCGGCGGCCGTGAAAAACGCTAAGACCGCGCGCGATACGTCTGACGGTACGCAGGAAAAATACATTGCGCTGGACATCGGCCCCACGGGACGGTTGCTCAAGCCGTACGGCGACTTGGATTTTGAGGATGCGGTGGAGATCTTTGCCAAAACCGTTCGCATCGGCGTTTCGTGCGGTGTGGACCTTGTGATGATCGAAACCATGAACGACAGCTATGAAACCAAAGCCGCGCTCTTGGCGGCAAAGGAGAACTGCGATCTGCCCGTGCTCGTTTCCAACGCTTATGGCGAGGACGGTAAGCTGATGACAGGTGCCGACCCCGAGGCAATGGTTGCGCTTTTGGAGGGTATGCACGCCGATGCGATCGGTGTGAACTGCTCCTTTGGACCCAAGCAACTGATGCCCGTGGTGAAACGCTTGTTGCAAGTGGCGTCGGTTCCCGTGTTTGTCAAGCCCAATGCGGGCTTGCCGCAAAGCCGAGACGGAAAAACGGTGTACGACGTTCTTCCCGAGGATTTTTCGGATGACGTTGCCGCTATGATAGAAATGGGAGCGCGCGGTGTTGGCGGTTGCTGCGGTACCACACCCGAGTATATCCGTGCGGTAACCGAACGAACCCACGGCATGACAGCGCTTCCTATAACACCCAAAAAGCGCACCGTAGTGTCTTCTTACACACACGCGGTGGATTTTGCAAACCAACCGATTCTGATTGGAGAGCGCATCAACCCCACGGGGAAAAAGCGTTTCAAGCAGGCGTTGGTTGAGAATGATATGGATTACATTTTGCAGGAGGGCATCCGTCAAGAGGAATGCGGTGTGCATATTCTGGATGTGAATGTCGGACTTCCCGAAATCGATGAGAAAGCAATGCTTTGCCGCGCTACCTGCGAGCTTCAAGCCGTGATCGATCTGCCCCTGCAGCTTGATACCGCCGATTTTTCGGCAATGGAGGCGGCAATGCGCCGCTATAACGGTAAGGCGTTGATCAATTCGGTCAACGGAAAAGCCGAGTCAATGCAGGCGATCTTCCCCTTAGTGCAAAAATACGGCGGTGTGGTGATCGCGCTGACGTTGGACGAGTGCGGAATTCCCGACACCGCACAGGGACGCTTTGCGATTGCAGAGCGAATTCTGAAGACCGCTGCAGAATACGGAATCGCAAAGGAGGATCTGGTATTCGATACGCTTGCGATGACCGTGAGCGCCGACCAAAGCTCCGCAATGGTAACGCTGGAATCTCTGCGCTTGATCCGCGAGAATTTGGGATGCTATACCTCTTTGGGTGTTTCCAACGTTTCGTTCGGACTCCCGTCGCGCGAGGCGGTCAACAGCGTGTTCTTTGCATCGGCACTTGAGAACGGACTCAGTGCCGCGATCATGAATCCCTATTCCTTGGAAATGCGGAAGGTGTATTACGCGTACCGTTGCTTGCACGGGTTGGACGAAAATTGCGCCGATTATATTGCATTTTCGGCAACCTGTCCGCAAACGCAAAGCACGGTGACTGTTCCCACAACCGCCGCAACGGCTGACACCGATACCGCGTCCTCCTTGCAAAAGGCGATTCTGAGCGGACGCACCGCATCGGCGGGAGCTTTGACCGAAACGCTTCTGGCAGGGGGAACCGATCCGATGGAGATCGTGCAAAACGAGATCATTCCCGCGCTTGACCGTGTAGGAAAGGGCTTTGAAGAAAAAACGGTTTATCTGCCCCAGCTTTTGATGAGTGCCGAGGCGGCAAAGCTTGCCTTTGAAAAGATCAAGGCTCAAATGCAGACCTCGCAAAGCGCATCGGACAAAAAAATGACGATCGTGCTGGCAACCGTCAAGGGAGATATTCACGATATCGGCAAAAATATCGTTCGTCTGCTGTTGGAAAACTATGGCTTTACCGTGATCGATCTTGGTAAGGATGTAGCTCCCGAAGCGATTCTGGAGGCGGCTGTGCAAAGCGGTGCGCCCTTGGTGGGACTCAGTGCGCTGATGACCACGACGGTTCCTTCGATGGAAGAGACGATCAAGCTTCTTCGGTCTGCACTTCCTGCTTGCCGCGTTATGGTGGGCGGTGCCGTGATGAATGAGGATTATGCCGCGCGGATCGGAGCAGACCGTTATTGCAAGGATGCGATGGAAGCCGTGCGATATGCCGAGTCGTTGTGAGAAAAACGAAAAATGTAATATAGAGTTCACATTTGTATGATAAAATAATTTTTAATAATAGAAAAAGGAGTTCTTATGATGAGCGAAAAAGTATTGATTGCTTGCGACAGTACCGCCGATCTTGGCCCCGAATTGATTTCAAAATACGGTATTCAGATCCTGCCCTTGGGCGTTACACTTGGCGAAAAGGAATATACCGATGGCGTGGACATTGATCCCGACTTTATCTATGATTATTACGAGAAAAACAAGGTTTTGCCCAAAACCTCGGCGATCAACATCGGAGATTATGAGGATTTCTTCAAAAAATATACCGACGAAGGCTACAGCATCGTTTTCTTTACCATCAGTGCAAAAATGTCGTCTACCAACCAAAACGGCAAGGTGGCGGCAGAGGATTTTGAAAACGTATACGTAGTGGATACACAAAATCTTTCCACGGGAGGCGGTCTGGTGGTTCTTTCCGCCGCTGAAATGGCACAAGAGGGCAAGAGTGCCAAGGAAATCGTTGCAAAATGCGAGGAGCTGATCCCTTGCGTTGACGCGTCCTTTGTGATCGATAACCTGGAGTTTTTGCACAAGGGCGGCAGATGCTCGGCATTGGCGGCATTCGGTGCAAATCTGCTTCATCTCAAGCCTTGTATTTCGGTGCGGAACGGCTCGATGGGCGTGACCAAGAAGTATCGCGGAAAATACGCCGAGGTACTGAAAAAATACGTTGCCGATCAGATCGGAGATGCTTCCGATATTGAGCTTGATCATGTATTTATTACGCATGCAGGCTGTGATCCCGAGATCTACAGTGCTTGTGTGGACGCTGTAAAATCGCTGGCTCCCTTCAAGGAGGTTCATTTGACGCGCGCGGGCTGTACCGTTTCCTCGCATTGCGGCAGAAATACGCTGGGTGTGCTGTTTATTCGCAAGCATCCGGTGGGTTGATATATGGAAATAAAGACGACCATTAGCGTGTTCTCTGTTAAGGAGAACACGCTAATGGTCGTCTTTGGGGTTCTAAAGAAAACTTGAACACCTCATCCGTCAGCTGCGCTGACACCTTCTCCTCAAGGAGAAGGCTTTCGGTGATCAATCGCTTGCTTTTCGGAGAGTTCGTTTTGATAAAATTATTTTGCTGAATTATTAGAAAACAAAGTAGTGATTCGAGTATGAATCTGTTTTATAAGGGGACGAACCCTGAGAGCCTTCTCCTTGAGGAGAAGGTGCCGAGGAACGAGGCGGATGAGGTGTGCTATCGATTCAGCGCGTGAAGCACTCCAAGAAAGTACGAAAGTTAGGATTATCTTTTTTTGCGTGCTTTTGTTGCATGAGCTGTGTGGGAACGGTCTCTTTTTGTTTTGCCCTCTGTTTTCCGGGAGGTGGGCTTACGGCGATCGTTTGGCTTTGCTTTGAAGGTCTTTTTCGCATCGCCCCTCGGGGAATGTGAACCGCCTGCGGGGCGAACCAAGCAATCCTTGCCGTTTCCGATCAGATCGGTGCGTCCTGCCCTGGTCAGTGCCTCCCGTACAAGATCGGCATTTTGCGGTCTGTTATACTGCAACAGGGCGCGTTGGAGCTGTTTTTCATGGTAATCGGTGGCCACGTAAACAGGCTTCATGGTCAAGGGATTGATGCCTGTGTAGTACATCACGGTGGACGCAGTTCCGGGGGTTGGGTAGTAGTCCTGCACCTGTTCGGGCGCGTAGCCGTTCTTTTTGAGGCAGAGTGCCAGCTCCACCGCATCCGAAAGCGTGGATCCCGGGTGGCTGGACATCAGGTAAGGCACCAAATATTGCTCTTTGCCAATGGCGTGCGTGATGTCAAAGAACTTCTCTCGGAAGGCTTCGTAAACGCCGAAATTCGGCTTTCCCATGCAGGCAAGCACCGCGCTTGAGCAATGCTCGGGAGCAACCTTCAACTGCCCGCTGACGTGATCCTTGACCAGCTTTTTGAAAAAGGCGTCGTTTTTGTCCGCCATCAGATAGTCAAATCGGATGCCGCTTCGGATAAACACTTTTTTTACACGCGGTAGTGCTTCTACCTCTTCCAAAAGACGGAGATATTCGGTGTGATCTATCTTCACGTTTTTGCAGGGCGTGGGAGCAAGACACTTTCGCGTGGAGCAAACGCCGTCCTTAAGCTGCTTGTCGCAGGCAGGGTAGCGGAAGTT
Organism: Clostridia bacterium; assembly: GCA_017453335.1. The sequence goes on from JAFTKI010000102.1 coordinate 9,530, forward strand.
CGCCGTAGGGCCGCCAACGTCATGAATATAACCCTTGAAATCGGGGAGTGCCGTGATTTTTCGCGCTTCCTCCACCACGCTTTTGATACTGCGGGAACGAACCGTGCGTCCCTGATGAAAGGCGAGCGCACAGAAATTACAGCCGCCAAAGCAGCCGCGGTTGTGCGTGACCGAGAACTTGACTTCCTCGATCCCGGGAACGCCTCCTGCCGCTTGATAGCTTGGATGATAATCGCGCATATAGGGAAGAGCGTAAACACGGTCAAGCTCCTCGCGTTCCAAGGGCGGCATCGGAGGATTTTGCACCAGCAGCTTGCCGTCGTATCGCTCGCATATTGCTTTACCGTTGATCGAGTCTTGATTTTTGTATTGAATCCCGAATGCCTCGGCATACTTGCGTTTGTCGGTTTTCAGCTCGTTGTAATCAAAGGTTGCGGCAACTTCGTAGTGAATCGCATCCTCGGGGTTGGCAAGATAAACGGTTCCGCGCACGTCACGGATCTTTTTGATCGGGATCCCGCGCGAGAGAAGCTCAGCCAATCGCAAAAGGATCGATTCGCCCATTCCGTAGGTCAGAATATCGGCGCGGCTGTCCACCAATACCGAGCGGCGTACCTTATCATCCCAGTAGTCATAGTGCGCAAAACGGCGAAGCGATGCCTCCAGTCCTCCCAAAATGATCGGCACGTCCCCATACGCCTCGCGGATGCGGTTGCAGTAAACGATCACGGCGCGGTCGGGGCGGTTGCCCATCTTGCCACCGGGGGAATAGTAGTCAAAGCTGCGTTTTTTCTTGGCGGCGGTGTAGTGTGCCACCATGCTGTCGATATTGCCCGACGTTACCAAAAAGCCGAGTTTCGGTCTTCCGTATTCGCGGAATGCGTCACAGCTTTTGTAATCGGGCTGAGAAAGGATCGCCACGCGGAAGCCTGCGTTTTCCAGCACGCGGGAGATGATCGCAACGCCAAAGGACGGGTGATCGACGTAAGCGTCGCCCGTGACGTATATGAAATCGGGAGCATCCCAGCCGCGCGCCAGCATATCACTGCGCGAGAGCGGCAAAAACTGATTGCCTTCCATGTGTTATCCTTCTTCCTCGTTTTGGTTTTGTTCGTTTTTATAGGCTTTGATCCCTTGCATTCCCGAGATCATTTTGAAGCCGTCCACCTCGCCGCGCTGGATCGCACCGAAAATGCGATACCGCAACCCGTCGTGCTTGCGATCCAGCTCTGCAAGGAGCTGTTTCATTTCCTCGCGTTGGGTGTTTCCGTCGGCAGGACAGGTGGATTTGACCACGGGCAATTCTGCCTTTTTGGCAAAATAGCGCACGTCTTTCTCGGGCATGTAGATCATGGGGCGGATCACCTTCAGCCCCACGCGGGAGAGATAGGTGACGGGAGAAAAGCACCCGATGCGTCCCTCAAAGAACAGATTGAGCATAAAGGTCTCCACCGCATCGTCAAAGTGATGCCCCAGTGCAACCGATGTGCATCCCAGCTCCTTTGCGGCGTTATGCAAGGCTCCCCGACGCATTTTCGCGCACAGGGAGCAAGGATTCTTTTCCTTGCGCACATCGAAAATGATCTTGGAGATCTCGGTGGGAATGATATGGTAGGGGACGTTCAGCTCCTCGCAAAGCTTGGAGATCGGGGAAAAATCGGTACCCTCAAAGCCCATATCCACCGTGATGGCGATCAGCTCAAAGGGGACGGGATAGAAGCGGCGAAGCTCTGCCATTGCGCACAAGAGGGTAAGCGAATCCTTACCCGCCGAAACACCAACGGCAATGCGGTCGCCGGCTTCGATCATTTTATAATCGTCCAGCGCGCGCCGCGTAAAGCTTAAAATACGTTTGATATGTTCCATGGATTCCTCGTTAACGGAAATTCTTTTTGATCGTAAAGAGAGGCGGTTCCCTTGGGGAGAACCGCCTTTCCTGCTTTGTCGATTCATCATCCTGTTCGCCCCGGGGGAGCTTGCCTTCGCTGATTGTTAATTTACATACGAATCGGGAAAACGGCAGAGATCGTATATTTGTTGAGCCTCATCTGTCAATCTCCGTGTCTTTTCCTCCGGCCGGCGTTTGCGGTACAGGATCAGGGGCGGGGTGACGCGCATTGAAGGCGCCGCGCCCTTAACGGCTTCGGTGAGGACCATGCAAGGCTCGCTTTGCTTGTCCGCGTATACAAGTGTCATTCTCTTTGGCTCCAGCTTTGCTTGGCATAACGCGCCAAAAAGCTCGCTCAGGCGATCGGGACGCCAAACGGTCAGAAACCGTCCTCCGTGCTTGAGCAGTCTTGCCGCCGCAAAGCAAAAATCGCTTATATTACCGCACACCTCGTGCCGAGCAATATATTTTTCATCGGCAAGGTTCCGCTTCCCGCTGTCGGTTCGCATATAAGGCGGATTTGCCGTCACCAGATCGACCTCACCGCCAAGCTTTTCTGCATTCAGTTCGCGCAAATCGGCACACATCGGCAGAATTCTGTCGGAAAACCCGTTCAGCGCGGCATTTCTTTCGATCAGATCCACGAAGGACGGTTGAATTTCCACGGCGGTGGCAGAAGCAATCTTTTGTTTGGTCACGAGCAACAGGGGGATGATGCCCGTTCCGCTTCCCAGATCGACTGCGCGGGCGACTGCCTTCTGCCGAGCAAATGCTGCCAAAAGATACGCATCGGTTCCGTAGGTCAAACCGTTTTTCTTCTGGATCAAGCGAAGATTTTCGTTGACCTCATCCAAGCGCTCATCCGACAAAAGGGAGGGGGAGAGGATAGCGGAGCGATCGGTCATAAAAATCTCCTTTTTGTAAGGTGGTTTATTGAAAGATTCATAGATCGGTTAAAAACAGAACGGCGGAGCAGGCAGAAATCGCTTGCTCCGCCGCGTTGCGGGGTGATGTAGATTAAGCCTCCTGGGGAGCAGCAACAGGGCAAGCCTCTGCGCAAGCACCACAGCTTACACACTTGTCTGCATCAATGTCATACTTGCCGTCGCCTTCGGAAATTGCATCCATGGGGCAAGCCTCTGCGCAAGCACCGCATGCTACGCAATCGTCGGAAATCTTATATGCCATTGGTTTTGTACCTCCTGTGAGTTTTCAAACGGTACACAATCGCTTCTGTACCGTTCTGTTACTATTGTATCACATTTTTTTCTTTTTGCAACTGTTTTTTTAAAAAAAGTTGCTAAGAACTGTAACTTTTTTCGATTTTTACTGTGCGGATTCGGCAGAATCGGGATTTTTACGCTCCGTTCCCTTTTTTTCCTTGCCGAGAACCACAACCTGATCTCTGTGATATTGCTTGGGAGCCGTATCGGGAGCGTCCTTGAGTACCACGCGAATCGTGCCTGCCAAGGGATTGGAGCCGATCACCACGCCCACACCGTCCTCGGTACGTACCAAGGTGTCATTCGAGGGGGTTTTGCGGATCTCTTCCGCATATACCTCGGATTCATAGCGCAAGCAGCACATCAGTCTGCCACAAACGCCCGAAATTTTCGAGGAGTTGAGCGAAAGATTCTGATCCTTTGCCATTTTGATCGATACCTGCGCAAAGTCGGGCAGGAAGGTTGAGCAGCACAGGGGACGGCCGCAAGCACCGATTCCGCCAAGCATTTTTGCTTCATCGCGGATACCGATCTGGCGCAGCTCAATGCGTGTACGGAATACCGATGCCAGATCCTTCACCAATTCACGGAAATCCACGCGTCCTTCCGCTGCAAAATAGAACAACAGCTTTGAGCCGTCAAATGCGTACTGTACGTCGATCAGCTTCATTTCCAGACCGTGCTTTTCGATCTTTTCCTGGCAGATCGACAGTGCGCTTTTTTCTTTTTCGCGGTTTGCGGCATTCTGCGCCACATCCTCAGGCGTTGCAATGCGGATCAAAGGGCGCAAAGGAGACACCACGTTGGATTCCTTGATCATCGTGTTCGGCAAGCAGATATCGCCGAACTCGGGACCGCGTGTGGTTTCCACGATCGCATAATCGCCCTTCTTAACGGTGATGCCGTTGGGATCGAAATAATACATCTTTCCTGCCGAGCGGAAGCGGATTCCCACCACCTCCACCATGGGAACCGGCTCGGCTTCGGTTTCTGCTTCCGTTTGAACCGTCGTTTCCGTATCGGTCTCATTTGAGCCTGCGGTCTGAGCTTCTTTATCCGAGGCGTCGCTTTGAACGGCAGGGGCCTCGGGAGTCGGTGTGGGATTTACGGAATAGGCTGTGGGAACCGTGCCGTCTGCCGATTGCAGAACGATCTGTGCCCGCAGCTCCGAAAGTGCGATCTCTTCCTTGCTGGGTGTTTCGTAAGGATCATAAGGACGGCTGTCGGGAGTGAAGCGGCGGTTTCCTCCGCGTCCGTTCCGATCGCCCGAACGTTCCTTCTTGCTGTGGTTGCGGTGATTTTTGTTACGGTCTCCTTTTTTTGCGTGACCGTTTTGCTGTTCTGCGGCAACGTGAGGCTCTGCACTCTTTTCCGCTGCGGGAGCGTTGCCTTCTGCCTTTGGAGCCGTGTTTTCACGCTCGTTGTTATTTTGAGTATGCTTATAGTGTCTGTGGTGACGGTTGCGGCGGTTGCGGGATGCGGAACCGCTGTTGCTGCCGTCGGTCTTTTCACCTACAGGCTTTTGATTCTGATCTGTCATGGTATTATCCTTTCTATCGGAGCGTCGGCCCTTTGTGACCGACCGTTATAGGAGTCCTGTGTTTACTGCAAGTGTTGTCAAGGTCAAGCGGACGTTGGCGTTCATTTGCAGAGAGGAAATACAATCCTCAATCTTTTGGCAAAGCATTAAAAGATCGGGAGTGGAAAAGCTATATGCCATTTGCAACGCTTCCTCGCGGTCGGCAAAAAAGCATAGCGGTGCGGAATCGGTTTGCTTGAGCAACAGAAGATCACGCAGACAATACAGGATCACGTTCATTTGCGAGGTCAGCTCGTCTCGCTTTTGTCCCAATCCGTTCAAAAGCTTCATAGAGGCGGCACTGTTCTTCCTCGCGGAACACAGCCGAACAAATTCCTTTGCGTTGGCGCGCTGTGTAAGGATCGGCTTGCGGTTTTTGGCGTCCAGAAGCGTCAGCGCCCGACCGATACTGCCGTCTGCCGCCGCGATGATCTCAAAATATTCCTCCGGTGTGTTTCTTTTGAGCAAGGATGCCTCGGCATTTTTGGAAAGATATCCGTTGATCTGCTCCGTGTCAAGCGGCTCGGTCCGCAGTGTCGGCGCGCGGCTTCGTATGGTTTCCAACAGCGATGCCGCGTTTTCGGTCAACAGCAAAAACAGTACGTATGCGGGCGGCTCCTCCAAGGTCAACAGCAGTGCGTTTTGTGCCTGCTCGGTCATGGTTTGCGCATCCTCGATGATGTAAATTTTTGCCGCAATATCGTTTGGCGCGATCCATATATCGCGTTTTACCTCACGGATCACGTCCACTCCAAGCGTTGCTTTGTCGCCTCGGTTGACCAATATAACGTCTGGGGAGTTTCCGCCGAAGATCTTGTGGCACGAGGGGCAGGTCATGCAGGGAAGCGGAGCCGTTGTATCGCTTTGCTTTTCGCACGCCAATGCGGCGGCGATGCGCCATGCCAGCGTATGCTTACCGGAACCCTTTGCACCTTCTAAAATGTAGGCGTGGGAAAGCTTTTGCGAGAGAATGTCGCCGCAAACCCGCTCACATAGCGCGGTATTTCCAACCACGTCGGAAAACACAGGCTTCATACGTTGCTCTCCTTTCCCATTGATCAAACAATTCCACATTATATTATAACAGTTTTTACGATTTTTGTCAAGAGAGCGCACGGGCTTTGTAACGGCACCGTGAAATAAAATTTTGGATTTTCGTCCTGTTTTTTCAAAAACGAATAAAAAAAACGTATTGGAGAATACTAAAAGCGTTTCGAGTACAAAAGAAAGGAGTGATGACATGACACAGGCGATACAATCCAAAACTGCGGGAGAGATCCTCAATACCGTTTACAAAACCGTGAAGACCTCGATCGATTCGATCTTGAATCTGATGCCGAAGGTGAAAAATGAAGATCTGAAAAGCGACATGACGGTGCAGCTGAGCGCACTGGAAGCCTTTGCATCCCGTACGGTCAAGCTGTTGGCTGAGGAAGATGTCAAGCCAGAGGACGAGGGAACACTTTCCAAAATGTCGGCAAAGTGGGGAACGATGGTCAATACCATGATGGATTCCTCGTCATCCCACTTGGCACAGATGCTGATCGAGGAGGCAACGGCGGGATCCGCAGAATTGACGCGTCTTTTACGGGAGTCGGAAAACAAAAGCATCTCCGAGGCGGCACTTCGGTTGCTTCGGGATGTCTGCGCGTTTGAGGATAAGATTATAAAAGATATGAAGGCATATTTGTAAGGAGGATCAATCATGGCACAAATCAGCGAAAAAGAGCTGTCGGCAATCTCAGATCTTTTGACTATGGAGGAAAATCTGGTGCAGAAATATCGGGCGTATGCCTGCCAATGCACCGATACTGCAATCAAAGAGCAATACGAGCAGATCGCCGCTCGTCATCAACGGCATTATGACGAGCTGTATGCAAACCTGAAGTGAGGAGGGAACCGTAAAGATGCAAAACACAAACGAAATGAATGAAAAAGCGGTTTTGACCGATCTGTTGTCCAGCCAGAAGTTTATCACGGGCGCATATAACACCTTTTGCTGTGAGGCGGCTGAGCCCACTGTAAGAAATTGCCTGCTGTCGGTGCTGGAGGACGAGCATCGCATTCAGGCAGAGCTGTTTAACACCATGAGCCAAAAGGGATTTTATACGGTACAAAAGGCAGAACAGACCAAGCTGAACGCCGCAAAGCAACAGTTTGCGAAATCTTAAAGCAAGGGTCGGCACATTAAGAATTATTTGCACAGATGAAGGAATAAAAAAAGGCTCCCTTGTGTAAAGGGAGCTGTCGCGAAGCGACTGAGGGATTGTTTTGAAACAAAATTTGTTTTTTTACAACCCCTCCGCCTCGTTCCTCGGCACCTCCCCTTACACAGGGGAGGCTTTTTTGTGCATTTTTACTTTTAATGAATCGGTCTTTTTGCTATTTTATTTCTCGGGATCAAGATATTTCCAATAGGATACGATATAGTTGATGCCCGACCACAGCGTGAAGACCAACATTACAGCGGTGGAAAGCAGGGAAAGGGGCAGAATGGTCAGCAGCTTTTGGAAAAACTCCAAATTGATCGTGCGGTAGATCACGGGCTCTGCAATGCAACAGCCCACGCAAACGATTTGCGTAACGGTTTTGATCTTGCCCAGCATATTTGCCGCAACCACGATGCCACTGGAGCCCGATACCACCAAACGCATCGAAGTGACCGCCAATTCGCGGAAAATCACGATCAGGACAGCCCAGAAGAACAAATTGGTGAAGATATCGTTATACGATGTGGTCATGGTTTTATAAAGGATCACCAGAAAGGCACCGATCACCATGAATTTATCAGCAAGCGGATCCATGAATTTACCGAAATCGGTAATCAGGTTGTGCTTGCGCGCAATCTTTCCGTCCCACATATCGGTCAACGCCGCAAGGATAAACAGCACAAAACCAACTGTGTTTGCCCACAGCGCATCCGAGACCATCATGATTACCACAAACACGGGAACCATGCACATCCGCAACACGGTCAACTTATTGGGAAGATTCATTTTCATCGTCAGTTTCCTCCTTTTTGATTGGCAGTAACAAGAAATCCGTACAGGTCGTAGTCGATGACCTTACGAACCTTCACTTTCACAAAGGATCCGGGAGCCACGCGCGTGTCGGCTTTGAAATAGACCTTTCCGTCGATCTCGGGCGCATCGGCGGCACTTCTTCCAAAGTGTACCTCTGCCACGGGATCGTAGTCCTCGCAAACCACATCCACCGTTTTTCCGATCTTTTCACGGTTCAGCTCCTCGTTGATATCCATTTGCAGGCGCATCAGAATATCCATGCGGTCTTGCTTGACCTGCTCATCGATCTGATCGGGGAAGTCGTATGCGGGAGTGTCCTCCTCGCGCGAATAGGTGAATACTCCCGCGTGATCGAATCTTTGCTCCTTTACAAAGCGGCAAAGCTCCTCGAAATCCTCTTCGGTCTCTCCGGGGAAGCCTACGATGAAGGTGGTGCGGATCACGATATCGGGAATTTCACGCCGCAGCTTGGCAAGCACCTCGCGGATCATCGCACCGTTACCGTGACGGTTCATAGCAGTCAGCATGTGGTCGCTGATGTGCTGCAGGGGAAGGTCGATATAGTTGAGAATACGGGGATTGTCACGCATCTCTGCGATCAGTTCGTCGGTGATCTTATCGGGATAGCAATACAACAAACGGATCCACGGGATCTCGGTCTCCTCGGTGATTTTGTGCAACAGCTCTGCGAGGGCATACTTGCCGTACAAGTCCAAGCCGTAGCGAGTGATATCCTGCGCCACGATCACAAGCTCACGCACACCAAGCGATTCAAGCTGTTTTGCCTCGGCTATCAGATCCTCCACGGGGCGGCTGCGGAAATTTCCGCGGATCGCGGGGATGGCACAGTAGGCACAGCGGTTGTCACAGCCCTCCGCAATTTTCAGATATGCAGAGTATTCGGGAGTGGTCAAGACGCGGTCGCCGCCAAGGCGCACCGTGTTTTTGTCTTCATGAGAATAATATTTGTTGGATTTTCCTTTTTGCTTTTTGGCACTCACCGTTTCAATCGCTTCCACAATGTTGTGGATACTGCCAACGCCAAGCACCGCATCAACCTCGGGCAGCTCCTTGAAGATCTCCTCACCGTAGCGCTCTGCCAGGCATCCCGTTACGATGATCGCCTTGAGGTGACGGTTCTTTTTGAGCCACGCAACGTCGAGAATGTTATCAATTGCCTCTTTCTTGGCGCTTTCGATAAAGGCGCAGGTGTTCACGATGATCACGTCGGCATCAATATCCTCGGGCGTGATCTCGTATCCCGCCGCCAGCACCTCATGCAGCATGACCTCGGTATCCAGTTGATTCTTGGGGCATCCCAGCGAAACAAATCCGACTTTCAGTTTTTTACTCATGTTTATGTTCCCGTTTCATTTTTTATTCACCACTCATTATAGCACAATTTTTACCTGTTTACAATAGATTTCCGTAAAAAAGTGAATATAAGATTTTTTGAAAGGACGAAAGAAAAAAACGAAAGGTACTTGCAAACAGATTTGGAAAATGGTATAATAAGAGCAAGAAATGTCCGATACAAGCCTATTTGTGTCTTGCATTGACCTGCTTGATGGTTTATAATCAAGAAAATGAATGAAAAGAGAGGTTCGAAAGATGAAATTAAGCGTTCTTGCAAATCTTTACGGCAAAAAAACCTTGGAGGAGACCTTGCAGATTTTGACGGGTCTTGGCGTACATACCGTTGAGATCGGTGCCGGCGGATATCCCGGGAAGGCACACTGCAACCCTGCCGAGCTGTTGGCTGATGAGGCAAAGTATGATGCTTTCATGGCAACCTTGAAAAAATATGACGTTACTGTTTGCGCTCTCGCCGCACACGGAAACGCTCTGCATCCCGATCCCGCAGTTGCAAAGCAGTTTGACACCGATTTCCGCAACGCAGTGCTTCTGGCAGAGAAGATGGGCGTTGATACCGTGATCACCTTCTCGGGTTGCCCCGGCGACCACGAGGGTGCAAAATATCCCAACTGGGTAACCTGCCCCTGGCCCGAGGATTTCCTTGCCATCCTTGATTGGCAGTGGAATGAAAAGGTGATTCCTTACTGGAAGGAAGCAGGTGCTTTTGCAGAGGCACACCACGTTCCGCACATCGCGTTTGAGATGCACCCCGGCTTCTGTGTATACAACCCCGAAACCCTGCTCCGTCTGCGTGCGGCCGTTGGCCCCGTGATCGGCGCAAACTTCGATCCCTCTCACCTGATCTGGCAGGGAATGGATCCCGTTGCTGCGATCCGTGAGCTGAAGGGCGCGATCTACCACGTTCACGCAAAGGATACCAAGATTGATACATATAACACTGCAAAGAACGGTGTTTTGGACACCAAGCACTACAGCGACGAGTTGAACCGCGCATGGGTATTCCGTACCGTTGGCTACGGCAACAACGAGACCTACTGGAGAGATCTGGTTTCCAATCTGCGTTTGTGCGGCTATGACCGCGTGCTGTCGATCGAGCATGAGGACAGCCTGATGAGCATTGACGAGGGACTTCGCAAGGCTGTTGCATTCCTCAAGGATGTGATCATCGACGAGCCGAAGCCCGGCACGATGGCTTGGGCATAAGCCTATAACGATACAACGGCGGCACTAATGTGTCGCCGTTGGACTTTGATTCTTTGTCAGACAAGGAGGACACATGGGCAAAAAGGTCAGTATTATCATTCCCGTTTATAATTCCAAGCAGTATCTTCCCGCTTGTGTGGACTCGATCATTTCTCAAAGCTGGCGCGAAATCGAGATCATTTTGGTAGACGACGGCTCCACCGACGGCAGTGCCGCCTTGTGTGATGAATTGGCGCAGAAGGATGCGCGGATCGTTGTGATCCATCAGCCAAACGGCGGAACCTCCGCGGCGCGCAATACAGGTCTTGAGCACGCAAGCGGCGATTACGTTACCTTCATCGATAATGACGATTACTGGAACAGAACCGATGCGCTGGAGTGCATGATGGAGCGGCTGGCGGAGTCGGATGCCGACATGATGCTGTTTGACAGTATTATTTACTGGGCGGATACCGACAAGACCGTACCGCCGTCCTCGGGATGTAAAAGGGAAGCGATCGCGGGCAGATCTCCTGCCGAGGCGATCCTGCATTTTACGGCATCGAATGTTTTTTCTGCATACTGTGTATGGGGAAAACTGGTGCGTACATCGATTATTCGGGAAAATCAACTGCGCTTTCCGATCGGAATGCGCAACGAGGATATCGATTTTTGCGCCGATCTGTTCCGTCTTTGCAAAAGCTATGATTGGTATGAGGATGCCTTTTACGTTTACCGAAAGGGGCATACGGGAGCGCAGACAAAACAGCGTATTACATACCAAATGCTGAATGATCTTAAAACCGTTTTGCTACGGCAGATCGACCGCGCAAAAGCTTTGCCGACCGACCATCAGAAGGCGTTGCTTTCCTATTTGTCATTTCCTTATGCGGTCTGGATGGGGCAATCGAAGCTGGTAAAGGACGAGCGTGTGGCGGGGGATCTTCCCGAAATGAAGCAATACCGCTATCTCTTGCAAGAGAGCAACCATCCCAGTGTGCGGCTGGTCTATCGTGTGTCGCGCTTACTTGGCTTTGGGGGAGCCTCGCGCTTGTTGGCGATTTACTTGAAAAGAAACAATCATTTGGAATAAAGAACAGCCGTCTTACAAGAGTAAGACGGCTGTCCTTTATTCTTGTGCCAACAATCCAGCAATTGCGTCCGAGAGTGCGGTGAACTGTGCGATGTCAAGACGCTCTCCGCGGATCGTGGGCTCGTGTCCGCACTCGGCAATCACCGAAACGATCTGCTCACGGGATAGCTCCGGAAATCCTGTTCCGAGCGCGTTTGCAAGCGTTTTTCTGCGTTGACCGAATGCCGCCTTGATGGTGCGGAACAACAGTGCCTCGTTCTTGGGGACACAAGGCTTTTCCTTGTGCAGCTTGATGCGGATGACCGCCGAATCGACCTTCGGTGCGGGAACAAATCGGTCGGAGGGAACCACAAACAGCTTTTCCGCCTCTCCGTAGTAGGCAAGAACCGCCGTGATCGCACCGTAGTCCTTGCTGCCTGCCTTGGCACACAAGCGGTCGGCAACCTCCTTTTGGATCATAATGGTGATATACTCAAAGGGAAGTCGGCTTTCAAGCAGCTTCATCAAAATCGGTGTGGTGATATAGTAGGGGAGATTGGCACACACCGAAACGGGGCCTTCCGCAAAGGCAGGTGCAAGCAATGCCTCCAGATCGGTTTCCATAACGTCCTCGTTGATCACGCTCACGTTATCGAATTCCCCCAGCGTGTATTGCAAAACGGGGATCAGACCTCGGTCGATCTCCAGCGAGATGACTTGACGGCGGCGCAAAGCCAACTCATAAGTGAGGGTTCCGATTCCGGGACCGATTTCCAAAATCGTGCTGTTTTCATCAAAGCAGCATTCATCGGCAATGTCCTCCACCACCATGCGGTCAGTGAGAAAGTTTTGCCCGAATTCCTTATGGAAGGTCAGGTGAAACATCGCCATGATCTGGCGGACGGTCTTGATATCACAAAGATTCATATGTCTGTTCCTTTTTCTGTAATTTCTCGTTTCATTTTACCATATTTGATCTGTAAAATCAAGACGCTGTCTGCCTTTTTTGAAAAAAACAAATCTTTTTCTTGGATTTTTGAAAAAAGAACTTGACAAACAGGCGTTTTTCGGCTATAATAGATGCGTTGCCGTAAAAATTGAATATGCTGGTGTAGCACAGTCGGTAGTGCAGCTGATTCGTAATCAGCAGGTCGTGTGTTCGAGTCACATCACCAGCTCCAAACAAAATCCGCTTTCTTATAGAAAGCGGATTTTGTTGTATTATTCACTATTCATCATTCATTATTCATTAAATGCAATCGGATTTTGAATGAATAATGAAAAATGAAGTCGTTTCGTTAATGTGCGCCATCAGCTTTCGGCATTGGCTCCACATGATACACCCTTTTGTACAGTTCATCCCGAATCTTTTCAAATCCGTTCTGATCGACCGCGTGACCGTAGGTCATCACCATCAAGGGGATGGGCGGCTGTCCCTTGGCAAGCGAGGGCTGGATATAGGGGTATTCGTTGAGGAAGAATCCGTTGCGCTTGTAAAATTCGATGCGGCGCTTGGCAATGTCGTTCAAAGGAGGCTCAACCTCAAGGCAGAGCGGTTTGTCGCTCATGCCTGCCAATTCACAAAGCAAGCGGGAACCCAGTCCCTTTCCTCGCAGATTTGGGTCTACCGCAAAATGCTCCAAAAAAAGCACGCTGTCAAGCTCCCAAACCGCCAAAAACGCTTCCACGGCACTCGTTTCTTCATTTTTTGATCCGTATACTTGATAGACTTTTTCCGTATCGAACAGTGCGCGCTGACCTTCCTTGGTTCTCCGTTCGGTGGGGGGGAAGCTGGTTTTTATCAAAAGGTAAAGCGATTCGAAATCTTCTGCGGTGATCCGTTCCAACATCATTTTTCTCCTTAGGGGTATTTGCTCTCATTGTATCACGGTTGATGCTGAAATTCAAGAGCTTTGGAGGGATATTTCAGTTTTTTTCGAAAATCTCTTGCATAGTTCCCTTGAATATGGTATAATATCTTGTTAAAAATGAAGGACATAAGAGAAAGGCATTGGATTTGCAATGAAAACGATGGAACAGGAGATCAACCGACGCAGGACATTTGCGATCATCTCGCACCCTGACGCAGGTAAGACCACACTCACCGAAAAGTTTTTGCTTTACGGCGGCGCAATACAGTCGGCAGGCTCGGTTAAGGGCAAGGCGTCCGACCGTCACGCGGTTTCCGACTGGATGGACATGGAAAAAAAGAGAGGTATTTCGATTACCTCATCGGTGATGCAGTTTGAGTACGAGGGCTACTGCATCAATATTCTGGATACCCCCGGACACCAGGATTTCTCGGAGGATACCTACCGTACCCTGATGGCAGCGGACAGTGCCGTGATGGTGATCGATGCGGCAAAGGGAATCGAGCCGCAGACGAGAAAGCTGTTTAAGGTCTACGCGATGCGCCATATTCCGATCTTCACCTTTATCAACAAGCTTGACCATGAGGCGCGTGATCCCTTTGACCTTTTGGATGAGCTGGAAAAGGAATTCGGTATCGGAACCTATCCGATGAACTGGCCGATCGGTTGCGGTGTCAGCTTCAAGGGCGTGTACGACCGCGACGGACGCAAGATCCTGGCATTTGGTGATTCTCACCGTGGCAGAGACCGTCTTTCCTCAATTGACTGTGATATCAACGATACTGCGCGCATGGATGAGCTGATCGGCTCTTACGCGCGTGAGGAGCTGACCGAGCAGGTCGAGCTTTTGGACGGTGCGTGCTTTGATTTTGATCTGGAGGCGGTGCGTTGCGGAAAGCTCAGCCCCGTATTCTTCGGATCGGCGCTCAACAACTTCGGTGTGGAGTTCTTCCTGGAGCATTTCCTGCAAATGACCACGGCTCCCTTGGAGCGTGTGGCGGGTGAGCGCATTGTAACCCCGTTTGACGAGGGATTCTCGGCGTTCGTATTCAAGATTCAAGCGAATATGAATAAAGCGCACCGCGACCGTATTGCGTTTATGCGCATCGTGTCGGGTAAGTTTGAGCATGACCGTGAATATTTCCACGTACAGGGCGGTAAGGCATTGAAGCTTTCACAGCCCCAGCAGATGATGGCACAGGAGCGTTCGATCATCGAAGAGGCGTATGCGGGCGATATTATCGGCGTGTTTGATCCGGGTATTTTCTCGATTGGTGATACGATATGCGAAAAGACCGATAAGATTCAGTTTGAGGGCATCCCGACCTTTGCTCCCGAATGCTTTGCGATGGTTGAGCAGATCGACAGCATGAAGCGTAAACAGTTCGCAAAAGGCATGAATCAGATCGCGCAAGAGGGTGCGATCCAGATCTTTATCGAGCCGGGTGGAGGTCTTGAGCGCGTGTATGTTGGAGTGGTTGGTATGCTGCAATATGACGTGCTGGAATCGCGTATGAAGGCTGAGTACGGTGTGACCTATAAGCAATATCCGCAGTCTTACCAATATATCCGCCGCATTGCCAACGGAATGGATCCCCAAAAGCTGCATTTGTTTGACGTAAAATGGGTACAGGATTTCCGTGAAAACGACTTTTTGCTGTTCAATAGCGAATGGCATATCCGCCACACGTTGGACAACAACGAGGGCTTGGAGCTTGTGGAGTTTGGAACTTAATACATCACAGCCACGGATTTTGATCCGTGGCTGTGTTCTGATGAAAAGGTTTTGTCCGCCTTTTTCAAAAGGCGGCGCAGTCAAGGGCGCGGAGCCCTTGTCGTCGCCCGCAGGCGGCGAAATGTCCCTTGGCGTTTCTTTTTGATAACTTTTTCTTTGCGCCTTCTTTTTGCAAAGAAAAAGTGGCAATCGACTTTGAACAATTTAACAGATTGCGTGTTTTACAAAAGCAGCCACGGATTTTGATCCGTGGCTGTGTCTTCTTATTTCACCAACTGTGCAACGGCTTTGGCAATGTCTTCAATGTCACCGATCGAGGTGTTGATGCAAAAATCATAGTTTTCGCGGTCGCCCCAAACCTGTCCCGTATAGTGTTCGTAATACTTTGCGCGGTTTTTATCAACCTTCAGGATCAGCTTGCGCATCTGCTTATCGTTCAGATGCTCATGCTCGGGAGCATTCTTGCGGCAACGTGCGATTTTTGCCTTCATGTCGGCGTAAACGAATACGCGCAGGGGATTCAGATCTCTGAGAATGTAGCCTGCGCAACGGCCAACAATGATGCAGTCGGATTTCTCTGCCATTTCGCGCAAAACCTTTGCTTTTTCGGCATAAACGGCAGTATACTGCTTCATCATATAGTCTGCGCCCATTGTGTGCAGGGTGCGTCCCGTGGTGATGGGGTAAAAGACCGCCGACTTATGCTCTACGATCTGATGAACGTAGCTTTCTGCCAACTGCGTGCGCTTGGAGATTTCCTCTATAATTTCTTTGTCGTAATATGCGAATCCAAGGATTTCGGAAAGGCGTTTGCCAAGCTCGCGTCCTCCGCTTCCGAATTCGCGGCCGATCGTAATGATTTTATTCAAGGGAAAAGCCTCCTTTGCTCCCATAAGGGATAGTTTCTGTTTTAATTATACTCATTTTTACTTCTTTTGTCAAGAATTTTTTTTGGACATACAAAAAGTATTGATTTTTTTGCAAAAATCACTTATAATAATAACGAAAATTCACTGGAGGGGAAAAGCAATGCTCCGCTATTTGTTGATTTTTTATGCTGTTGTGAGTTTGATTGCCTTCTTTGCGTACGGCAGAGATAAGCGCAAGGCAAAAAAGAAGGCTTGGCGCACTCCGGAAGCTGTGCTTTTGGGGCTGGGCTTTTTCGGCGGTGCTGCGGGAGCTTTGCTTGGTATGAGTTTGTTTCGCCATAAGACAAAGCATATCCTATTTTGGCTGGTCAATCTTCTCGGACTTGCCGCACAGATCGCGCTGGCGTATTTCGTTTATACGCTGTGACAAAAAGACCGCACGCATTTTTTATGCGTGCGGTCTTTTTTTACCGAAATTCGGTTTTTGCATCGTCGAGGTAGACGTGTGTGCGCAGGATCGTATAGCGCTCCTGCATCGGATCTTTCGAAAGGATTCCGAGATGATCCTTTGCGGCTTTGATCAGAAATTCGGGATTGAGATGCTCGTGGCTTCCTGCCGACAGGATCGCGGAAATGCGGATCTCGCCCGATCTTTCGGGATTGTACACCGCCTTGATCTTGCGGATCATGGGGATGATGTCGATCTCCTTGTCGCCCGCTTTGGTTTTCTTGGTCATGAAAAGGGGAGCGGTTGTATAAAGTGCTTCCAATTTTTTCGCCGTTTCCTCGCAAAGATCGGGAGCGTGAAGGTGGATCTCGTATTTCGCCCATGCGATATCCTGGAATTTTGAGGTTGGCTCATACGCTTCCAGAATCTGCATTTCATCGGTCAACTCACGGTTGAGCTGTTCTTTGACCTGTGTCGGCGTGATATCGCGGTCGATGCGCAGATCGATGAATTCGCACTCACTTTCGGTTCCAACCGACAGGGGAAGCCCGAATGTGACCTTTGCGTGGGGATTGAAGCCCTTTGTGTACCACATGGGGATCTTGGCGCGAACCAGCACACGGGCAATGGTTCGTTGCAGATCAAGATGGGAAATGTACTGCAGGTCTCCAACCTTGCGGAACATGATGCGAACCGTCTTCGGTGTTTCCAGCGGTGGGTAGTCATTGCGATTGGGGACCGTTGTTTGCTCGGTAGGTACGGAGTTCTGCATTTCCTTGCAACCGGGGCAGACCGCGCGGACACCGCCCAGCTTGTTGGCACCGCATCCGCTGCAGCTTTGACGGCAGTTAGGAGTGGTTGCCGCCTCATAAGCCTTGGCGCGCTCACGCAGGAAAAATTCCTTGCTCACGCCGCAATCGATGATATCCCAAGGCAGAATCTCATCAAGTCCAAAGGCGCGGTTTGCGTAGAATGCGGGATCAACGCCGCTTCTTTCAAACACGTCCATCCATTTATCGTAGTCAAAATACTCGTCCCACGCATCAAAGCAGAAGCCCTCACGGCATGCCAGCTCCAGCGCGTCGGCAAGCTTACGGTCACCGCGCGCCAGCACAGCCTCAATGCGGGAGACCTTGGCGTCGTGATGCTGATAGCGCACGTGGCGGTTGGTGATCTTGGTTTTCAGATATTCCTGCTTTTCGGCAAGCATTTCCATGGTGTCCTGTGCTTCCCATTGAAAGGGGGTAAAGGGCTTGGGAATGAAGCAGGAAACGCTGATGGTGACCTGAACCTGACGCGAGCGGTTGCGGTTGGGATTCTGATAATACGCCTCGGCAACCTTATCGGCAAGTGCGGCGATTCCGTCCAGATCCTCAAGCGTTTCGGTGGGCAGACCGTTCATGAAATACAGCTTGACGGCATTCTTTTTCGCGTCAAAAGCCACCTGTACCGCGCGCAGAACATCCTCTTCACGCACGTTTTTGTTGATGACGTCGCGCAAACGCTGGGTACCTGCCTCGGGGGCAAAGGTCAATGACGAGGATCGCACCGATTCGATACGTCCCATCAGCTCCTTGTTGAAGCTGTCCACGCGCAAAGAGGGAAGCGACAGACTGACCATATTGTTATCCGTCCAGGAAAGCAGCTTGTCGCACAGCGGCTCCAGCTCGGTGTAATCGCTGATCGACAGCGAGGAAAGCGAAATTTCCTCATATCCCGTTGTGTCAAACAGCTTTTTTGCCTGTTCGTTAAGCACATCGGGACTTTTTTCGCGTACGGGACGGTAGATCATACCTGCCTGACAGAAGCGGCAGCCGCGGATACATCCGCGATAGACCTCCAGCATGATGCGGTCGTGTACCGTTTCAATATAGGGCATGACTACCTTGTCGGGGAAATAGACCTTGTCCAGATTCTTGATGATCTGCTTGGTCACCTGACGGGGGATATCGTCATAAACGGGCGTGTAGGCTTGAATCGTGCCGTCCTCGTGATAGGTGACGTTATAAAGTGAGGGAACGTATACACCGGGGATGGTTTTTGCGGCTTCGTGCAAAAACGCCTGTCTTGTATAGCGTCCTTCCTCCTTCATTCGGATATACAGGCGAACGATTGCGGGGAGCATATCCTCGCCCTCTCCGATGTTGAACAGATCGAAAAAGTCGGCGATCGGCTCGGGGTTGTAGGCACAGGGCCCGCCGCCAATGATCAGGGGCGCATCCTCTGCGCGATCCTTCGAGCGCAAGGGGATCTGAGCCAGCTCCAGCATTTTGAGTACGTTGGTGTAGCTCATTTCATATTGAAGCGTAAAGGCAACAAAATCAAAGCAAGAGAGCGGATCGCCGCTTTCCAGCGCAACGAGGGGAATATCATGCTCCCTCATTTGCTCCTGCATATCCACCCACGGGGTATACACGCGCTCGCACCAGATATCGGGATGCTCGTTGAGCGCACCGTAAAGAAGACGAACGCCCAGATTGGACATTCCGATTTCATAAGTGTCGGGGAAGCAGAAGGCAAAGCGCGCCTTGATATCCTTGACATTTTTGATGATCTGTCCGTATTCTCCGCCCGCATAGCGGCCCGGCTTTGTAACCGATTTGAGAACAGAAGAGTGATTGGTAATTGACATAACAAAGATTCCTTACTTGGATTGTTGGTGTTTTTTTGAATGCTTGAGATCGCAACGGTTATCTGCGAAAACGAAAGCGTGATTCGCTCAGCTCGGCGTGAGCCGACAGCGTAAAGATTGACAGCCAAAGTGCCTGGTAGGCTAAGATCGAGGGGATTCCGAGCGGAGATTCGGGCTTGAAGATCATCAACAAAAGAACTCCCAAGGCTCCCAGAACAGAGGCGATCACCTGCATCCTAAGGGCAAAGCGGCGCAGCGTGGAGATTCCGCTGACTGCGTAGAGCGGATAGACAATATCGGTTTCTTCGTTTCGTGCGATAACCGAGGTATCTGCCTTATCCGGATCCTTGCTTTCCTCAAAACGTCCCGGCTTTCTGATGATAACAGCTTCTTTATCGCGGTCTCTGCTTTGCCGCAGAAAGACTTCGTTCAGATTCGGATCGTAGGTGGAGAGTGCCACGGCGACCTCACCCTCGGCAAGATCTTCAATCAGCTTTTCAAAGGAAGCGTTGGTTTTGTATTCGATCTCATAACTCAGCTTCAGAACTCCGTCTACAGCAAAATACATCACGGAAACATTGCTTTCGCGCGCAAGCGCACGCTCGGGGTTCTCGCGGGGGACACGGACACCGCTGTAGCGCAAAAATTCTGCGCTTCCCGCCAGAAGATGGGTGCGGCTGTTTGCCATTGCTTCAATGCCGAACTCATGAATGCGTACGATCGTGATCTGGGGTTCCTCCTCGGGAGACGCCAAGGTCACACCGATCTTTTTCATGGTGCCGCCCAGCTTACGGAACAGGGCGCCCGCAAGAAGCAGATCTTGTTGGAAATCATCGTTTTTGCGAACCGCAATTTCTGCGCTCTTTTCGGCATCGAAGAGCAGGGTGTCACGAAATACTACAGTTTTTTCATTTTCCAGCTCTTCCACCGACTCTTCGCCGATCACGGCACAGCCGCGCCGTGCCAGAATACGGTTTGCGCGACAAAGCGGATAGAAAAATGCGAAAAAGAAGGAGAGCGGCATGGAAACCATCAGGGTGGTGATTGCAAGAGAGAGTGCCGAGGCAAGGTTATCGGTGTAGACCGTTGCCACAAAGGCGAACAGGATCGCCAAGGAAAGCATCAGAGTAATCAGTGCGGTAAAAGGACGCGCGGCGGCATCCATTGCGTTGAAGCGGCGGAAAAAGCCGACGGTCTGCTTGGTTTTGTGAACCTCATAAATGCTCTTGCCCAGATCGTCGTTCATTATTTTCACGATCTTGTTGTTGTAACGCAGCTTTTTCTTGGAGGGCGTTGCCTCGGTCAAAACGTACTTGTCGTCATCGGAGCTCAGCATACGGAAGGTACGAAGCTCACAGAACAGTCGGAAAACATCACAAAGCGCCACTGTGAAAAGTACGCATGAGAGCAAGAAGTTGACGCGCAGCATCTCTCCCTGGAGAATGATCACGGCGATCGAATAGAGAAAAGCGATTGGCGTCAGAATTGCAGGGAAGGAATAGGGCGTGGGGGAAAAGACGAAAAAGGACCGAAGCCCCGCATACAAGGGCCTTGCGGACAGCAATATGGGCGGGATCAGCAGAAGGAGTGCCATGGTGTCCCAAAGACGGGTATTTTGCGCTGCAAAGCTTCCGAGTGCCGTTCCTGTCAGAAAATTGGGCTGATCCATGAAAAACAGCAACAGAGTGCATACCGTTGCTACCAGCAATCGGACGAGTGCAAACTTGCGGTCGCTGACATAATCCTTCACGATCGTCTCACGAGCGGAATTGGAAACGAAATTTCTGCCTCGGTAGCCAAATGATGTGATATAACGGTGCGTTTCCTGCTGATTTGCAAGCTTTTGAAGATCGCTTTTCAAGCGTTTCAGGTTTTCGTAGCCTACAAGCCGCCCCAGCTCGTTTTCATATCCCAGCTCAAACATCATATAGATGTCATTCTCGGTCAATCCGCTTTTTTTGCAGATCATTTCCATTGAGGGAAGCTTTTCATTGGATGGGGATGGGGGAGGGGTGATACGGTTGAACAGAGAGTGCTTTTTGGTGCCTTTTTCCGTTTCTTCAACGGTTTCCTCCGGTTGCAGCTCTCCAACTTCATTGGATTCGTTCTCCACCCAAATTTCCTCCAGCGCCTCGTTCGGTGCTTCAACCATGGAGGCAAGCTCGGTTTTTGCTTCAACGGGTTTTGTTTTTTCTTCTTTTTTGGTGCTTCTCGGCTTGGTGGTCTTCTTTACTTCTTTGGGTTGTGCCGCGCTTCTTCTGGGCTTTTTGGAAGCGGATTCCTGATCCGATCCCGGAAGCGGCGTGGGGGGAATCATGGTGGTGTTATCTTGCTTTTTCATGTTTCAATCTTCCGAGCTTTCGTCGGACACTTTCTCCTTTCCGATCTTAATGGGAGCATCGGTGAGTACGGTTGCTTCCGCTTTTTTTGCCGTTTGTTGCGGCTTTTCATTGCGCGGACGGATCACAAATCGCTCCGTTTGTGCCGTTTTTGACACGGGAGGACGAATGACGATCCGTTCAATTTCGGTAGCCTGTGCAGAGGACGCAGGTGCCTCTTTTTGTTTGGGAACAATGCGGATCGGCTCGTTTTCGGAACGCCTTGAGCTGCCTTCTTTGGAAATGGCAGTTTTTATGGGCGGTTCGGCTTTGACGGTGCTCGGAGGGATATCGCTCGGCAGATCGTCGGGTAAATAATGTACTGCCTTGGAGCTTTTTTGGGGAGCCTCACTCTTTTTTGGAATGGGTTTCTTAACTTCTTGTGGGAAAAAGACCTTTTTTTCGGGAATTTTCTTTTTGACCTCGGCAACTGTCTCGGGTTCAGCAACTGCCTCAGGCTCATTAACTACCTCGGGTTCATTAACGCTCTCAGTCTCGGTAATCGCCACAGGCTCTGCAATTACCTCAGGCTCGGTGATTTCTTCCGGTTCTGTAACCATTTCCGGTTCGGTAACCGCTATGGGTTCAGCAACTATCTCTCGCTCGTTAACCACCTCGGGTTCACTAACTATTTCAGTCTTGGCAACCACCTCAGGTTCGGTGACTACTTCCGGTTCGGCAATCACCTCAGGTTCACTAACGATTTCTGGCTCAGCAACCGCTTTTTCGGGAATCTCCGTTTTTACGCAAGTTTTTTTGGAAGCGGTTGCCTTTTTTGTCTTTTTGGGCGGTTTGTTCTCGGAGTCTGTCTTTTTCCGTTCTTTTTTTACAGGCGCGGCGGCTTCTTTCGATTCTTCAACCAAAACAGCCTCGTTTGGCTCTTTTGGTTCGGTTGAAGTCTCGGCTTGCACCGAGGTGTCGGTCTGCTCCGCGTCTTCTTCGGCATACTCTGCCATTGGATCGGAGATCGCACCCATCATCTTTGCAAGCTGTTCTTGAAATTTGCGGTCTGCTTCGGTTGTTTTATCTTGCTTTTTCTTATTTTCCGCTGGATCTTCAAGATAGACCTGTCGGAGCTTTTTGAGCAGATCCGAAAGCTCACGGTCTTCTTTGGACGGCGTTTTTGCCATGGCGCATCTCCTTTCTTGTTTTTTAAACTGTTGGGGGAATCAATGATGACGGCGAGCCGTCTCGGCAAGCAGGATCGCTGCTGCCGTGGATACGTTGAAGGAATTGACCTTTCCGTACATCGGGATCGAAACGATCGCGTCACAGGTCTTTTTCACCAGTTGCGAAACACCGTTTCCTTCGCTGCCCAGTACAATGGCAACGGGGCCCGAGAGGTCGGTATCGTACAGGCTCTCTCCGCCCGCCTCTGCGGCGTAGGTCCAAACGCCTGCTTTTTTCAGCGTTTCCAGCGTGGTGGCAATGTTTGCGACCTTCGCAACGGCAAGATGCTCCACGGCTCCTGCGGATGCTTTGGTTACCAGCGGAGTCAGACCAACCGCGCGGCGCTTGGGGATGATCAGACCGTGCGCACCGCAGCATTCGGCGCAACGGATGATCGCGCCCAGATTATAGGGATCGGTGATTCCGTCGCAAACCACGATCAAGGGTGCCTCTCCGCGCTCTTCCGCAATCGCCAGAATGTCTTCTACCGTGCAGTATTCCTTTTCGGCGGCAAGCGCGATCACGCCTTGGTGGGGTGCATAGCCCGACAGCGCGTCAAGCTTTGCCTTTTCCACCTCTAAAACGGGGATCCCACGCTCGATGGCTTCCGCTACCAGAACCACGATCGATCCCGTGCGTTCTCCGCGCTGTACCATCAGCTTGTCAATCGAACGGTCGGAGCGTAACAGCTCACGAACCGCGTTTCTGCCGATTACGGCACCGTTTTCGTAGTCGCCGTGAATATTGGATTCTTCAAGGGTGTTTTCTCCTTGAAATTCCGCTTTTTCGGGCTTGCGTTCAAATCGGTTTGCGTTTTTTCGTTGCTTTGAAAAATTACCGTGGGAGGAATGACCGCCCGCGCGGTTTTGCGAATAACTGCTTTTTTTCTTTTTTTCCATGAGTGTGTCGGAATTCCTTTCCGTGTTTTGATACGGGAGTAAGATATAGATAATCATATTATATCATAAAAAAAGATATTTGTACATATCCTTTTTGAATTTTCTCGCCCGAAAGCGTAAATTTGATCGAAGAACGAGTAAAAAAGACGAACTCTCCCCAAAAGAAGAGTTCGTCTGATAATTTTTATGCGCGGTCGTGCCAGATACGCATATCCGAGCTTCCGCGATTGGCAAATGCAAAGAAGGGGATCAGCTTGGCGGTAAATGGCGTTTGAATGATCTCATCGGCGTACAGACCATTCATGGAAATACGAACGGCAGGGGCAAACAGGACGGGAAGCTTCAGGGCTTCGTCAAAGCTCTGCTTGATCTCACCCTCGGCGAGTGAGACCTCGCCCAAGCGTTCGCCGTTGTCAACGCCTTCCATGCAGTAAATGAAGGGACCGCACGAGATGGCGATCTTGCCGCGATTTGCGTGAATGTTGGGATTGGCATACATACGGCGGGGAGTCATTTCAAAATTCAGCTCCAGAACGTCACCGTCTTGCACCGAAACAGCGGCATATCCTCGGGTTACAGAGGGGCTGATCGCCTGTCCGTTTTGCGTAACGGTGTAGTTTTTGCACCAAGCGGGAATACGAACGGCAAGCTGCTTTGCCTTGCCCGAAAATTGAAGCTTGACGGCACCGCTGTAGGGATAGCTTGTGGTTTGTACGATCTTGCAATCGTCGAAGTCCGCATCGGATTGCATATATTGATTGACGTAGACCGTTTCGCTGTTGTAGTGATACAGAAAATCCGCGATTGAGGGGATGAAGCGTACCACGTTGGGAGGACAGCAGGAGCAGCTGAACACCTCAACACGCTCGGTTGGGTACAGACGCTCGTTTCTGCCAAAGTCGTGCATTCTCTGACGCGCTTCCAGATCGATTTCCTGCAGGTTAACGTAGAAGAACGCCTTGCCGTCCAACGACATTCCCGACAAAAATCCGTTGTAGATCACGCGCTCGATCGTGTCGGCATAATGCGCATCGGGGTTCAAAAGCTGCATACGGCGCGCAAACAACGCAAGCCCCAGCGCGGCGCAGGTTTCGGCATAAGAGGATTCGTTGGGCAGGTGGAAGCCCTCCTCAAAAGCCTCTGCGATCATAGATACTGCGGGCTCATCGGGTGCTTTGATGGCTTCATATCTGCGGGTGGAACCGATTGCACCCGTGATGTACATTTTTTTCTCTACAATGTTGCGGTACAGTCGTTCTGCCGCAGTTTTCAGCTCTGCATCGTCCAAACGGTCGGCAAGATCCGCCATGGCGCAGTAGAGATATACGGCGCGCACCGCGTGTCCGATCGCCTCGGTCTGCTCGCGCACAGGGATATGATCCTGCTCATACGAGCGATTGTATCTTGCCCAGCCTTGATTCGGCTTGCCTTTTTGTCCGCGTTTGTTGACGAAATGAAGTGACAGCTCCAGATATTGACGGTCGCCCGTGTAGTCAAAGAGCTTCACCAATGCCAGCTCGATCTCCTCGTGACCGGGGGCTTCAAACACCGCCGAGTTTTCTTCCATGAAGATGCGCTTGACGAGAGCCACGTAATCCTTGATCAGCGCAAGCAGCTTGCCCTTGCCGGTTGCCAGGTCGTAAGCGATCGCCGCTTCGATCCAGTGTCCGAGGCAGTACAGCTCATGCTTGTCGCGGATGGTGAAGCGGTTTTGCGGTTCGATCTGCTGATAATAGCTGTTGAAATAACCGTCTGCCATTCTGCCGCGCTCAATGCAATCGGCAACCTCATCCACAATGGCTTCCAGCTCGGGCTCGCGCTTCTTTTGTGCCAGGTACGCAACGCCCTCGATCCATTTTGCCACGTCCGAATCCCAGAAAATATGCGGCTTGTTGGGCTCGCCCTCCTTCCAGTTCAGCTTCAAGGCGTCAAAGCGTCCCGTTTCCTTGAATCGGTAATAGACGTTCCAAACGGTGGTTTTGCGAACGAGATCCTGGCGATCCTTCCAAAATCCGTCCGTGATGTTGATGCGATCGTAGGTAAGGTTTTTGCACTTCATGGATTTTTGCCTCCTTTTGAAAAAACAAAAATAAAGCTTGCTTATTTTAAAAATATGTGCTATAATTTGTTTGAAATCGTTGCTTTCCGAAAATCATTATAGCATTTCGGGAGCAGGATTGCAACTCAAAAAAGTAATAAAAAGGGGAAAAAATCCGACGTGAACGGTACAACGCTGAATTTTGAATACGGAGGGAAATTTACTTCCCGCGCAGAATGGTGTCATCCCGAGCGCAGGATCGACACATACGAATGGATCGTGATGACCGATGGGGAGGCTGTGATCGAGGAAGACGGCATGGCGTATGAATTACGCGCGGGGAGCGTTTTGCTGTTGGAGCCGAATCGCCTGCATCGCGGGATTGGTGTTTCCAAGGAGCGCGTTTCCTTTTACTGGATCCACTTTCGCACGGAACATCTCCCGTCTGTTGAAAAGTGTTTCTCTGTTGCAGAGCCTTACGAGGTATTTTTGTTGTGCCGTCAACTGTTGCATTATGCGCAAAAGCAGTATCCGTCCGAGGCGGCGGATTCGCTCTTGAAGGTTCTTTTTTGCGAATTGGAGCGGCAGAGCAGAATCGGTGCCGAGCCGTCGGGAGCGCTTGCTGTCCGTGTGCGCGAATGGATCCGCATCAACAGCGACCGTGAACTGGATGTGGGAGATGTTGCCGCGCAGTTTGGCTATCACGCCGACTATCTCTCGCGCGTGTTTCAGCGGGCGTACGGCCACGGGCTGAAGGCCGAGATCGATGCCTGTCGGATGCGGAGCATCAAGCGGCTGTTGATGGAGAGTGACCTGACGCTGTATCAGATCGCCGACCGCGTGGGAATGTCGGATTACAAGCTGTTTTTGAAATTTTTCAAATACCACGAGGGTATGACTCCCACCGAGTTTCGGGCGCTGTACCCGTATTTCCACACCAACAATCGCTAAAGCCGATCAATTCCCGCAAAGAAAGACACCAAAAGCTTGCTTGAATTGTTGTTTTCTCACGCTCACGCACGGTTTTTCTTGACAGGCGCGTGAGAACATGCTATCATAATATTGTGAATGGAGAGAAAGTCTCTCTTTTAAAGAATATCAAAAAAACCGAGAAAATTTAATTCTATGTCAAAAATATCAAGGAATTTACGGTTGTTTTGATGTATAATCAAAGCATCAAATCAACGGAAAGAGGAACGGTATGAGTATCAAATTGATCTTGAGCGATCTGGACGGCACATTGCTCAGCACAGGACAGGTTGCGATCTCCAATCGGAATATGAAGGCGTTTGAGAACGCTGCAAAGGAGGGCGTTGTGGTCGTTCCCTGTACGGGACGCGTGTACGATATGCTGCCTCCGCAGCTCTTGAGTGCCGATTTCGTGCGCTATGTGGTTTCCAGCCACGGTGCGCGTCTGTACGATGCCAAAACGGGCGAAACGCTGTACGACAAGCTGCTCACGCCCGAGGAATCCTATCGCGTGCTGAAGGTGTTTGAGGGCAAGAAGATCTATGCCGAGGTTGCCGCAAACGGTACCATCTATGTGGAAAGACATCTTGACGGGCATCTGATGGAGTATCCCGTTCCGATCCACCACTATTGGTATATGCGTGATAAGCGTTATACGATGGTGGACGATATTGCCGACCATTTTCTCAAAAACGGCATTGGAATCGAAAAAGTCAACCTGTACGGAATTCCCGAGGAGCTGTGCGAGGAGATCTACAACGGTCTTGAAGCAACGGGCTGTATTCGCTTTACAAAGCCGGGAGCCAAGCCCGATCTGGAATTCTACCACAAGGATCTGGATAAGATGGAGGCGGTTGACCGCTTGCTGGAGGTTCTTGGTGTCACTATGGCGGATGCATTTGCGATCGGTGACAGCATGACCGACTATGACATTGTGAAAAACGCGGCTGTCGGTGTTGCGATGGGCAACGCGATCGACGCGGTGAAGGGCGTTGCCAAGCACGTTACCGAAACCAATCTCAATGACGGTGTAGGTGTTGCGGTAGAGAATTATGTTTTGAAAAAGAGCGAACCGCAGGGAAGTGCTTTGGCTGATATCAACGCATACCGGAAAAAGAACGATTGGCTGGTTTGCATTGATTCCGACGGTTGCGCGATGGATACCATGGAGATCAAGCACAAGGAATGCTTTGCAACGGCGTTTATCGAGTGCTTTGGCTTGCAGGGAATTGCCAAATATGCGCGTGAGGCTTGGGATTATACCAACCTGTATTCCAAAACACGTGGATTCTACCGTATGAAGACCTTGGTGATGTCGATGGAGCTTTTGGCGGCGCGTCCCGAGGTACAGAAGCGCGGCTTCAAGGTTCCCGATATGACACCCATGAAGGAATGGATGAAGGCTTGCAGTGTGCAAAGCGACGCAACCCTGAAGGCATACAACGAAGAGCATCCCGATCCGCTGTTTGATACGGTTCTTGCATGGTCGAAGGAGGTCAACCTCCGCGTCAAGCGCGTGGTGCATGATGTTCCGCCGTTCCCCTTTGTAAAAGAGAGTCTGCAAAAGATCTTTGGAAAAGCCGACATTGCCGTTGTTTCGGCAACTCCCACGGCGGCACTTCAAAAGGAATGGAGCGAGCATGATGTGATCAAATATACTTCCTTTGTTGCAGGTCAGGAGTACGGTGCAAAGAAGGACGTGATCGCAAAGCTTGGCAAGGACTACGCCAAGGGACACATCCTGATGATCGGTGACGCTTTGGGTGACTATCAGGCGGCACAGGGAGCGGGCGCTATGTTCTATCCGATTTGTCCCAACGAGGAGGATCTTTCCTGGGAGGAATTCTATAACACCGTGTCCGACTTGTTCCTCTCCGATTCTTACACCGACGCAGTACAAAAAACATATCTTGACCGCCTTGACAGTGTGCTTCCCGATACACCGTCGTGGCAATAAATTGAAACAAAAGCAGCGCGAACCGATTTCGGTTCGCGCTGTGTGTTTGTACAGAATTCTTTTAACACCTCATCCGTCAGCTACGCTGACACCTTCTCCTCAAGGAGAAGGCTTTCGGAGCTCAATCTCTTGATTTCGGTGTGTTCGGCTTGATGAAAATCTTTGATGATTAGGCTATTATTTAAAGATAACTCTTTATCAAAGGACGGATATTGAGAGCCTTCTCCTTGAGGAGAAGGTGCCGAGGAACGAGGCGGATGAGGTGTAGGTAAAGGGAACGGTAAAAGAGGGCTATGCTTTTTACAGGTTTGTTTTGACATTCAGCACGCGGTTTTGGGTTTCAACGTGCAGATCTTCAAACAGCTTTCCTTCGGTTACGGTCAAGCCGTAATCGAAATTGTTGTAACGGAGGGTTAGCCTGCCGCTTGCGGGATCGGCGGCGGTGTGGGTTACCAAATTCTTTGCAACGCTTGCGTACTTGGGAACCAGCACGAGCTCTCCCTTTTCGCATTCAACCGTGATTTCGGCTTCGCGCAAAGTAAACACAACCGTTCCGTGCGGTGTTCCCGTCAGCGTAACGGTGCAGGCGTTCGGCTCTTCCAACTCACGCCATGCAAAGCTTTCGTAGGGCAGTCCCCATGTTTCGCCCGTCATGGGGTAGAGTCCCGCGCGAATGCCCTCACCCGAGAAACGAACACCGTCTGCAACGGGGAGATTGTCAAAGGTCAACAGGTTCCCCTTGGCGGTTTCGGTTTCATAGCGTTCCACATAGTCCTCGCGGAACAGATGCAGATCACGGATCCAGAGCCGTTTGTTTTCGGCATACAGATTGATGCGATAATACTTGGAGCAATACCAAACGGTAGGTCTTTCGTTGCCTTTCCAGTCCTTTGAAGCCACCAGCGCAGAGGCGGGCGTTGTCCGATATGCCGCGCGATAGGCGCGTCCCGTTTCTCCCAAGGTGGTGGATTCCAGCCGTCCGTCCTTTTGCCATTCGGCGATCTTTGCAAACTGATATTCAAGTCCGTCTTTCATGCCGTCCCAGCCAAAGCTGTTTTCCTGTCCCGCCTGTGCGTAGCCGAAGGACAGGCAATTTCCGCTATAGTTTTCGTTGAAATACCAATCTACCCATGCGGGGATACCGCCTCCGCCCCGCTCCTTGTTTGTGTAATAAGGCTCAAGTGTGGATACCTTTTGTACGCCAACGCCAACATTGACATCCAAGCCGAGATCGTACTGCTGGATCATGTCCGAACCCAGCATACGGAAAACGGGGAAGGAAATCTGATTTTGCTCGGTTGCGGCAGGACAGATCATATTGTTTTTGGAGGGGTAATAGCCCTGACCGTAGTAACCGCCCCACATATTGTAGCCATCGGTACCCCATTGGTCGCGGCAGTTGCAGGCGGCGTCGATCTCATAATGCTCGTCGATATAGCGGAGCGTGTGCGCATCAAATGCCCAAGAGCCGAATACGCGCGGATAATAGCCCATAATGCTCTTGAAATCCTCAAACAGGATCGAGATCAGCTTTTCACGCTCGGGCTTGGTGTAGCCAACTGAAAAGCCGCAATGCGCATGCCAGTCCCAAGGAAAGCGTCCCGTCCATTCGATTCCCGCCTTTTTCGTCAGCGGTTCCACCACCTCGAACCAAACGCCGATCTCGTATCGGTCTTGGTCGAGCTCCTTGAGCATCGAAACAAATTTTGGATCGATCAAGGCATCGTATTGCAGCAAAAAGGTACCCTTCAAGCCGTTTTGGTCGATCAGCTTGATCTGCTCCCGAACAGGCTCGCAGAGATCCATTTCACGTCGGGGCTCAACGCCGCGTATAAAGTTAATAATATTGATAATTTGTCTGTTTTTCATAGTGGTCTCCTTTTCCGTGGTTGATTGTATTCTACCATAATCCCAAAGAAAAAACAACCGAAATTTCAAAAATTTCGGCTAAAGTGTTTATAATTTCCGATTTGATTGAGTACGGTCACTTGCATATCGGAGAAAAGTGTGCTATAATTAAGAAAGCAAAACCATTCCATGATAAAGAAGGAAAACAGTATGAAAAAAATTGTGCTGATCGGGGATTCGATCCGAATGAATTACGATAAGTTTATCAAGGAGTCTCTTTTGGGGAGTGCCGAGGTGTATTATCCAAAGGTAAATTGCCGCTTTACGCAAAATGTGTTGCGTATGGCTCACGTTTGGAAACAGGACGAAGAGATGCCCGATGACGTGGATCTGGTGCATTGGAACGTAGGTCTTTGGGATTGCTATGAGCTGTACGGGGACGGTCCTTTGACTTCCGACAGCTATTATAAGGAGATGATCGGACGGATCGACCGCCGTTTTCGGATGCTGTTTCCAAATGCGAAAATGATCTTTGCCACCACCACTGCCGTGCTGGAGGATCAGTATGGCAAGGATCGTTGCCGCCACAATGCGGTGATCGAGCGCTTCAACGCACTGGCTCGTGAGGCACTTGCCGATACCGATACCGAGATCAACGATTTGTATGCGATCACCAAGGATTGTCCGCGCTCGTGCCATTCCGATGCAATGCACTATAGCAATGACGAAGGTCTTGCCCTGGTCGGCGGCCGTGTTCTGGACGTGCTTTGCAACGCGTTGGATATTCCCAAAACTGAGGTTGATATGAGCGTTTTTGAAAGAGAAAATTATACGGTGAAGGAAATTGGAAACTGAAAGAGAAAAAATGAAAAAACAGTATTGTTCAAATGTGATCAGCCTTGTACTGCCTGCTGTGTTCTTTGGTGCTGTTACGGGGATACTGACAGGTGGATTGGTTGTACTTTATAAGTTTTGTGCAAAATATGTGATCGAATTTTCGGAGCACGGATATCATTTTTTGCGTAGCAACCCGATTTGGATTCTTGCAGTGCTTGCCGCGTTGTTCGGGCTGGCATATTTCTTTTCATATATTTACCGTAAATTCCCGAACCTTCGCGGCGGCGGAATTCCCGTTGCAATCGGTAACCTCAGAGGTATCTTTCCTATGAAGGGATTGCAGGATCTTTTTGGTATTTTTACAATGTCGTTGACCTCCTTTTTTCTCGGCTTACCGCTTGGAAACGAGGGTCCCGCTGTACAGATGGGAACCGCGGTGGGGAGGAGCAGTGTCCATCTTCTGACGCGGAAAAACTACGCATGGGATCGGTATGCCATGACGGGCGGTGCCTGCGCAGGCTTTTCGGTGGCTACGGGTGCCACGATTTCCGGCTTGTTGTTCGCTGTGGAAGAGGCACACCGCAGGATCTCACCGGTTTTACTGATCGTGGCATCGTCTGCAGTTACATTTTCCGAGCTGATCAATCAATTTTTGTCTCCCTTGCTCGGTGTGGATCTGAAGCTGTTTCCATCTTTGGATCTGAAGGTGATTGCCGCGAAGGAGTTGTGGCTTCCGCTTCTGATCGGTATCCTGGTTGGCTTGTTCTCGGTGGCTTTTTTGAAATACTACCGCGTGATCAAGCAATTTTTTAACAAGACAATAGAAAAAATCCCGTATGGTTTTAAGATCTTCTTGATCTTTGCTGCCACACTGGGATTGGGTTTGTATTCCTACGATTTTATTTCCACAGGCCATCATCTTATCATTTCGCTGTTTCAAAACGATGCGCAGATCTGGATGCTCTTGCTGCTGTTGCTTTTGCGTTCCACTCTGACGATCGGCGCCAATTCCAACCGTCTAACGGGGGACACCGTATTACCGATCTTGGTGCTAGGAGCTTTGCTGACCGCATCTTTGGGAAAATGCTTGGTTGACTTTGCAGGTATGGACGAAGCGTACTATACGGTGATCGTTGTTCTTGGTATTACCGCATGTATGGCGGGGATGATGAAAATGCCGCTGACT
Source organism: Clostridia bacterium (assembly GCA_017453335.1). The sequence goes on from JAFTKI010000102.1 coordinate 41,711, forward strand.
GCGGTTGTCTTCTCCGTGGAAGCACTGTCGTGCCATGCCAATATTTTTTCCGTAATTTTGGTTGCTGCCGTAGCTTTTATTATTACCGAGATATTCTCGGTTCACTCGATCAACGACAGCGATCTGGAGAACCATATCAAAGAGTGGCATGCAGGAAAACGAGAGGTCGAGATCGATCGCTTTGTTACCGTGCAGGCAGGCTCCTTTGCCATTGGCAAGCAGATCCGTGACGTGCTGTGGCCAAACAAGCTTACGGTGCTTTCCTTCCAACACGCAAAGCTGAACGGAATCAAATCCCGAGCCGATGGCGGCAAGGAGATGAGAGCGGGCGATATTCTCCATATTCACTGCACGACCTTTGACGAGGAGAGAAGTATGCAGGAGCTTTATGATATTATCGGTAAGCCGTAACAATTGATCTTTCAGAAAAACAAAACTCCGAACACGGAACTGCTCTTGTGTTCGGAGTTTTGTGTATTTTGGTTAGAAAAGCGGGTTTCCGTTCAGCTCTGCCTTCACCAGCTTCTCACCCTCATAGCAAAGCTTGAGAGAGAAGAAGGGCGCGTCGGAATCCAACAGCTTCAGAAAAATGCGGTCACCCTCCCACATGGAGAGGCCATACAGCGTGGATTTGTCGATCCATTCAAGGTCGCCCTCGTCACACACCTTTTGTTCACCCTCCCAATCGGTTACGGTGAAAAGATGCATATATTCGCAAGGGTACTCGCCGGATACGAAGGTAACGATTCCGCGATAGCGAAACGCCTTGACCGATAGCCCCGTTTCCTCCAGCACCTCGCGGCGCATACAGTCTTCGGGACTCTCTCCGTCTTCAAATTTTCCGCCAACGCCGATCCATTTGTCATGGTTTTCGTCGTTGAGCTTCTTTGTGCGATGGAGCATCAGATAGCGTCCGTCACGCTCCAAGTAGCAAAGCGAAGTCATTTTCATGGCTTTTGCCGCTGATCAGTCTATGTTTGCGGTTACGATGACGTCAGCATCGGTGCCAAGCACCTTTTCGATCACCACGTCACCGATATGTGCGGGCAGCTTTACCGTTGCGCGGTTGATCTCTGCCATGCAGTCGAACATCAATTCCTTCGGAATGGTGGTGCTGGTCTTCACGGGGATCACCTCACCGTTGTCGGTACGAGCCGTAGAGGTGATGGTGCGCATCGGGTGTGTGCATTCATTGATCGCGTACTGCTTTCCGCGGGGACAGGTGTGACCTGTTACGTCAACAACCGCTCCGTTTTCCAGTTCGACCTTCAGGGAACAGCCCTTGGGGCAAACGATACAGGTTAATTCTCTTACCATTTTACTGCACCTCCAATTCAAAGGAAAGCTCTTTTGCATTTTCAAACATTTCGGGCTTGAGTGTGATGCTTTCCATTTCGCCGGGAGCAACCTTCGGCTTCTTGCGGGAGAATACGACATTGTCGCCGTCCTTTACCTTGATGGTAACATTGCGGTAAACGTCTGCTACGCGGAAGTAAACGGTGACGTTCTTCTTCTGCGTGATGCGCTGAGGAACGGTGTAACGGATCTTTCCGTCTGCCTTCAGTGCCACGTTGACACCTTCAAAGCTTTCGCCGTTGATGTATGCGGCAGCACTCTTACCTGCGATCTCGGCTTCCTCGGATACATAGTCAACCAAGTCGTGTACGTGCAGTACGTTTCCGCAAGCATAGATGCCTTCTACGGCGGTCTGGCGATCCTGGTCTACCACAGCACCGCTGGTAACGCGGTCAAGCGCAACCTCTGCTGTCTTGGAAAGCTCGTTTTCGGGAATCAGACCAACCGACAGAAGCAGAGTGTCACAGGGGATATATTCGCGTGTTTCTGCGATGGGACGGCGGCGCTCGTCTACCTTTGCAATGGTAACGCCCTCCAGTCTTTCCTTACCGTGGATCTCTACAACAGTATGGCTCAGACGCAGGGGAATGTTAAAGTCGTTCAGGCACTGCTCGATGTTTCTTGCCAAGCCGCCCGAATAGGGCATCAGCTCGCAAACTGCGTGAACCTTTGCGCCCTCCAGTGTCATACGGCGCGCCATGATCAGTCCGATATCACCCGAACCGAGGATCACGACATTCTTACCGGGCATATAGCCCTTGAGGTTGACATATTTCTGCGCGGTACCTGCGCTGTAAATACCTGCGGGACGTCTACCTGCAATATTCAAAGCACCCTTGGCACGCTCACGGCAGCCCATTGCAAGGATCACAGCCTTTGCCTGGATCTGGAACACACCCTCTTCGCAGTTGGTAGCGGTAACGATCTTATCGGGCGTAATATCCAATACCATGGTATTGAGCATATAGGGAATGTTCAGCTCACGAACCTGCTTTTCGTATCTCCAAGCATACTCGGGGCCGGTCAGCTCTTCGCCGAAACGGTGCAGACCGAAGCCGTTGTGGATACACTGCTGGAGAATACCGCCAAGATGAGCGTCACGCTCAAGGATCAGCATATTGCGGACGCCGCTTTCATAAGCCGCAACGGCAGCACTCATACCGGCGGGACCGCCGCCGATGATTACGAGGTCGATCTGTCTCATCTTACTTTACCTCCTTGGTCTTGCCGACGTTGATCAGCGATTTACCGCCGAACTTAGTGATTTCTTCATAAGGAACTTCCATTTCCTTTGCCAGCATCTCCACAATGTAAGGAGAGCAGAAGCCGCCCTGGCAGCGTCCCATCTGTGCGCGGGTACGGCGCTTGACACCGTCCAGGTCACGGGGCTTGGGATTGGTACGGATCGCGTGCAGGATCTCACCCTCGGTTACGGTTTCGCAACGGCATACGATACGGCCGTATGCGGGATCCTTTTTGATGATGGCGTTCTTTTCTTCGATCGAAGCCTCGCGGAAGGCGTGTGCTGCCTCACGCATGGGATCAAAGCTTGCGTTTGCATTCAGCGTCATACCTGCATTCTTCAGCAACTCAACCACGTACTCACCGATCGCGGGAGCAGAGGAAAGACCGGGGGACTCAATACCTGCCACGTTCACGAAGCGGTCGCGAGGCATATTGATGATGAAGTCGCCCGTGCTGCCGACTGCGCGCAGTCCGCAGAAGGAGGTGATGGTCTTGCCAAACTGTACACCGTCTACGTTCTCACCTGCCTCACGCATAACGAGTGCCAAGCCCTCGGCGGTGGTAGCCTTGTTGGTCTTGTCTTCCATGTCCACGGAGGTGGGACCTGTCAAGAGGTTTCCGTCAACGGTGGGGGAGACCAGAATACCCTTACCCATTTTGCTGGGGGTACGGAAAATGGTGTGCTTTACGAGAGTGCCGCATTCCTTATCCAACAGGACATATTCGCCGCGGCGGGGATGTACGGTAAAAGAATCGTCGCCAACCATTTTTGCGATCTCGTCCGAGAAAAGACCTGCCGCATTGATGACATACTTTGCTTCAACGGTTCCTGCAGGAGAAACGATTTCGAAATGGTCGCCCGCATCACGGATTTCGCTGACTGCAAAATCCAGAGCCAGCTCAGCACCGTTGTCCATTGCGTTTCCAATCGACGCGATGGTCAGTTCATAAGGACAAACAATACCGCCCGTGGGCGCCCAAAGTGCGCAGATCGCGTTCTTGGAAACGTTGGGCTCGAGCTTGTGCAGTTCTTCACTGTCAAGAACCTTGAGGTTACGAACGCCGTTTGCAACACCGCGTACGTAAAGCGATTTTACGGTTTCAGCATCCTCCTCGGAGAATCCGATCACGAGGGAGCCGTTGTTTTGGTATTTCACACCAAGCTCACGGCAAACCTGCTCCATCATTTCGGAGCCGCGAACGTTCAACTTTGCTTTCAGACTTCCTTCCTTTGCATCGAAGCCTGCGTGAACGATAGCAGAGTTGGCACAGCTTGCCCCCATTGCAACGTCATGGTTCTTTTCGAGGATGCAGATTTTGAGATCGTATGCCGAAAGCGTTCTGGCGATCATACCGCCCACCACTCCGGCACCTATCACGGCAATATCATACATAATCGTAAATTCCTTTCTTCTCTTGTCTTGCGCGTATGCGCATAATCATACACCATAATTATAGGACGATTTCCGAGTGCTGTCAAGGCTGATTTTAAATATAGAAAAAAGTTACCGAAAAATGCGAAAAATGTGCAACTTTGAGCAAACCGAAGGCGTGCCGCAACGCAGAGGGAGGAAAAACACGCTCTTTGCGCAAAAAAATATAAAAAACAGTTGACAAAGCTTTTCGGATAGGGTATAATAAACTAAAGTTAGCAAATGCTAACTTAAAATGATGAAAAATGCACAGAGATCTCTGTGAGGAAAAATGAAAAATCAAAGGAAAGAGAGGATTTTACCATGGCAGTTTTGAATGTAACAAAAGAGAATTTTGCATCGGTGCAGGCGAGCGAAAAGCCTGTTTTGCTTGATTTTTATGCCGATTGGTGCGGTCCTTGCCGTATGGTCTCTCCGATCGTGGACGAGATCGCCGAAGAGAACGCACAGTATCTGGTTGGAAAAATCAACGTTGACAACGAGCCCGAGCTTGCACAGAAATTCGGCGTGATGAACATTCCCACGCTGGTGGTTATGAAAGAGGGCAAGGTTGTACAGCAGGTGGCGGGTGCACGCCCAAAGGCACAGATTTTGGCGCTTCTGGAGCAGGCCTGACCATTGATCCGTAGAAAACAAACAGAGCAAGAATATCGGGATCCTTCTCGAATTCTTGCTCTTTTGGTTTATAGTCTTTTTGTCAGTCTTTTGAACAGCTTGTAGATTCCGCACTTCCAAACAATGAACATTGCAAGGATACCGCCGATCGCCGCTTGCAGTGCTTCAAAGGGGGCAACGGGGAGCGAAGCGGCCCACGATCCCAGCACAAGACGTCTCCAAACGGTATATCCCGTCACCATGATCACAGCCCCGATCAGGATGCCGATCAGCGAGCCGAGACGCGGCTTTTTTTTGAAGATGCGGTTGGTAAACAGCGATACGAAAAAGGCTTGCAGACCGTGAATCAGGAGAGACGCAAACATGGCCTCGGGATAGAAAAACAGATCTCCCAGAAAAGCGCCGACTCCGCCCACAACAAATGCCAAAACGGGATCGAGCAGCATTGCCGCCGAGCAGATCACGGCATCGCACAGATAAAGCTGTCCCCCGGGGACAGGAATATAAAACGAGCACATAATGACATTGAACGCCATAAAAACAGCCGAAATGCACAGCCAAACGGTTGTGTTCCGAAGCTTATCGCGGTTGAGAGACATAAAACGGTTCCTCGCAAAATAAAAAATAAAACAGAATCAAGATATCGCGCCGATGATGCATCATTATAGCACATTGTTTTTTTTGAGTCAAGAGTAATTTTGTTTTTTTGAAAAAACGTTTACATTTTTGGTTAAAAGCACTTGAAAGCGCGTTGAAAAGGTTGTATAATAAGGTGGTTGAAACGGAGCATTGCTAGGTGAGAACCGATACGCGTGACACCATGAACTTAAAAGAAGGAGTTTACAGAAAGATGTATCCATATCTCGGAAAATACTGTCCCTATTGCCGTTCCGCATTTTCGGCAAGCGATGACGTTGTTGTTTGCAGCACTTGCGGAACCTTTCATCACAAGGCCTGCTTTGCCGCCTACGGATCCTGCGCAACGCTCGGTTGCACGGGACGAATGCAAAATCCGTCCTCGGTGACAAACCAAGCAGGGAATTCGGGAGCCACTCCAAGCACACCGCCCCCTCAAAAACGCTTTTGCGGATTCTGCGGTACGCCAAACTCACCGAATGCAGCTTTTTGCGGAGGCTGCGGAAGACCTATTCAGCCAAGAAATACGGGAAACGGAGCAACAGTCCCGACATTCGTCCCTCCGAACCCTCCTGCGGCTGCTCCTCAACCGCCTGCGCAATCACAGAATCCCCCAACCGATTCGGATACCGTGGTTTTGGATCAAACGGTAAAGCAGAGCGCGGCAGAAGTTTACGGTGCGTCCGTTGAGGAGACCCCGACCGCTTCTTACCAAGAAGAAATCAAGGATGGCTCGGATGAGCAGACGCCTCCTGTCCGTAAAGACACGAAAAAGAAGAAAGGTCTGATCGTGATCCTTTCGGTCGTTGCGGTTTTGCTTGTTGCTGCCATTGTGCTGACCTTCCTTTTCTTCATTCCCATGTATCAAACCTCGCAGGCAGACGAAATGTTGCGTCAGAACCAACATCAGAATGCTCTGCTGATCTATAACGACTACAGCGATTACGGCACCAATGCACAGAAGATCCGGGTGATCAAGGCGATCCTGCAAATAGAGAACGGATACGTAGAAGAGGGAATCGGCGCGGTGTTGGATGCGGAAGTCCCCGTGAAAATCACCTATCGCAACGGCTCCGACGATGTCGGAACGGTTTATTCCTATCATAACCGAGCCTCATTCGAGGGCTTGAGGAATATTGAGCGCGAGGGCATGGTTCTTGAAAAATGGCGTATGGAATCCTATTCCTACAGCTTTGACGGAGAGTCGCTTCTGGAAGTGACTCTGATTGCCGAGTGGGGAACCGGAACCTATCGGATCGAGTACGATCTGGCGGGCGGTACGCTTTCAAAGGGCAATCCCACGCAATACAGCTCGGCAGGGGAGGGCTTTACCCTGAATAACCCGACCAGAGAGGGCTATACCTTCATTGGCTGGACGGGAACGGGATTGAACGAACCGACTGTAAACGTTACCTTGCCCAAGGGAAGCACCGGAAACCGCTCTTACACTGCAAACTGGGAGAAAAGCGGTTATCTGCTGACACTCAATAACGTTGCGGCGAACGTGAAGGTTACGCTGAATTATAACTATTCCGGCGCTCAATCGCAGGAGATCTATCTGGCAAAGGGAGCCACCTTCGGGTATCCCGATATCCCCACAAGAAGCGGGTACGTGTTCTCGGGTTGGTATACGGATTCGGCATGTACAAACCGATACAGCTTTACGGGAAGCCTGACGTTCGATCTGACACTCTACGCACAGTGGCAAGTTAATTCGAAGGGCGCTGTGATCAATGTCGGAACCTCGGTTTCCTCGTATCTTTACGGAACTTCAATGCAGTATTATGCCTTCGTTCCGTTGGTGAGCGGTACGGTAACCGTTTACACGAACGGTAACTACGATACGCGCGGATTTTTGTATAGCGCTTCGATGCTGCAATTGGTAAGCGACGACGATTCGGGAAACGATACAAACTTCCAATATACATATACCGTTATGGCAGGACAGCTTTACTACATTGGATTCAAGGCGTATAGCGCAAGCTCTGCAGGATATGTAACCTTGCATGTCAGCGGAATTTCGAAGCCGACCTCCTCGGTGATTGCCGATCCTTCAACAGATGGCAGCATCGGAAACGGCGCAAGCGTATCCTACAGCTATGGCAGTCAAGTGACCGCTGCGGTTGCCGCAGGTGAAACCTTCTATCTTCCCACACCTACCAGAACAGGGTATACCTTTGATGGCTGGTATCACGGAAATACAAAAATCACCACTTCCTATATTACGGTTCGTGAGGATACCGTCCTGACGCCGAGGTGGAAATAAATGAGGGCGATTCAATTTGAACTTTTGATTTGATCCTTCATCCGAAATAAACAAAAAATCACCTGCTGTCTATTACAGACGGCGGGTGATTTTTGTATGGGACTTGAACCTCCATGAGGTTGCCTCCGAACGACAAAGCAGGTAGGTATTGGTAAAAGAAACGAGACGTTGAACAACGTTCGCTTCGCTCACTGTACTGCCGCTTCGCGGCGGTAGAGTTCGCACAACCGTTTCCGCGCGATAAAAAAGGCAATCGCATCAGCGATTGCCTTTTTTATGGTGCGGGAAACGGGACTTGAACCCGTACGGTGTGAACCACACGCCCCTCAAACGTGCGCGTCTGCCAGTTCCGCCACTCCCGCGTATCAAGCACTATTGTGCGCAACGTTTATATTATACACCTTTTTCCCAAAATGTCAATAGCTTTTCCAAAAAAAGTTCTGAAAAATAAAAAAATATTTTTCAAAAAAATAGAAAAATACTATTGACAAAACGAAACAGGTGTGGTATAATGTTACTCGTTCCGATGCGGAACACCAAACGGAGTATGCTGTAACAAGCACCGTCTCGGAGACCTCACTCCGTGTAAAAATGAAAGGGCAACTTCATATGCGGGTATGGCGGAATTGGCAGACGCGCTAGATTCAGGTTCTAGTGGGGGCAACTTCGTGGAGGTTCAAGTCCTCTTACCCGCACCAAAAAGAACAGGACACCTGTTGGTGTCCTGTTCTTTTTGGTGCGGGTAATCGGTCACGCAGAATCCCACCGAACGGTTCGGGTTCCGCTTGCGGAATGCGCTCGTACCGAGCGCAACGTAACCGTTCACCGCGCTAAAATGTGTTAAATATTTATGGTAAGTGAAAAAGGCGCGATGTGGAGAGTTCAAGTCCGAATGCGAAGCGTTTTTTCGTGTTGATAAAAGTCTACGGTTCTTCACGCGCGTTTTGCTTGCAAAACGCCCGGAACGCCGCGCAAATATAACAATGGAATCCCGCTGCATCATACGCGGCGTTTGTGGAGAGTTCAAGTCCTTTTACCCGCATCAAGACAGGAAGGCATTTGCCTCCCTGTCTTTTTGTTACTTACAAATTTCTCACAGTATTCCGTGCGGAAGAGATGGATCCATGGGCGCTTCGCGCTCAAAGTGTGTCGTCATTTCATAAGGGTTGCCCGTTTCCGCACTCTTAATAATTCCTGTCATAACCTCAAGCACATGATAGGTCTGAAGATATGAAGCTCTGGGCGATCTTCCATGCTCAATCGCCGCGGCGAGATCCGCAAGACCGAGACACCGAGAATTTTCATTGTAATCAAACTCAAGAGATAATTCTTCTTCCTCCTTTGTATCGCCGTTCAGGAAACGCATTCCCTTTTGATTTCCAAAACAATTAGGGTCAGGAACATAGAGGTTTCCTTTAGTACCGTACAATTGAATGTTTGCCTGTTTTGCATCGTAAAGATCAAAAGTAGTAAGGAACGAAACGGTCGCTCCCGAAGCAAATGTCAATAGGCATTCATAGTGCGTAGGCACGTTGACCTTAATTATCTCATTTATGTGCGGTTCTGCCGTGATCAAGCGTTCAGCAAAGGTCGTGCGACAGGTACCGTACACGCGCTTCACCTCACCTAACAGATTGATCAATGCGGTAATATAATAAGGCCCCATATCAAGCAGAGGTCCTCCTCCGCGCTGATAGTAGAAATCGGGATCGGGATGCCAACTTTCAACACCGTGATGTGCCATAACACATCTTCCACCGATCACATCACCAAGCCGTCCCTCATCTATAAACTTCCGACAGGTTTGGATACCCGCCCCCATAAAGGTATCGGGAGCACCACCTATCCACAGTCCAAGCTCTTTAGCAAGTCTTACAAGTTCTGCTCCCTCTTCCAAATCAGCTCCCAAAGGTTTCTCGGAATAAACGTGCTTGCCAGCAAGAAGAGCAGCCTTGGAAACCTCAAAGTGTTGATACGGACGAGTTAAATTGAGAACAATATCAATCTCTGGATCGGCAAAAAGTTCTTCCATTGTATCATACAGCTTCGGAATATTGTATTTTTTTTGTGCTGTTTCGGCACGCTCTCTGATAAGATCGCACACCGCAATAAGTTTTACATTTTTAAAGGTCTCGGCAAAATTTTTAAGATAAATCCCACTAATACAGCCTACGCCAACCATTCCTATATTCATCATAGCAACCTACCTCCTAAATAGACCTTAATACATTTTAGCATTGTTATCATATTGTGTTAAGTCAAGATTTTGTTTCGCGGCATAAGCCTTTCCGTCCGCAGCCCATAGCATACCTCGCTCCATCAGCACGCTTGCTGACGGCGAGTTGTCAAATACATCATCATGATGTCCCAGTGAGCAATAAAAAACTCTACCAATTCCCCAATATTTCGTCCATATCACAGGCATATCAATGGGTTTATTTGCCGCGTGATAAAAATTAACCAGCGGAAAGCGTGTTGAAGCAAGAACTTCAACCGACGGATCGATATGGAGATAATAGTGCTCTGATGTAACCTCAAAATCTTCAATTCCATCAATAATAGGACTCGTGCCTCTGTGAATATTTACAGTATATGTAACACCGTCACCACCCGGATGACTTACCCATTGACCGCCTGTAATAAATTGCCATTCGGTAGAGTTTCTGAACGAATCACACATTCCCCCATGACACCCAGCCATTCCAACACCACGGCTGACCGCATAAGACACATTTTTTTCACTCTCACGTGGCAGAACACCGCCTGTAAAACAAGGGACGATTAAATCGTATGTCAGAAGTTTTTCTCTGTCTTCCAAACGTTCAAGTCCTTCGTAACGGTCTACCGAAAATCCGTTTTTCTCAAGAAGTGCTTGAAATCTCAAAGAAACCTTTTCAGGTTCATGCCCGTTCCAACCGCCCCAAAATATCAATGCTTTTTTCATAGCTATTGCGCTCCTTTCTTTTTTTGATTACAACATAATTTTAACAAAATTCCACTTGATACACAATACAATCAATAGTATAATATAAGACAAAATTAGTTTTTTGGGAGGAAATATGTTTTTTGAATCTATCCATTCATTAAGTGAAAACGAATTTATTATATCAAAAGGCATAAAATTGAACTTTCCCATACATATTCACCGTTCATTTGAATATTTTGAACAGATACACGGGTCAACCGAAGTATGCGTCGGAGATCAAAAGTACGTACTGAAAGATGGTGAATCTGTTCTCGTTTTTCCGTTACAGCCACACTCGTATACTTCAATCGAGAAAGGACATATTCGTATGTGCATCTTTTCTTCCGATATTGTGGCTGAATTTTATAAAAGTAACGAAAGCAGTATACCTACTGACAATAAATTTATTTGTAGCTTACCCGAAAATGTAATTTTGGAGAATATTTTTCACAAAAAATCTCTTGCCTATTTTATTTGCGGTGAATTTGAAAAAGGCAGAAAATACGTTAAAGAATCAAACAAAAACGAAAATAAGCTTCTTGTTGCGCTACTCCTTTTTGCAGAAAAAAATTTCTGCAATAGCTGTCTTTTGCGCGACGCCGCTTTTGATCTTGGATATGATTACGCATACATTTCAAAATTTTTCAAGCGCAGGGTTGGAATCTCATTCAGACAGTATATAAACAACCTACGCATCATAGAGAGCAAACAATTGTTGAGGGCAGATACTAAAAGCATACAGGAGATTGCTGATACGTGCGGATTTTCTTCATTACGCACCTTTGACCGTGAATTTCGCGATCAAACAGGCACCACACCGTCGGATTATAGAAACAAACACAAACAACCCTGAGCGCACAGCAATTATATTTCACCGAGGTAACATCACCATCAGGTTCTAGTGAGGTTACCTTCGTGCAGGGTCAAGTCCTGTTACCCGCACCAAACAATAAAGGATAGGCTTTTGCCTATCCTTTATTGTTTTATGAGATTATCTGGCGCAGAGCCTCTCCAATGCGTAAGCATTGGTTGTTTGCCGCTTCGCACTACTCTTTCGCTTATATCTTACAAAGAGCGGCAAACTAAGGTTCGTAAGTCCTGTTACCCGCACCAAACAAAAACAGATCGCTCGGTCTGTTCTTGTTTTATGAGATTATCTGACGCTGAGCCTCTCCAATGCGTAAGCATTGGTTGTTTGCCGCTTAGCACTACTCTTCCGCTTATATCTTACAAAGAGCGGCAAACTAAGGTTCGTAAGTTCTGTTTTAATATCGATATCTTATCCGCATTAGTAAAATTTACTCTCCCCAATATGTCTTAAAAAACTTTTCTCCACTCTATTGACAGTATCTTTTTTATATGATATAGTAAGCATTGTAAACAGAAATCAAGTGGATAACTCAGTGCAAAAATCTATAGAGGATACAATGAACAGATTTGATCTAGAGCAAAAATTTCAAAAAAATTGCGTTATCGTTGACGATCTGAGAAAGCCATCGGTAATGGTCTACGTAAAAAAATTCTATCTCGACGAGGTAATAGACGGGGCATCACATATTCCCCACCCCGCTTTTATTGTTGACGGCGGAGAGCTTGACGGCATTTATATCTCAAAATTTCAAAACGTGCTCGTCGACGGTCGCGCATATTCTCTTCCCGATAAAGATCCAACAACACACGTAGATTTTGATGCCGCCATCGCTGCCTGTTCTTCCAAGGGCAAGGGCTTTCATCTTATGACTGCTATGGAGTGGGGCGCGATCGCCCTTTGGTGTCAAAAGAACCATATGCTTCCATTTGGCAACAACGCTATGGGCAAGGATATACGTGAAGAACACAGGGTCGCAAGAATCTCCTACTATGACGCAGAAAAATCCATGTGCCGAACCGCCACGGGAACGGGACCGATAGAATGGAGTCATAACCGCAGTACCGACGGAATCTACGATCTCAATGCAAACGTCTGGGAATGGGTAGGAGGAATGCGGCTCGTTTTCGGAGAGCTTCAAATACTCCCGAACAACGACGGAGCATCCACAAGTTACTCTCAATCGCAAAGCTCGCTCGATTGGCGCGCTATTGACGGCACGAGCGGAGAATTTATTATCCCCGACGGAAAAGGTACTACCCCAAACAGTATAAAATTAGATTATATAAATGACAAATGGGTATACCTAACCGACCGGGTAACAAGCCCTGTAGATAGCTTTAGATTTTGCCCATTTCTCGACGTTACCGCAGACTCATCTATCTGTCAGAAATCAAAGGAGATCCTATATGCATTAGCAGATCTTCCTTACCGCGACGACGAGGAGCTCAAGGAAGTATCCTTGTACGCAAACAATGGCGCCGATGAGCGGATCGCATTTCGCGGCGGTCGCTGGGGACAGGGGCTGAATTCGGGAATATTCAAGACCTGCTTTGACGATCCCAGAAGCTTTTCGGGGGACGCCGTCGGTTTCCGCTCGGCGTATTACGCGAATCAGCACGTTGCTGCCGTATAACTCAAGAACCGAAGCTGTTTGACATATTGTCATATAGCTTCGGTTCTTGTTGTTTCAATTTCAATTCGTAATTCCCTTATATTCTGCCTTTACCTTTTCGTAACTTTCAATGTTTCCGATATCAAAGCGTTTTCCGGGCATTTCCATAGCGTGAACGGTAGTTTGCTTACACAACCATACAATATAACTTCCCGGAGCATCCTTTCCGCATCCATTTGCAAGTCCCTTTTGCACAAGAGCAGCGTCTTCCTTAGTATAGTAATAAAACGGAGGACAGCACCAGTGTGTAGCCGGATTGGAAGCCTTTTCTGTCATATTTAATACTTTGTCATCACCGTCGACAGTAACTACCCCACACTTGAGTAGCTTTTGGAAATCCGGC
>JAFTKI010000103.1 GCA_017453335.1 Clostridia bacterium
AAAATGCCACCTCCCTTTACACAAGGGAGGCTCACAGTGGAACCCGTTTACGGGTGGCAAGTAACGATTGCATGGCTGACAGGCCAATAAAAAGCGCACTTGTGCGCCGCCAGTAGTATTAGGGCTATGCCCGAAACTGAATTACCCCCCGTTATACGGGGGGATTTTTATTTTCTTGGGTTAGGGGTGGTTCATTTTTTTGCGATCAAAAGCTTGTAGCGCGGATTTTCCAGATCGGTGAAGTGAAGCGATGAAAAGCCTGCAGCTTGCAAAAGATTGGTTTCGGTTTGTACGGAAAGCGGAGTATCGATATGGGCTTCGATCAGTTTGTTTGCCTCGTAATGGGCAAACGCCTCGGTTTCCTCTTGCTTTGTGTTGCAAATGCAATCGGAATTGAGAAACCAACCGTTCGGCTTCAATGCACAAAAGATCTGTTTGTAAAGAATTGCTTTATCCTCGGCAGGGAAGTGGTGCAGTGCGGAGGATGAGATCACGGCATCGTAGCCGTTTCCAAAATCTACGTCAAAGAAATTGCCGTTGATAACGGTCAGCCGATCGGCAAAGGGGCGAGATTTCAAAATCTCCAGCATCCCCTCGCTGATGTCGATTCCTGTCACTTGCGCGTCGGGGATCCGCTCGAAAAGATCAAACAGCTCAAGCCCCGTTCCGATTCCAAGATCCAAAAAGCGTTTCGCTTGCGTGGGGATCGCGGCGGTGAGTGCGTTTTTGGTGTCCATCAGTTTCGCATGCACCGCATCGTATCCATCTGCTTTTTCGTTAAAAAACGTGCGCATGGATTGGTTTCTTTCTTCTAATTTCATAGGTGCCTCCTTGAAAATCAAAGCTCCTCGGCAAGTGTTTTACGGTTCTTCCATTTTCCAAGCAGGAAATAGATCATGGCGGGGATAGCAAATCCGTATGGAGCCAATGCGTAGCCCAAAACAAAGCCGAAGAAGCCCCAGCCAAAGGCAATGCCAAACAGCCAACTGAGTCCGATTCGCAGGATCACACCGTCCAACAGCGCCAGTACCATGGAAAGCTTGGCGTTCCCGATGCCTTGAATGAATGCGCCGCTGCCGCGCATAACGGCAAAAGCAGGGAACATCCAAAGAATGGCTTTGATAAATACGCCCGAACGCCGATGTACCTCGGGATCATCGGAAAAGATAGAAAAGAGCTCGTTGCCAAAAACAAGATAAAGGATCATGCAAGCCACGGTGAAGATCCCCGCAATCAGGATCGCGTACCAAACCACCTGCTTGGCTCGCGTTTGCTTGCCTGCTCCGATGTTCTGGCTGATCATCGGCATTGCCGCATATTGAATTCCTTGCGAGATCTTGCTGATGATGTCGTCGATTCGAATCCCAACGCCAAAGGTTGCCGATTCGAAGATTCCAACGGTGTTGATCATCGAGTTGACGAACAGCATGGAGAGATTGATACAGCCCGATTGGATCGCCATCGGAGTTCCGAGCGAGGTGATCATGCCAACGTATTTTCGAACGGGCATGAGACTTTTCAGTCTGAAATCAAAGCCAAAGGATTCGCGCTTGCGGAAAAGATAAAAGAGCGAGAAGAGGAAGGAAACGGCTTGCCCGATGATGGTTGCCCATGCGGCACCCGCAACGCCCCAGCCCCAAAAGCCTGTGAAAACGATGTCAAGTACAAGGTTGACCACCGATGCGATGGCGATGAACAGAAACGGTCGCTTTGCGTCACCCATTCCGCGCAGGACTGCCGAGACCATGTTGTAGCCTGCGGTGAAAATAAGACCTGCGCCGCAGATTGTGAGGTAGTCCATTGCCATACTTCTGGTAGCGGGATCCTTGATGTTCATAACGGTCAGAATCGGGTTTGCGGCAATCAGAATCCCTGCCGATAGAACGAGTGCCAACAGTGAGACAAAAACGAACAGCGTGCCCATGATATGGTTCATCTCTTTTTTCTTTTGCGCGCCAAGTGCCTGCGCGATCAGGACTTGTCCCGCATTGGAGAAGCCCAAGCAGATCATGGTGACGAAGTTGACGATCTGACTGCTTTGCGACACAGCCGACAGAGCTGCGGCTTCGGGCTCGACACACTGCCCGACAATGATCATATCAATGGTGCTGTAGAGAACCTGCATGGCGTTGGATGCCATAAAGGGGAGCGAGAAGAGCAACAGTTGTCGCGGAATATTGCCCTCGGTGAAATTTTTGGATAGCGATTTTGATTGCAAGACAGTTACTCCTGTTTCAAAAGTATTCAACGCTATCTATTATAACATAGTTTGAGTGAAGAGTAAAGAGCAAAAAAGAATTTTTTGGCAACCGACAAGAAAAGACTTGACAGGGGACAATTCTTGTGGTATAATTGGAATGTTCTGAGAAAACCACATAATGGGGTATAGCCAAGCGGTAAGGCACCAGACTTTGACTCTGGCATTCGTAGGTCCGAATCCTGCTACCCCAGCCACAAAAAAGGCACGCCAGCGGCGTGCCTTTTTTGTGGCTGGGGTAGCAGCCCGATTTCCCCTATCGTGTGCAAAGCACACGATGTAGGTCCGCATTCGCCGCCCGAAGATCGACAAGCTCGCTTGTCAGGCGCAGGGCGAGCGAATCTTCGCCGCAGGCGAATATCCTGCTATCGACAAATGCTCCCCCCGCACAGCACCAAACATGTGGACAGATTCGACTTGCGAAACGGTTGAAAAGTTTACAAAGCTGTGGTATAATGTAGTAGCAACAAATTAAAAAGGCGGGTTGAATATGGGAACTCTTTTTAATAACATTGATGTTCTTGTTTTATCAGTAATATATAAGAACAATCAAATAGAACTTGTTAAGTGGATTGGAATGATTGACTGTTATGAGCGCATCATTCTTACCTTGAACGAATTAAATGACTCATTAGAAAAATTACAAAAAAGCGGTCTAATCCAATTGTCAAGCAATCAATTCTTGCTTTCATCTGAAGCGATTAAATTATTTCCTAAGAAATTTAATATACGCAATTACGAAAAAATACATGATAAACTTTCAAAGAAAGAATACATCGAAATGGCAGAGTGTAATTTTAAGGTAACTGAAGAAGAATATTCAAAAGCATTAAAACAATATTATAAGATTGTGGCAAAGAGCCTAAATAATTAATACAAACTATATAGGACTCGTTGCAAGCATGGCGTTGCGCCCCGAATCGATACCCAAATCAATCCCCCCGCTATTTCAAAAGCCACCCGATCGGGTGGCTTTTGTTGTGCCTGGGGTAGCAGATTTGAATTTTTTTGCGGTCGATTTTACTTTTTTTGCTCTTTTTAACTTCTTCTGTTGACAGCTTTTTCTATGTATGATATAATACATTGAAATTCGAATCGGAGGTGATTCCTTGCAGGTTATATTCAAGCAACTTTCCATTTTATATATTTTTCTGCTGGTTGGCTGGCTGGTGGGAAAGATCAAAAAGGAAAAGGCGCCGCATAGTGATATCATCTCTGTGCTGTTGGTCAATGTATTCTTGCCATGCAAGGTGTTCAGTACCTTTGCCAACAACGTGACCGTTTCGTATTTGGCAGATCATTCCATTCTGCTGCTGTCATCGGTTATCGTTCTTGCGATTCTAGTGGTGATTGCGCACTTCGTTTCGAGGCTCTTGACCAAAAAGAAGTATGAGCAAAAGGTTTATGCGTATTCGGTTGCGATTGCAAACTACGCATACCTTGGATATGCGCTGATCGAATCGGTTTTCGGAGAAAGCGTCTTGGCAGAGTTTATGCTGTTTGCGATTCCGTTCATCTTTTACACCTACACAGTTGGGTATGCGATGCTCACGGGCGGTAAAAATCCCATCAAGAGATTGCTCAATCCGATTACCGTTGCGATTGTAATCGGTTTGGTATTCGGACTTTGCAAATGGAAGCTTCCCGATATGCTGACCACCGTTGTTTCTTCGGCATCGGCTTGCGTAGGCCCTTTGAGTATGCTCTTGACAGGTATCACGCTTTCCACATTTGCATTCAAAGATCTTTTGTCTAATAAAACCGCGTATATTTTTAGTGCTTTGCGTTTGATTGTGATTCCCGCGGTGGCGTATCTTATCTGCCGTGGAGCGCGTTTGGATTGGCTGGCACCGATGGTGCTGATCATCACCTGTATGCCATGCGGACTGAATACGATCGTATTTCCCAAACTCATTGGCGAGGATTGCAAGCCCGGTGCGCGCTTGGCTTTGATTACTCACGTTTTCTCGTTGATCACGCTTCCTTGCTGGCTTTCTCTCCTATAATAAACCAAAGGAGATTTGAATACGGATTCTCTGAAAATTTTATTTATCGGAAACAGCTTTGCAGTGGAAACCATGCAGCACACCGCGGGTGGCATCGCAGAAGCTTATTACAAAGAAATCCCAGAACACATCAAGCGCTTTTGCGATAGTAGGATTGACAGTTTTATCAAATCCGTCGTAAGAGAATTTAATAAGAAATATCTGATTACATAGGCTTTCGTTTGCAAGCATGGCGTTAAAAGCCCGGTAGAACGCGGAACCTTTTTAACTCCCATCATCGCCAAGGTGTTATTGTACCTTCTGCAAAACCGAGGCGCATCTTAATTAGCCACACACGGTTTTGCATCTAAATTGGCGTTACATCACAACAAAAGGCACCCATGCGGGTGCCTTTTGTTGTGGCTGGGATAGCCGCAGTGCTTCTTTTTATACGGATGAAACTTACGCAATGCATGTGTTATTTGGGCGTGTCCTTTAGTCCCAAAATATAGTCTGCGCTTACTTTGTAATAATTACAAAGAGTAATTAAATGTCTTATAGGTAGTTCATTGGCTCCACGCTCATATCTTGCATACATTGTTTGGGAGGTAGCCAATACTGTTGCAATTTCCTGTTGTGTTTTATCGTGATCTTCTCGAAGATCACGAATTCTTTTGATATAGTCAGCCATTTCACAATCCCTTTGTTACATATTTGTAAATATTATAACAAGTAAACAAGTTTACTATTGACATTAGTAAATATTTGTACTATAATAATGATATAGGAAAGGGTTTAGCATTGATAAAATGAAAATGGAGTATATGAAGCTTATTATATAAAATAAAAATCCCGATGCGAACATCGAGAATGAGTGCAACATAACGACAGTTGTGTTACTTGTTGTATGTTACAGCAAACTTGCTGATTGACATAAATAATTCATAAATAGAACGAGGGTAAATCTATGAAAAAACTTCATATCATCTTGGTTATTGCACTTATGAGCATACTGCTTTTATGCTTGGTTTCTTGCGGGGAACCAACGTTTGAATACGAAGAGTATTCTAACGGATACAAGATATCAGGACGTGGCGAAATTACGGATACAGAATTGGTTATACCCGAAAAGTATAAAGGGAAACCCGTTCTTGGAATCGGCGATGAAGCCTTTAAAGGGTGTACTGACATAACCAGTATTACTTTGCCCGACACTGTAGAATTTATTGAATTGAGCGCTTTTGAGGGATGCACTGCACTCAAAACAATCAATACACCATCAAATTTAACCATGATTGGTGAACTTGCATTTGCCGGTTGTTCTTCTTTGGAGGCTTTTGACATTCCTGAAAAGATGGATACATTCATAAAAAATGCTTTTCACGATACGCCTTTGCTTGAAACAGAAGGATCGGTTACTTATGTGGACAATTGGGTAGTTGGGGTTGAAACCGGGCTTACCGACGTTTCGATTCGTGAAGGGACTGTCGGATTGGCAGACAGCGCACTTCGAACGGGCAGCACAAAAATGCTTGAAGATGTCTTTTTGCCAAGCACGATAAGATCAATTGAAATTGATGCGAACTATTCTTATATGACATTTCATTTTGATGGAACAAAGGCGCAGTGGCAAACAATATTCAAAGAGTACCCGTATTATACATTCTCATTTACGGTAATTTGTACAGACGAAACTTTGACATACGGAAACTGATAAGAAATGAGGTTTGCAGAAAAATTATGAGAAAAATTAGTATTATTCTTGTGTTTAGCATTTTATGCTGTATGATTGCCTCATTATCCTCTTGTAGCGGCGGTGAATTAGAAATTGATGTTCTTGTAGATGGTTATTGCGTTGTTAGGGGACGCGGCACCGTCTCAAGCGCGGAAATTGTTATACCTAAGAAATACAAAGGGAAACCTGTAACAGAAATATCAAACGGTGCATTCAAGGACTGTACTGACATCACGAGCGTTACTCTTACAGAAAACATAACGGAAATTGGATATGAGGCGTTTAGCGGGTGTACGTCTTTGAAAGAAGTAAATAATACGTCAACGATCAAATACATCAGGGAAGATGCTTTTGCGGGTTGCACTGAGCTGAAGAAGTTTTCCATTAATGACATAATGGATTTCGTTGGAGAGGGAGCTTTTAAGGGCACATCTTTATTGACAACCGAAAACAATATAAATTATGTTGGAAACTGGGCAGTATCAATGGAAACATTAACAAACGAAATTCGCTTGAAAGAAGGAACGGTAGGTTTGGCTTGCAGCGCCTTAATAGATTATGATGATTACGGATATCCGGAAATTGTTTATTTACCAAGCTCTTTGAAAACCGTTTTCTTAAATGATTGGGAATATGGCGAAATGGAATTTCATTTCGGCGGAACTAAAAATGAATGGCTTGCTTTGGTTAATGATGAAGATTCTAAAACAATTCAATGTTGGACATCCGTGGAGTGTTCTGACGGAATACTCATCTACGAAGAATAAGTTTAATATTTAAAATAAATACCGTTTAAATAAACTAAGGAGTAAGAATACTATGAAAATGTTTGAAAAAAACAAAAAAGAAAGCAAAAGAATTTCATGTGAAGAAATGGTACAAATGGTTACCCGTGAGTATGTCAAAGGTGCTGATGAAAAGTTCCTTCACAAAGTAGAGAAAACAGTCAAAGGGGGGTCTAATTTAAAAATTCTGGATTCGAAAGACAAGAACTTTAGCCTAACTATTGGGGATACTTGGATTTTCTTCTTAAATAACAGGGATGTGTTGTTGCTTGACGAAAAAGCTAACATTATTTATGAGTTGGAATCGACAAAAGAATATCGCAATTTCTATAAGAGAATGAAAGAAGAAATAGAAAAAGAAAGACAAAACAAGTGAATTTGTTACGCAAAACGGTACAAATGTGTTATTGCATGGGTACCGTTCTTTTATATACGGAATAATAAAAAATGTAAGCTCCAGCTGTTGGGGATCTGTCCTTTTTTGCGTTTTTTGTTGCAATATTTGCCACGATATGGTATAATACTATAGTAAATAAATTCCCCGGTTGAAAGGATTGAAACCATGAAAAAAACTGTATTGAGAAACTACGCCCGCCTGATCGCGCGAAAGGGCGGTAATGTGCAGAAGGGACAGGACGTGGAGATCGTAGCGTCGCTGGATCAGCCCGAATTTGTAAAAATGCTGGCAGAGGAGTGCTATGCCGCAGGTGCGCGAAAGGTCACCGTGGATTGGAGCTATTTGCCCTTGACCAAGGTCGATTATAAAAAACGCTCGCTGACCACGCTCTCCAAGGTGGAGAAGTGGGAGGAGGAACGCCTGAAAAACCGTTTGGCGACCTTGCCGGTTCGCATTTTCTTGGAATCCGATGATCCCGACGGACTTAAGGGTGTGAATCAGGAGAAGATCTCCAAGGCAACGCAGGCTCGCTTTAAGATCATTAAGCCTTACCGTGACGCGATGGAGAACAAATATCAATGGTGCATTGCGGCTGTCCCGGGTGCGGCTTGGGCGAAAAAGGTGTTCCCGAATGAAACTCGTTCCCGCGCTGTTGAAAAGCTTTGGGAGGCGATTTTGTATACTTCCCGTGCAACCGACGATCCCATTGCCGCATGGGACGCACACAACAAGGACATTGCCGCACGCTGTGAATATCTCAACGGCCTTGGCGTGGATTCCTTGGAGATCACTTCCGAGAACGGTACGAACATCCGCATCGGTATGATCAAGGATGCGCTGTTTATGGGCGGTGCTGAGCAGGCGCAGGGAAGCGGTATTTGGTTCAATCCCAATATTCCGTCGGAGGAGGTCTTTATCTCGCCGCAAAAGGGTGTTGCCGAGGGCGTTGTGGTGGCTTCCAAGCCTCTTTCCTATCGCGGAGAGCTGATTGAAAACTTTACGATCCGATTTGAAGGCGGCAAGGCTGTTGAGGTTCACGCCGAGAAGAATGAAGCACTTTTGCGCGAGATGATCTCGATGGACGAGGGGGCCGCATATCTTGGCGAGGTTGCGCTGGTGCCGTATGACAGCCCGATCCGCAATTCCGAAATCCTGTTCTACAACACGCTGTTTGATGAAAATGCCGCGTGTCATCTGGCGCTGGGACACGGCTTTACCAACACTTTGGTGGATTACGATAAGTATACTATTGAGGAGTGCTACCAAAAGGGTATCAACGATTCGATGATCCACGAGGATTTTATGATCGGTACGAAGGATCTGTCGGTGGTTGCCGTTACGCGTGACGGAAAACGCGTACAGGTGTTTGAAAACGGCAACTGGGCATTTTAAACGTGAAAAACGACCGCAAAATGCGGTCGTTTTTCATTTATTTTGTATAACGAAAACCACCAGCAGAGCCGGTGGTTCCAAAAAGCTTTCGCTTTGCACAGTTCCCGCCGCAGCGGAGGCTCCCTTGTGTAAAGGGAGGCTAAAGGATAGTTGCCACATCTGTGGCAGTGGGGCAACTTCCGCAGGTGGCGGATCATTCGACGAGCCTATAGGCTCAGCGTGTGAAATGCCCCAAGGGGGCTTGTGCAAGCCACCGGCACGGCTGGTGGTCATGACTCGGATTGTCGAATAACCTGAAATGTCGGTTTATCGGTAATGATCGCCGCGGTGATCAGTGCTTCCTGCGACTGTTCGAAAAGCGGACGCATAGAGTAGGCGCTGATCGCGTAGGAGCATCGGTCAAACAATTCCTTTGCCTCCACGGGAACTCCCATTTCGTTGACCTCCGTGCCATCGATCGTTTGCGCGGTCAGATCCAATGCGCAGAAATCAACCGTTTCCAACAGGCGCGCCAAAAGCTCCCAGTTGGCTTGATCGGTTGCGATCTCATAAGGCACTGCTACACCCACGGGAACCGATCCCGCGGTCTTTTTGACAGCCTTGAGGTAGGTGATGGATGCCTCCGCGCGATCTGCCGTCAAAGGCAATCCGCAAATCAGAAGCTCGCCGCCTCCTGCCGTGATAAATTCGTGCAGCAGCGCGCATTCCTCGTTCGTTGCCGCATATCGCAGGGATTCGTTGGTTTCGTTCAAGGCTTGCGGATAAAACACACCGCTTACATAAGGGATCAGCGTGCAAAGATCAGCCATTGATTGTGTCAAGGGCGTGTCGCTTTGAGTCGGCAGACTGTATCTCGTCCCAACAGGAGAGGTATAGGTCAATTTTCCAGATGGGGTATTGAGGCACACCGATGCGGAGGTTTGTCCTACCATTTCGGACAGGTTTCCTCCCAGCGTGAAGGGATAGGCATAGACGTTGCGAACGCGTGTCGGCGTGAATTCGTCCTCAACGGCGGGGGTGTCGTCCCCGTTGATCAAATTTTGATAGGTTTCGTCATCCAGCCAAGCGCGGAGCAGGTTGCCTATGATGATCGTGATGAGAAAGGTTCCCACCAAAACGATCCCAACAATGGCAATCGGCGGTATTTTCTTGGTTGACCGCATTCGATGACGGCGAAAACGGTGTCTCATTGCCATGTCCGCACTTCCTTTCCTTCAAAGTCTTTATTGCATCTGTACCAGATCAATGGTTTTTCCGTAGTCGTTCAGTTCCACGGCAAGGGTTCCTTTTTTCTCTTCTACCATCGCCTCCAGCTTTGCCCACTGATAGGATTGCAAAAGAGAGGGGATCTTGGATACGAAGGTTGCCTCGCTCTCGGGCATACGCACCAGGACGTAAAAGCCGTCGGGAGTTTCAACCACTTCGCTTACGTCACCGTCATTTTCCAAAGAAAAGGCGGCGGTTTCCATAACCTCTGTGTAAACGTCACGCACAATATAATAGGGGGCTGTGTTGTTCATATCCTCGTTCATCGCGCTGGCGATCAACTGTTCTACTGTCTTTTCACCCTCGATCAACTGGCGTCTGGCTTCTTCTGCCTTGGCGCGGTTTGCCGCAACGTCCTCGCCTTGGTCATTGCTAACGTAGATATGCTGAACGTAAACGGCATTGCCGTCCTCCAGCCAATCGGCAAAGACGTTCTGATCGTTCTGAATGAGCCCCAGATCCCTTGTCAGAATGTAGTAAAGCTCATTTTCCAGTACCGAAACGCGGAAACAAAAGCGTATGAAATGCTCGGTCATGTTCAACTCGGTCAGGGCTGCCTCAAATGCTTCGCGGCTACCGTAAGCTTCGATCATTTCAGTGACCTTTTCCTCCACAGCCTCGTCGATCGTTTCGCTGTTCATCTGATCCTCGTCCATGTAATCGGCGCAAAGAGCCAGAACCGCATAATTGTTGCGCATGATATCCCAAACCGTTTTTTCCAATTTCCCGCGGTACTGTGCGGCGGTTTCGGGGTTAGACCAAAGACCTGTGCCGTAGGTCGCTTCAAATTTTTCCTTGTAGGAGAGCGTTACGTAGCGGAGCTCCTCATACAGAACGTCGTAGCCTGCGCAAGTACCGATTACCTTTTGCTCTTGTTCGGTTGTTTCGTCTTCATCACTGCAGGCCGTCAGCAGGGAAAAGGGCATCGCTATCGTCAGTAGCAATGCCAGGAATCGCTTGATTTTTTTCATATATATAACCTCCGAGAGATTTCCTTTTACCATTATACAGGATACTTATGTATTTTTTATGAATATGTCGGAAAAATGCGATGAAATTTTCAAAAAGGTATTTTCAAGTGAGCTTTTTTATGATAAAATATAACAAACACGATGTTTGCTATGCGTGGGAATCAAACCGATTGGAGGCTTTACCATGAAAGAACAACTGCATAAGATCGCACTGACCAAGCTTGTAGAGGAATTTCATCTTGAGGTGATCGTTCGTCCCGAGAATTTTGACGAGATCCAGATCACCACGCCCGAGGTCAATCGTCCGGGGCTTGCTTTGGTTGGCTTTTACGAGGTGTTTGAGCCCGAGCGCATCCAACTGATCGGTAAGGCGGAAACGCGTTATCTGCAATCTCTTGAGCCCAGTACAAAGCGTCTGCGTTTGCAGCAATTGGTGGACGCAAATCCCGTTGCGATCATTTACACCACCGATCTGCCCGTAGATCCTGCCGTAGTGGAGCGTGCATCCAAAAAGGGAGTTCCCGTTTTGCGTACCAAGCTCAAGACCAGCCATATCATGGCAAGCATGATCGCATCCTTGAACACCTCCCTGGCACCCCGCATCACGCGTCACGGCGTTTTGGTAGAGGTGTACGGTGAAGGTCTGCTTCTGCTGGGCGACAGCGGAATCGGTAAAAGCGAAACCGCGATCGAGCTGGTTAAGAGAGGTCACCGTCTGATTGCCGATGATGCCGTTGAGATCAAGCGTGTTTCGGATAAGACGCTGGTAGGCTCGGCTCCCGAGATCATTCGTCACTACATTGAGCTGCGCGGTATCGGTATTATCGATGTGCGCCGCATTTTCGGTATCGGTGCTGTCAAGGCAACCGAGCGAATCGACCTTGTGATCCAACTGGAAAACTGGATCGAGGGAAAAATGTACGACCGTATGGGAATGGACGAGGAAAAGGTCAATATTCTGGGGATCGATATTCCTTCTGTTACCGTTCCGGTTCGTCCCGGCAGAAACCTTGCTATTATTTTGGAGATTGCGGCGATGAATAACCGCCAAAAGAAAATGGGATACAATACCGCCGAGGAGTTTAATAAACGCTTGATGCAGCAAATGGGGGTCGAATCCTGATGCTTCGATCCGATTTGAATGATCGATCGGTGGAGAAAGGACGCGAAAATGGGGAATAAAAAGCCACAAACAGGGAATCAAACGGTTGATTCCGATCTGATGAAATACTGTGAGATCAGAAACGGCGAGTTTGTTCGGTATCACGGAAAAAGCTCGGTTGTATCAATGCCCCCGTCTGTGACAACGGTCGCCGACGGTGCTTTCCGCGGAAACCACCGCCTGACACAGGTCATATTGGGCAAGAATGTTTCGGTGATTCGTCCGAATGCCTTTCGTGATTGCAATAATCTTCAAAGCGTCGTTTTTCCAAGCGGCTTGCATGCGGTTGGTGACGATGCATTTCGCGGATGCACGAAGCTGACCAAGGCTTTGTTACCCGAGGGAACTGCTTTTTTGGGGAAGGGCGTTTTCCGTGACTGTACATCTTTGCAGGAGGTTGTCTTTCCGTCCACGCTGCTCCAAATTGGAGCGTATGCATTTTGCGGTTGTTCCGCGCTGGTGCGTGCCGCATTGCCCGAATCGGTGCTCTCTTTGCAACAGGGAATCTTCTTTCAATGCACTTCCTTAAAAGAGGTTTCGCTGTCTTCTTCGTTGCAGTCGGTGGGACGTTACGCGTTTGGCGGCTGCCGTTCTTTGAAAGAGCTGATACTTCCCGATACCGTGACCTACCTTGGAAACGGGGCTTTGAGTGAATGTAGATCGATTGAACGGGTGAAAATATCAAAGCTGGTACGGTTTGTGGGAGATTATACCTTTGCTTGCTGTGAGTCGCTGAAGGAAATTGAACTACCCGTTGGAATCACATACATCGGAATCGATTCGTTTTGCGGATGCTTTTCGCTGGAAGCGATCACGATTCCCGAAACATTGCTTCATATCGGCCCTTCTGCGTTCCTGAACTGCAAGAAACTACGCCGGTTGACATTGCCGAAATCGGTACGCGAGCTTGGAAAACGCTCGTTTGCCTTTTGTTCTTCGCTGGAATCGGTGGAGATCAACGGGGAGTTGGGCGCGATCGAGGACGAGTGCTTTCATTCATGCTTTGCTTTGCGGCAGATCTGTTTGCCCAATTCGCTGAAACGGATCGGTGAGAAGGCTTTTTGGGGCTGTATCTCCTTGGAGTCGATCTGCTTGTCAAAGCAACTGGAGCTGATTGAGGAGTATGCGTTTGCAAATTGCAGATCGCTCTCGGAAATCAGTCTGCCGCAGGGCTTGCACCACGTAGAACACAGCGCATTTATGAACTGCGTATCGCTGAAGACCGCGATTTTTCCCAACCGTCGCTTCCGCGGAGAGCGTGCGCTTTTCGCAGGATGTAACCAACTGGAAACGCTGGTTTTACCCGATGCCAATCGCCTGTTCCGTTACCGTAAGGAGTATTGGAAAGCACCTGCAAAAACCGAAGTGATCGGTCACACCGAGCTTATTCGCGCATCGATCCTTGAAAAGCTTGAGGACAAGACCTTGGATCCCCAAAAACGCGAGGAGCTGGAAGGCTTGCTGAAAAAGCTGAAGCCCGGGAAACGCGCGGGATATCAAAAATAAAAACAAACGGGGTATGCTTTGAACATACTCCGTTTGTTCGTCTTTTAAAAATTTTCTCCGTTCCAGCCCCAACGGTCGCTGAATTCATATTTCACGTAAACGTGGTCGGGAGAGATATCAAGAACCTCATGGAACAGATCGCAAATGATCTTTGTCATACGGGAGCAAACGGCTTCTTCCGCCGCACCGAACAGCTTGACCTCAACCATTGCAATGGGGAAGTTGTTATAGCCGCGGAACCACAGCTTTGCGTTGTCGGTGAAATTCAGCATCAGCCAGTATTCGCTTTTCCCGGGAAATTCGGAGATCGCCTGTCCCAAGCGTTGCTTCAAGACCGTTTCATTTTCCTCGGAAAGGCGAAAATTCAATTTGGTATCGATAAAAGGCATATCCGTTCATCTCCTTTTCGGTAGTTTTGATGTTTTTTATCAGTATACCACATCAAACCGTAAAAGTCAATCAAAACTGTCCGAAATCTATCGGGAAATACAAAGATTTTGATAAAAAGTATTGACATTTTGTAAGGTTAATGATATAATTAAAATAGGTTTAAGAAGAAATGATAGCAGATATGGATAGGTTTATTTCGACTGCCGGGCTGTCATGTCTTCGTCTTTTTATTTGGAAAACGGAAAAGGAGGAGACACATGGGAGTTATTGAAGTATGGAACGATTTGTGGGCTTATTTGGGAGAACCCAATTTCGTTTCTATGATTGTACGTCTCTTTTTAGCAGCCGTTGCAGGCGGTGTGATCGGTATCGAACGCGGATATCACGGCCGTGCGGCAGGATTGCGTACACACATGCTGGTTTGCCTTGGTGCTTGTCTGACCGCACTGATCGGTGCGCATCTGACCATGAATCTGGGCTTGGCAGGCGATGCACAGCGTACCGCTGCACAGGTAATGAGCGGTGTTGGTTTCTTGGGCGCGGGAACGATCCTGCTCAAGCGCGGCAATAATTCTCAGGTTACGGGACTTACCACCGCGGCAGGTCTTTGGGCAACTGCAGCAATCGGTCTTGCAATGGGCTTTGGACTCTATGCACCCGCTGTATTCACGGTACTGCTTGTAGTAGTGGTATTCACGCTGATGGCTCGCCTGGAGTTCCGCATGAACCGTACCCGTCACCGCATTTTGGTTTATTTGGAGATCGACAGCGTTGAGGATGTTCGACAGATCGTTGACGTTTTAACCGAGCGCTTTGCGGCAGTTGAGGTTCAGGTCACACCTCCCAGAAGCGGCACGGCACCCCACGTTGGTGTTGAGGCTTTGATCCGCATTCCTCCCAAAACGACCGAGGAATCCAAGCTGGTCAAGCTTCAGGCGTTGGATCACGTTGTATACGCACTTCGTATTCCGTAAGCACTGAGTGCTTGTTCAAAAAATACATACTGATCGAGGGAGGGAAATGCTCATGAAACCGAAGAAAAGCCGTACTGTTGCCAAAATCTTCATGGGAATCACGATTTTTTCATTCCTCGTAACGGTGGCAGCGGCGATCCTGTGGATTTTTTCAGCAAAGATCAGCCTGCCGTTTGCGGTGAAATACGACTACTTCATGGCTGCGCTGGGCATCACGCTGATCCTGTTGGTGATCACACTCTGGATGTTTGTATTGTCTCGCACACGCAAAACAGAGGACGTTGCATATACGGATGAAACGGATACCGAGGCACAGGAGGATGCCGTGGCAGATTGCTTTGCCGAGCCGTATACGGCACAGCAGAGGGCTGTTATGAAAGCACTTGCGGCTCGCAGAGCGCAGGAAAAGGCGCGCGAAGCGAAACTCAAGGATGCGGCAAAGATCGTTGGTTCAATTGCCGGAGGCTTTGCATTGGGCATCGCGGTTGCCGTGATGATTCGAAAAAATCAGAGGAATTGATGATAATAGCGAATTTGAATCAAAAGCACGAGTTTTTACTCGTGCTTTTTGATTTTTATTTCTTTCGCTTGCACTTTTCAAAGCGGGCAAGAAATTCATTGATTTTGAGCTTTATCACAAGTCGGCTGCGGATCCTTTCATAGAGATTATCTGCTTCCGGAAATGGGAGAAAGGAACCACCAACACGTTCACGAAACAAACGGTTCATTCGTATCTTGTGGCGCCTGCTTGGTGGCGGTATTTCAATATATTTTTCTTCAATTTTACGTGTTTCCATCTCCACAGACTTGAATAAAGCATGAGTAAAAAGCTTGCGGGTTTCCTCAGACATTCCCTCAAAAACATCCTCCTCATTTGCAGATTCACTGTTCTGTTTTGTTGTTTGGCTATCACTGGTCATTTTTATGCTCCTTTTCAGTAAAATTCAATATTAGGATTATTAACCTTTCGGTGACTAAGTAGAGAAATGGTAATGAAATCTACCACTTCTCTTTTTATACTATAAATATAAATTGTTCATTTATGATACTTATAGTATACCAAAACTAAAGAACAATATCAATAGTCTATAGAAAATCTTTTTAAGTATTTATAGACTATATGTAGAATAACTAAAGGAAAAGGATTGTTATGAGTGATATTGTAAAGATTTTGGGTCAGCGAATCAGAAAATACAGAACTTCTAAAGGATTGAGTCAAGAAAAGTTGGCGGAGCTTGCAGGATGTCATCCAACGTACATTGGTCAAGTCGAGCGCGGTGAGAAAAATGTTTCTATCGAAAGTATAGAGCGCATTTCCAAAGCTTTGAATGTTTCTCTCTCAAAGCTTTTTGAGAAGCTTGGCGCAGAAGAGGGGGCAACACGAAGCATTCCGCTTGAATGCTACGAATTTGTTCTGTCGAAGTCTAAAGCGGAACAAGAACAAATATTGCGTATTTTGCTTGAAATAGACAAATACAAAAATAAATAAGCAAAAAACTTTTACCAAATATTATACCATCGGTTATTGAGAATAACTATTGTTTCAGAGGTATCTTATGAACACATCATCTATCGGGAAGCGGATAAGAAAATACAGAGAAGCTAAAGGCTGGCGGCAAGAAGATTTTGCCGAGAAAACCGGACTTAGCGTTACCTACACAGGGATGATTGAGCGTGGCGAGAAAGTCCCTAAGCTGGAAACATTCATTACGATAGCAAATGTATTGGAGGTGTCGGCAGACTTATTGCTTGCTGATGTGCTTTCCACAGGGTATAACGTAAAATCGTCTGAAATGACCGAGAAAATTGCCGCTTTAACGCCGTTACAAAGAGAGCGAATTTACAGCGTTGTAAATGTAATGATTCAGTTTGAAAAAGATAAATAAAACAAGCGTCTTATGCCAATGTTGGCATAAGACGCTTGTTTTTATGTGGCAAAAAGATCGTTATTTTCGGTTACCGTAATGGTCATACGGCAACGCTCGGCTTGCGCACCTTGGAGTTCGATCAGATATTCCAAGCCCAGAATACCGTCGGTCAGCAAGCGGTTGTCCACCGTGAGCGCGCGAACACAGACCTGAAAACTGGAGAAGGGCGTATCGTAGACACAAAAGTGGCGTTTGCCTTCTTCAAACACCATTGCGGTGGAAACAAGTCCCGAGCGCATCATGGTGACCAGCGTTGGTGTGTCACGGTCAAAGCCGATCGAGGTGATCGATCCTTCCATGCCGCTCAGTTCTCCTTCATCGTAGACCAGCTCCACACGCCGCGGATTGGTTACCAAGCGTCCTTCAATCCACATATCGGAGTTATCAGCCCCATCCTCGGGTTCTTGCAATTCGTCTTCCTCTTCCTCGGGTGAGGGATCGGCAAACAATTTTGTGGCGATTTGGTGGCGGATGGTGGATATTTGTATCATTACGTTGCGTTTTGTCATGGCATTTCCTCACAGTGTTTCTTTTTGCTTGGCGCGGCGGCGCAGAATCTCGTTGACCTTCAGAATCGCAACCTGCGTTTTTCCGTCGGTGATCTTGCCTTGCATGACCTGTTCCACTAGCTCGGACAGGGGAATCCGCTCAACCTCCAAAAATTCATCCTCATCAAGATCGGTCTCTCCGAAGGTCAATCCTTCGGCAAGGTAGAGATCAATTTTTTCATCCAGAATGGCGGGCGTAGAGCGGAACAATCCGAGGTATGTCAAGCTTTTGCAGGTTGCTCCCGTTTCCTCGCGCAGCTCCCGCAAGGCTGCCTCAACATGGTCTTCGTCGGCACTGTCCAGCTTTCCCGCAGGAATCTCGGTCATGAGACAGCGGTGGGCATAGCGGTACTGGCGCACACAGATCACTTCATTTTTGTCGGTCAGAGGCAAAACCGCCACGGCACCGATGTGCTTAACGTATTCGCGGATAGACGAATTTCCGTCGGGAAGCTCCACGCGGTCAACATACAGATGAACCACACTTCCGTCATAGATCAATTCGGAGGACAAGCAACGCTCCTCCAAGCGCTCAATTTCATTTTTCATAAGACATTCCTTTATCAAAAATCCCGGTTATAGCCGCCCTTCTATTATACAACTTTCTTTGCGTTTTGTAAAGAAGGACTTGCAAAAAAGATGATTTTCTGCTATACTGTTGATAGAAAAAACAAAGAAATGAGTGAAAATGATGATTTCAGAGCAAGACAGCCGTACCGCTATGCTGTTGGGAGAAGCGGCTATGGAAAAACTGAAGGGCGCACGTGTTGCCGTGTTCGGTGTTGGCGGCGTTGGCGGACACCTGTGTGAAGCACTGGCACGTGCTGGCGTTGGCGCGATCGATCTGTTTGACAATGACGTGGTATCGGTTTCCAATCTCAACCGCCAGATCGTTGCCCTTCATTCCACGGTTGGCAGACCAAAGGTTGAAGTGATGTGCGAGCGCATTGCCGACATCAATCCCGAGTGCCGTGTTTGTGCGCATCAGGTCTTTTATCTGCCCGAAAATGCCGACGACTATTGCTTGGAGAAATACGACTATATTGCCGATGCGATTGATACGGTGTCGGCGAAGGTTGAGCTTGCCGTGCGCTCCGATCGCTTGGGTGTGCCGATCATTGCGGCAATGGGGGCAGGAAACCGCACCGATCCCACGCGCTTTGCTGTGACCGATCTCTTTCATACACAGGGCTGTCCCTTGGCGCGCGTGATGCGCCGTGAGCTGAAATCGCGCGGTGTGGGGCATTTAAAGGTTGTTTTTTCCGATGAACCTGCACTCCGACCGCACCGGACAGGGGAGGGCGACCAAGCCGCTGTTCGTAAAGCCATCCCGGGATCGCTCTCTTTCGTCCCTTCGGCGGTTGGCTTGATCATGGCGCGGGAGATTGTTTTCGATCTGATCTCAAAAGAATAAATCAGAACGGCGACTTTGAGAAGCTTCCCAAAATCGCCGTTCTTTTTTTATTGCTTGAAAAAGTGTTTCACAGTACCCGCAACGATCAACAGTCCCGCGCCCAGCAACGCCAACGTCTGCAGAGAGCAGGCTTTTGTTCTTTCGGTTTGAAAAGAATCGATAGGTTTCGTATCGTTTTTAGACTTGTAAAGCTCTGTGCGGCAAGTCCTTGTTTGCTTGATATAAGGAGTTGCGCCGCAAGACTTCCAATCTTTTTTTAAACGGTCAAAAGTGTCGCAACAGCTTTTCTTGATCTTTTTACACCGTTGCTTTACGGTGCTTGCACCTTTGCAGCCTGCGCAATGCCCGTTTGCGCTATCCGAATAATAGGGAGTCACGCGTTCGTTGCTTTCGCAGTTGCAGATCGATTCTTCATCGCAATCATCGCAATAGGTTGCAGGTTCGGCGATCCCGTTGGGGAAGAGCCGATCTTTCATCGCTTCGTTTTCCATGTCGGAGAACCCACTCCTTTCTGTGCATTGCTCATTCATCAGTATATGCACAATGGGCGGGTTTATTCCTTACTTAATTTGTCAAATCGACTGTGACAATGAATCCGCTGATATTATCTCCCGAAATGGTATAACTGTAATTTTTTGGAACTTCAAGCGTGGTCAGATCACCGTCTGCCTTGACATAGTAAACCGAATACAGCTTTTTGTCGGCCCCCTGGATCTGCAAAGGTGTGTCTTTTGTAGTATGGCTTGCAAGATACGCGGTGTATTCCTCAAGACAAAGATCGTTTGCCGCCATATAGGTCGCGTGAGCCACTCCAACGTAGCGCAGACAATATTCGTAGGAGTATGTAAGACCTGTCGCATTCTTTTTTTCATCGGGATAACGCATCACAAAGCCGTATTTGTGACAATTCTGGTAGATCCAATGGTCGCTGTCGGGAACTCTCAGCTCCGAGCCGTGTTGCACCATGATGGCTACGCAAAGCCCTGTGTGGTGATCGGAGAATCCGGGGGAAACAGGGGAAGAAACAAGATCGGCTTGATCCTGATAGCTGCGGTAGGCAGAGGTGATGCAGATCATATTCTCCTCGCCGAATATCTCATAGTGCTTCAGCATCATTGCATTGAAGGCATCCAACGCCTCGGCATCCATTTTCCAATCGCCGTTGTTTACCAGATAGGTTTCAAACTCTCCTTGATAATTTGCACGGTTGGATTTGATGTTTTTGAGATTGAGCTTGCTTTCAAAATCGAAAACGTGTTGGCTGTTGACGTTGATCAGCACCCCTTGACGGATTGCTTGATTTGCCTGCGTAATGCGCTCGTATTCCATCGATGTATTTGTGCCTTGATCGGTTACAGTGGGCGGCTGTACGGGTTCTTCCGTGCCACCGAAAATGCCGTCTACGATCAGACAAACGGAGAAGATCAGAACGGTCAGAACCAGCAATGCCGCCACCGCCATGATTGCCAGCAGCAGAATACGGCTGTACATCAAGCGTTGGCGTCTTGTTTGCCGATTGCTTTTTTTGACTGTGTTAAACGTGGGAGCAGGTTTCTTCCAAAACATAGGAAAACTCCTTTCTGTAAAACAAAATCCTGCGGTATTTCAAGGGAAATACCGCAGGATTCTCGCATAATTAGCCCTCGAGAGCATCCTTAATAGAGAAGTCCATACGGCCCTTCTTATCCAGACCAATGTACTTCACTTTTACAACGTCACCAAGCTTGAGAACGTCCTCAACCTTGTCGATTCTGCGAGGAGCGATCTTGGAAATGTGAACCATGCCTTCCTTACCGGGAGCATATTCCACGAAGCAACCGAACTCCTTGATGCTGGTTACGGTACCCGTGTAAATAGCGCCAACCTCGGGCTCAAACACGATCGCATCGATGCAAGCCTTAGCGGCAGCAGCCTGCTCGCCGTTGATTGCTGCGATGTGAATGGTTCCGTCATCCTCGATATCGATCTTCGCACCGGTGTCGGCAACGATCTTCTGGATCACCGCGCCGCCCTTACCGATTACTTCGCGGATCTTATCGGGATCGATCTTCATGCTGGTCATCTTGGGAGCGTACTTGGAAACCTCTGCACGGGGTGCGGGGATCGCCTTCAGGATAACCTCATCGATGATATAGTCACGACCGATGTGGGTCATTTCAAATGCCTTCTTAATGATCTCGGGAGTCAGACCGTCGATCTTCAGGTCCATCTGGATCGAGGTGATACCCTTATGAGTACCTGCAACCTTGAAGTCCATGTCGCCGTAGAAGTCCTCAAGACCCTGGATATCGAGCATGGTGTCCCAAGAGCCGTCCTCAGCGGTGATCAGACCGCAGGAGATAC
>JAFTKI010000104.1 GCA_017453335.1 Clostridia bacterium
AACTCCAAACCGCCGTGTTTGCGTGCGCGGTTTTTTGGGGATCACGCGGACTCGGCGGTTCCAGTTTGATGAAAGTTTTGAAAGGGCTTGGGGAAACTTTTTCAAAAGTTTCCCCAAAAAACGCGTCCCCTCTCAACCCCAATATTTGCGATCAAGGCTGCGAAGCTGGATGGCTTCGGCGACATGAGGGGCGCGGATCAGCTCACTTCCGTCGAGGTCGGCGACGGTACGGGCAACGCGCAGGATGCGGTCATAGCCGCGTGCGCTGAGACCCATGCGGTCATACGCCGCACGCAAAAGCGCGGATGCGTCCTGATCCAACACGCAATAGGTATGGATCCCTGCCGCATCAAGCTGAGCGTTGCAGAAGATCGGCGTTTTGCTGTCCTGCATACGCTTTTGCGCAAAGGCACGCGCGGCACACACACGCGCACGAACCGTTTCGGAGCGTTCCGCCTGCTCGTCGGATGCCGAAATTTCGTTATAGGAGAGCGACGGCAGCTCGATCTGAATATCGATTCGGTCGAGCATGGGGCCGCTGATGCGCGAGATGTAACGCTTCACGTCCTCGGGCTTGCAGGTACACTTGCGCGTGGGGTGACCGTAATATCCGCAACGGCAAGGGTTCATTGCCCCCACCAGCATAAACGAGCATGGGAAGGTCACGCGTCCGTTTGCGCGCGTGATGGTCACACGGCGATCCTCCAAGGGCTGTCGCAGAGCATCGGTGACCTGCTTGGGAAACTCGGGCAATTCGTCTAAAAACAGCACTCCGTTGTCGGCAAGCGAGACCTCACCCGGCATCGGATTGATACCGCCACCAACCAGGCTGACGGGACTCATGGTATGATGGGGAGAGCGGAAGGGACGCACAGAAAGAAGCGAAACACCTTCGGGCAGAGTTCCCGCCACCGAATGTACCTTGGTGGTCTCGATCGCCTCGGCAAAGGTCAGGGGAGGCAGGATCGAGGGCAGGCGCTTTGCCAGCATCGATTTACCCGTACCCGGAGGGCCGATGAGCAGAATATTATGTCCTCCCGCGGCGGCGATCTCCATCGCGCGCTTTGCCATCCGCTGACCGCGCACATCGGAAAAATCCACGGGATATTCGGAGGTCGCTTTTTCAAACGAAACCCTGTCGCCAACGGTGGGAGAAAGCCGCTCTTCCCCGTTGAGGTGCTTGACCAGCGCGCGCATATTGGGTACCGCGTACACCGTGATCCCCTCTACTGCCGCCGCCTCGGAGGCGTTTTCCACAGGTGCGTAAAACTCGGTAAAGCCGTTGTCTCGCGCCGCCACGCACATACAGAGAATGCCGCGCACACCGCGCAATTCTCCCGACAAAGAAAGCTCGCCCACGATACAGCGTTTTTCAAGCGAGACCTCACGGCGAATGATCCCCGAGGTCTGGAAAATGGCCGTCAGAATGGCGGCGTCGAACGCAGAGCCTTCCTTTTTGCGGTCGGCCGGAGCAAGATTGACCGTGATCCGCGTATAGGGGAAGGGATAGCCGCTGTTCTGGCAGGCGGTGATCACGCGCTCCTTTGCCTCACGAACGGCAAGGTCGGGAAGTCCCACCAATTCAAAGCCCTTCAGATTCGATTTTTGATTGCACTCCACGGTCACGGGAAAACCGTCGATCCCGCAAAGCCCCGCGGAATAGGCACTGGACAGCAAGAACGTCACCCCCATCAACATAGTTGATTTTATTATACATGATTTTTCGCGTCCTGTCAAGGAACATACAAAAAGATTGCCGATCCCCGTGCAAAACGAAACTTTTTCGTTGCAATTTCCCTTGCATTCAAAAGTACTTTGTGGTATGATGTAGGCAGAAAGCTATCAAATATTAAGGAGGACTTGATCATGAAGCAACCCGAACACATCCGCGCATTTCTCATCCACCTCGGCTCAAACATGTGGAAGAAAAAGGATGCTCCCAATCGCGGCATACGCCACGAGGAGGATTCCACCTACAAGCACACGATGTATTGTAACAAGGACGTATGGACGAAGGTGACCGATTTTCTTCCCTCCTGTAACGTCAACACCCTGATCATCGATATCGGCGAGGGCGTGCGCCTTGACTCACATCCCGAAATCGCCATCCCGGGTGCTTGGAGCAAGGAGGAATTCCGCAAAGAGCTTGCCCGCCTTCGTTCGATCGGTCTCTGCCCCATCCCCAAATTCAATTTCTCCTGCGGTCACAACGCCTGGATGCAGGACTACGGCAACATGGTGGGAACACAGATCTATTACGATTTCTGCAAGGACGTCATAGAAGAAACCATCGAGATGTTTGATACCCCGCCCTACTTCCATCTGGGATTGGAAGAAGAGGACTACGGCTCGCAAAAAAGCCATCCCATCGCCGTGGTGCGCTCTCCCGAGAAGAAAACGCAGGACGCTCTCTACCTTTTTGACATCTGCCGCGCGCACGGCGTCCGTCCCTGGATCTGGGCAGACTTTGAAAGCTTCGGCGGCCCCGAGGCGTTTGCACAAAAGGTTCCCAAGGACGTGATCATTTCCACCTGGTATTACGGTATGATCCGCGACGGAGCCCCCGCAGAGAAGCTGCCGCCCGAGGTAAAAATGATGAATACCACCGCTGATCTCGGCTACGATCTGGTACCGACCTCCTCAACGTGGTCCTGGCACCTCAATTCCAAGGACACCATGATGTATTGCCGCGACCATGTGGATATGTCACACGTTCTCGGCTTTATGACAGCATCCTGGCTTCTGACCACCGAGAAAAAATACTACGGTCTGCTTCACGACGCATATACATTTTATCACGCATACAACGACATTTTCGGAGCGGATCCCAAATAAAATATTTTGAATTTTCATGCTTTCTTGGGTTGACTTTCGTGCCGCAAAATGCTATAATATCCGCGAAGTCGAGCTCGACTTCCATCTCTTTGACGAAAAGGAGACGCTATGGCTTCCAACATCCGAAAAAAAGACTTTACCTCGGGGCCGATGTTCTCGAAGATCATCCTGTATACTCTCCCCGTGATTGCAACCGGTATTCTGCAGCTTTTGTTCAACACCGCCGACACCTTCGTGGTGGGCAACTGGGGCGGTGACACACAGGCAGAACGTGATGCAGCACTTGCCGCGGTTGGCTCATGCGGAGCACTGACCAACTTGATCGTAGGACTTTTCATGGGACTTTCAGTGGGTGCGGGTGTGTGCGTGGCGCACGATATCGGCGCAAAAAACGAGCGCGGTGTCAGCAAAACGGTGCATACATCGGTTCTCGTTTCGCTCGTATTGGGCGCGGTGGTTACAGTGGCGGGAATCTTGCTGGCAAAGCCGTTGCTCAGCTTGATGCAAACGCCCACCGACGTGCTGGATCAGGCAGTACCCTATATGCGCGCCTATTTTTGCGGAATGATCGCCAATATGCTGTATAACTACTGTGCCGCTATTTTGCGTAGCATGGGAAACACCACTGCACCGCTGATCTTTCTTTCGGTTGCGGGAGTGGTAAATGTGGTGCTGAACATGGTGATGGTTCTGGTATTCGACATGGGCGCAATGGGCGTTGGTATCGCAACCGCCGTATCGCACTGGATTTCCTGTGTTTTGGTTGTTCTTTACATGATGCGCATGGAAGGGCCTTGTAAGATCGAGCTGAGAAAGCTCAGAATTTCCAAGCCGCAGCTCAAAAAGATGATTACAATCGGTCTACCCGCAGGTCTGCAGGGAATACTCTTTTCGATCTCCAACGTCATCATTCAAACCTCGATCAACTCCTTCAATTCCACCGCCATTGTTGCGGGCAACACCGCCGCATCGAACGTGGACAGCTACATTTATACCTCGCAAAACGCACTTTATCACACCGCTCTGACCTTCGTGGGACAAAACATCGGTGCCAAAAAATACGACCGCGTGAAAAAAGCCATTCTCTATTCGCTTTTGTGTGTCACGGTGGTCGGCATTGCGCTGGGCTTGCTGGTATACGCGTTCGGAGAAACGCTTCTCGGTCTGTTCACCGATTCGTCTGCCGTTATCGAAGCGGGAATGTTCCGTCTTGCCATCATGGGTACCACCTATTTCCTTTGCGGTACGATGGAGGTTGGAAGCGGAGTATTGCGCGGACTCGGAAAATCGGTGACCTCGATGATCATCTCGCTCATCGGTGCTTGCGGTGTGCGGTTGATCTACATCTACACGATATTTGAGGCTTTCCACACCACTACGGTGCTGTATCTTTCCTATCCGATCTCGTGGATCCTGACCACGGCGGCTCTGTTCCTGTTTGCGTTCATCGAGCTTCATCGGATAAAGCACCGCGACCAATGGTCGATGCAACAGATGAAAAAGGATTCATTACAAAGTTAATTACATAAAAAAGCACTTACGATCAACGACGAAAAAATCGTTATCATAAGTGCTTTTGTTTTTGGAAGGATATCCACCTCATCCGTCACGACAAGCGTGACACCTTCTCCTCAAGGAGAAGGCTTTCAAAGTTCTCGCCTTTGGAAAAGGAGAATTTATCTTTTACGGATTTGTAATCTTATCTCTTATTGAATATGAAAAAACAATGCGACAATGCTTTTCCCCCACCTCTAAGCGAAGGATTTATGGAAGCCTTCTCCTTGAGGTAGCGAAGCGACGCGAGTGCAATGAATGACATCACGGTGTGATGTCAGAACATGAGCGTGACCGAGTCGCAACGAGACAGGTGGCGGCGCAAGCCGACGGATGAGGTGTTTTCTCAAAAATAATTAACTTTCAGACGGATATGCAAGTGCGAAAAGCTCCCGGATGCGGTCGGTTTGTCCTGTGAGGTGGAGGTAGCCAAACAGCGTTTCCATGCCTGTGGCGGCGCGGTACTCGCTGACCGTTGCGCGTTTTGGGACATTGGAGTGACCGAGATTTCTGCCGCGGCGGAAATAGCGCTCCTCCTCTTCGGTAAGGAGGGGGAGGATTTTTTTCATTGCTTCGGCTTGGACGGGAGCGCGGACATAATCGAGGGCGGCGGCGTTGAGGTGAGCCGAGGTAGAGAGTCCTTGTTCGACCAATTTTTTACGAACGCAAAGCTCCAGCACACAATCGCCGAGGTAGGCAAGCGCGGGAACGCTGATCTCGTGAATATCCATAATAATAAGTCCTTTCTGATCCGTTAATAGCTGCGCACCCTGTTCGCACAAACGCTTTTGAAAAGTTTTCGCCCGCCTTTTTCAAAAGGCGGCGCGGTGGAGGCTGCGAAAGCCTCCTCGCCGTCCACAGACGGCGAAACTTCTTTATGGCGCTTTTCTTTTTGATAGCTTTTTCTTTTGCGCCTACAACGCCAAAAGAAAAAGCGGGCAAAATCTTTGCAGTTAGCAACAAACTGTTGCTTATATAAAAGTCTTTAGCCACTTTTCTTTTGACACCAAAGGCGCAAAAGAAAAGTTCACAAAAGAAAACGCCGAGAGTTGTTTCGCGCTCTGCGGAGCGCGACAAGGGCTTCACGCCCTTGACCTGTGCGAGCTTTTGAAAAAGCTCGACCAAAACTTTCACCGCAGAGTTTGTGCAAACATAGCAATAGCCGCGTTAAGCCTTCGTCAGCTTGGCATAAGTCGCCATCAGCTTCTTTGTACCAACCTTGTCAAACATGATCTCATACAGGGTGTCGGCTCCCATCGGCTTCACCGACAAAACCTCTCCCTCGCCAAACGTAATATGCCGTACCCGATCTCCCGGCGCAAACAACACACTCTTTCTCGGGGGGATCTTGCTTTGAAGAGGTCTTCCAACCGTGATCTGCTCCGCCGCAGGATTTGCACTCCTCTGTACCTGTACGCGCGTAGACGGCTCGGTATAGTAGGTTCTCTTTTGCGTAACGGGTGCCTCGGCTCCGCGCGGTCCGTACCCTCCGTATCCGCCAAAGCCTCCTGCAGGACGTCCGAACGGAATCCCCGGAGCGGTTCTGCCAAAAGGCTCCTCCTCGGGCTGCTCAACAAGCGCCGTTGGAATCTCGCTGACAAAGCGCGATACGGGATTGTACATGGTTTGTCCGTACAGCAAACGGTTTTTGGTATGTAATAAATACAACTCCTTCTTGGCACGCGTGATGGCAACGTAAGCAAGTCTGCGCTCCTCCTCCATCTCGCTCTCGCCTGCCGTGATGGTCTGCATTCCGGGGAAAAGCCCGTCCTCCATACCCGGCAAAAAGACGATCGGGAACTCCAAGCCCTTCGCGCTGTGAATGGTCATCATCACCACCGCGTCGGCGCTTTCGTCATAGCGATCCACATCGGCAACCAGCGCGGTCTCTTCCAAAAATCCAACCAGCGTGGGCGCCTCGTTTTCCTTCATGTACTCCAGAATGCCCGACTTAAATTCCTCCAAGTTCTCCAGTCGCTCCGCTTCCTCCTCTCCCGCGTCGATCAGCATCTGACGGTAGCCCGAGCGGTCCAGCACTGCATCGAACAGCACGTCCAGCGTCACGCGCTCGGAAAGCTCGGTGAGGGAGTGGATCAGCTCGGCAAAGCTCTCCAAGGTCGCGCGGCTACGCTCCAAGGCAACGAACGATGCGGCATGGTCGATCACCCAGAAATGGCTCTGTCCCTGCTCCTCCGCGATCAGCGCGATGGCATCCAGCGTTTTGGCTCCGATCTTGCGGCGCGGCTCGTTGATGATACGCGACAGACGCACGTTGTCATCATGATTGCTCACAAGCTGCAGATATGCCACTGCATCACGAATTTCCTTGCGGTCGGAGAATCGGGTTCCGCCCAACACACGGTACGGAACACCCGACCTTGCAAACGCCTTCTCGATGCTGTTGGCTTGCGCGTTCGTGCGGTACAGCACCGCAAAATCGCGGTACACGGCGTTGCCCTTTGCAACGGTTTTGTTCACCGTATCCACTACGAACCGCGCCTCGGCGTTCTGGTCGTCGCATCGGCGTAAATGGATCTTCTCGCCCTCGCCCGATGCCGTCCAAAGAGTCTTTCCCTTTCTGCCCGCGTTGTTTTTGATCACCGCGTTGGCGGCATCCAGAATGTTTTGCGTGGAGCGGTAATTCTGCTCCAGCTTGATCACCTTTGCATTCGGGAAGGTCTTATCAAAGGTCAAAATATTTTCGATGGTGGCACCGCGGAACTTATAGATACTCTGGTCGTCATCACCCACCACCATCAGATTTTGATAGAAGCCCGACAGGAGAACAGTGAGCTGAAGCTGTGCGATGTTGGTGTCCTGAAACTCGTCCACGCACACGTATTTGAAGCGTTTTTGGTAGGCTTCCCGCACCTCTGCATGATTTTTGAGCAACAGAACGGTCTGCATAATGATATCGTCAAAGTCCATAGCATTGGACTCACGGAGCATCTGTTGATAGCGTTCATACACTCGTGCGATCTGCTTTTGGCGGTAATCGTTGCCCGCTTCCATCGCAAACGCGTCGGGCGAGAGCAAGCGATCCTTTGCACGGCTGATGGCAGACAAAACGCTCTTGATCGGCAACAGCTTTTCGTCAATGCCGCAGTCCTTCATCGCGCCAAGGGCGGTCTTTTTGGAATCGTCGGTATCGTAAATGGTAAAGCCCTGGCGGTAGCCGCACTTTTCGCAATGCTGGCGCAAAATACGCAGGCAGACCGAGTGGAAGGTACCCGTCCAGATCTCGGAGGCGATCCCCTCGTCCTCGGGAAACATTTTGGCAAGACGAACCTTGATCTCGTTTGCGGCTTTGTTGGTAAAGGTGATTGCCAGCACGCGATAGGGCTCGCAGGCGTTGTTGGTGAATTCGGGAAGGATCCCGAACTCGATATCGGACGCGGGCAGGGAGAGTGCGTTTTGCAGCTCCCGAACGCGTTTTTCATCCACGCCGTAGGGGACGTACTCGCTCATATAGGCGTTGCCGTAGCGGATCAGAAAAGCGATACGGCGAACGAGAACGGTG
Source organism: Clostridia bacterium (assembly GCA_017453335.1). The sequence goes on from JAFTKI010000104.1 coordinate 7,910, forward strand.
GTTTTACCGCTTCCCGCACCTGCCAGGACAAGCAGGGGGTTATTGATGGTAAAAACGGCTTCTCTTTGGCGCTCGTTGAGAGAGCCGTAGACTTTATCGAAGAGCGCACGTTTTGCGCTCAAATATTCTTGTTCAATCATTGGTTACCTCGTTGAAAATAAATCATACACGGCTGCTCACCGTGTTCGCACGCTCATATTTGAAAAGCTTTCGCCCGCCTTTTTCAAAAGGCGGCGCAGGTGGAGGGCACGGAGCCCTCCTCTCCGTCCGCAGACGGCGAAACTTCCTTACGGCGCTTTTCTTTTTGCAAAGTGGCATTGCTTGCAATGCCGTGGAGCGTAGCGGAACATCTTTTTATTTTGCGCCTTTGGCTTCAAAGAAAAAAGCGATAAAAGATATAGCAGTTAGTAACAGCCTGTTGCCTTAAAAAATACCTGTTTGTATTTTGAAATACACCCCATCCACCACTCCGTGGTCCCCCTTCTCCTCAAGGAGAAGGCTTTCAAAAGTTCCCACTTTTGAAAAAGGTTGTACTACACATTCTTGTTAAGTAAAACCATTTTACAAAACATTTTTACAATCTATTTTATAATAATAAAAACGGTTTATAAGTTACTTATAACCTATCATTTCCCAAGCAAATGATTCTTGAGAGCCTTCTCCTTGAGGAGAAGGTGGCACGAGCCTGCGAGTGACGGATGAGGTGTAGGATGCGGAGCATCCGTCACAAGAAATACGGTAAGGAGTTTTTCACGCCCTTGACCTGTGCGAGCTTTTGAGAAAAGCACACGCGCAAGCGCATCGACCAAAACTTTTCAAACCGGTTTGTGCAATCATGGCGGGATGCCGTGTTACAGAAGTGCCATGTATGCGTTCTTCATGTAAAGCGCATCCTCTGCCTGCGTTCCGTCCGATTCGCAAATAATGCGCGGCGCAACACCCTCCCGAACGATCGCCTCCGCCAACGGCTCAAATACAGGCCCAAACTCCTCGTCCGCAAAGGTCAGATGCTTCTTCTCCCCCGCCGACGTGTACGCAATCTTGGAAAAATGACAATGTAAACTCTTGGCAAACTCGTCTCCCAAGCTCTCCCCGATCGTGCAAAATACCCGCCTGTACGCATCTACATCGGGAAACGCTCCGCCGATGTTCCGCGCATTCAAATGCCCGAAATCCACCACAGGCGCATAAATCGGAGACACGCGGCATTGCTCGATCACCTCGTCCAGAGTTCCAAGCTGGTTCACCTTTCCCATCGTCTCGATCCCCAGTCGGATCTTCGTCTCTCCAACCGCTTCTGCGACCTTTTCCAGCGTGTCCTTAGACAGCGCCATCGCTTCCTCGCGCGAGATCTTTGCCGCGCTTCCACTGTGGATCACAATGGTGTCGGCTCCCAAAAGCTCTGCCGCCCAAAGCGATTTTTGAATGTACTCCAAGCTCTTCAGGCGCTTTTCGGGATCCACTCCCGACAAAGAAATGTAATACGGCGTGTGGAGCGACATCTTAATGCCATGCTCCCTTGCCTTCTCGCCCACGGCGCGCAGCGATGCCTCGCCTGCCGTAAGCCCGTTGCCTGCCTCATATTCGAAAGCGTCCAACCCAAACCGCTTCACCCATCCCGGTGCCTGCACCGTGGATTTTCCGCCCTCGCGGTAAAACAGATCCCCGTTTCCGCCGGGGCCAAAGGTTGCTATACTCATGTCAGTCCCTCACTTTTCTCTGATCTTCCAGAACGACAGATACTCACGGTATCCGTTCTGCTTGGCAAATCTGCGAATGAACGGCCGCTCACACCACCTCTTAAATTTGAAAAAGAGCGTGGTCTTGTCTTTGATCGGCGGCACGATCAAGGCTCTCAAGCCAATGTGCTTGCCCGCGTAGCAATCGGTCAGAAGCTGGTCGCCCAGCATTGCCGTTTCTTCGTGCTTCACACCCAGCTTCTCCATCGCCGTCTCCAGCGTTTTGCGCTTCGGCTTTCCGCTGTCGGGATACGCCAAAAGACCTAACGTCTTGTTGAATCGCTCCACGCGCGGCGCGTGATTGTTGGAGACCAATGCCACCGAAATGCCGTTTTCGGCAAGCTCGGAGAACCACTCCCGAATACGGTCATCGGGATCGGGCATCTCGTAGGGAGCCAGCGTGTTGTCAATGTCAATGAGAAGCGCGCGCACTCCGATCGATTCCAAAAAGGCGGGCGTGATCTCATAATAATGCCCAAACATATAGTCGGGCGTCAGATTGTTCTTCATCGTTCGTTCCTTTCCGTCAAGGATCAATTCCGTAATAACACTCAAGGATCCGCGCGGCGGTCAAGGAGGCGTAGCTTCCGCCGTAGCCCTGCTCCAAGACCACCGAAATGATCAGCTCGGGCTCCTCGATCGGCGCGGCACACAGAAAGAGCGCATTCGGCGTATCGGTGCTGTTTTGCGCAGTACCCGTCTTGCCTCCCACAGTAATACCCGCCCGTGTGACATCCGAAAGATTCGTGCGTACCACGTTGTTGTCCTTCACCACCATCGTCATGCCGTCCTTGATCTCGTCCAAAACCCACGAAGGGATCTCGTTTTGAGCCAATACCGTTTTTTGTGACAAGACCGTCATATTGCCCGTTCCGAAATCGCTCACGCCGTACAACAGATGTGCGCTGTAGCGCGTTCCGCTCTCCATCAGCGTTCCGAGATAACAAGCAAGCTGAATCGGGGAGACCTGCGTGTCTGCCTGTCCGATCGCCGCCTGCAGGGTGCGTCCCGCAACCTCATCCCGCGGCCAGTTGTCGGGATTCGCCAGCGATCCCGTTGCGCCTCCCAACTCCAGTCCCGTATCCTCTCCAATGCCAAAACCCTTCATGTATCGGTTCATCGTGTCGATTCCCAATCGGTAACCCATCTCGTAAAAGAACACGTTACACGAATCGGCGATCGCCTCGCGCAAGGTCAGGCGCGTTCCGTAGTTGCTGTGCGGATAGGTCGAGCATCCGGGTGAATAGGAGGGAGAATACCGATCATATCTGCCTGTGCAGTTGACGGTATCATCCGTATCGACCGAGCCCTCCATCAATGCCGCCACGGCAACACCCAGCTTGTAAGTCGATCCCGGCTCGTAAAGTCCCGAAATCGCGCGGTTGGTCAGCGGTCTTGCCTCGTCTGCGGCAAGCGAGCTGTAAAGCAAATTGTAGTAATTAAGATCATAAGTCGGGTACGATGCCAGTGCCAGCACCGAGAAATCATCGGGCGACAGCACCACCGCCGCACCTGCGTTACAGCCTGCCCCCAGCAAATCGTTTCCGTTTGCCCGATCGGTGATATACTGTACGTTCTCGGCAAGTCCCTGCTCGGCAGCCATTTGCAGATCGATGTCAATGGTCAGATAAACGTCCTTTCCCGCCACGGGGCTTTGCAAAACCGTGGAGCGAACCACTCTGCCCGAGGCATCCAGCACAAGCTCCATCTCGCCGTCGATCCCGTGCAGGTAGCTTTCAAATACCTTTTCGCATCCCGATTTTCCAACAATGGCGTCCATCTGGTAGCCTTGCTCGTTGTAATATTCCCATTCCTCGGCGTAAATAGGACCTACCGTACCGAGAATGTGCGAGGCATACTGCGGATAATTGTACACACGCTTGGCGTTCACATAAAAGCTCGCCAAAGGATTCGCCCCCTCCTGAACATACGCCATCGCGGCGTGGTTGACGTTCTCGGCAAGCGTGTAGCCCGATGCCGTCGTTGTGTAAAAGCACAGCGCGCTCGCGTCATAAGACACCGAAAACCGTTGCGCGTCCATATCATAATACAATCGGATCAGGCGATCGACCTCTTCATCGGAAAGCAATCGCTCCCCATTGCTGTTTTTCGCCAACAGATCGTACTTCTCCACGTAAAAATCGACCAGCTCCTGCGCTGTTGCGGTGTCCTCCAGATCAAGGTCGCCCAAAACGCGCCGCAAACGGTAAAAGATCAGCGAATCTCCGTCGGTCGCCTCGGCAGAATACGCATAATCGGGATAACCCCCCGTCATGGGAAACCATTTTTCCACGTGCAGATTCTCACCCGCCTCGGCAGGTCGGTCCAAGCCCTCCAAAAGCTGACACATCGCAAGATTCCAATCGGTCGCCGACCGCAGGGTGGGATAGGTCGCAGAGGTCAGCACAAGATCATAAGAATACCGATTGCTCACCAACAGATTGCCGTTGCGGTCGTAAATCTCGCCGCGTACCGCCTGAATCTTGACCGTCCGTACCGTTGTTCCCGTGTCGTAATCGTCTCCGCGTCCCGATATCTGCGTGTAAAATAATCTGCCTAAATAAATCATACAGACCACGCAAAATATGATCGCTACCGTCATAAACCGCCACGAATGCTTCCGATTGTCTATCATGTGCTTCCCTCCTTTCTGCGGGGAATTTTTTCGTGGAAACTTTTGAAAAGGCTTCCACACCTTCAAAACTTTCAAATAGGGGTTTTATTTTGGATTTTGTACTGTGCCTCTGTCCAAGCAAGCAAATTTTTAACGATTCAAACAGACAGAGCAATAGCTGCCGCAAGAAACGGGGACGCCGGTCCCTACAAGTTTGTGCGTGTTTTCAAACAATGCGCCTATCCATGCGCTTGATTTTTTCACGTTCGCGCAAGCGAACATATCACATTTGCGAAGCGAATATTTCACTGTGTAGCAATATCACCTGCCCCTTGGGGCAAATATCTCTGCGTATCCGAAACGGATACGCCTGTCCCCTCAAACAAGAAACATCAAAGCAAGGATCACCGCAAGGAGCCAAAGGGCGGGGTTGCGCACGAGTGCGCGTCCGATTTGCGGGAGGGAAAGTGCGTCCGCGTATTTTTGCAGGACAAGACGTTTGCGCAACGCGAAAAGCACGAGAGGTGTGACGAAAACCGAGAGCAGCATCAGCGCAACGTATGCGATATAAAGGGATGCGGCGACGGGGTGATCGGACAGGCGCGCTGAGAGATCGGATGCCGCCGCAGAACCGCCAAGGGCGCGGATGATCTCGGTGGAAACCACACCGCCCACCAGATTCACCGCCGTATGCAACGCGATCGTGTATCGCAGCTTTCCCGTATACACATATACAAAGCCCGCCAAAAAGCCAAACAGCGTGGCGTAAAATACCTGATTGAAATTTCCGTGGATCAGACCAAATAAAAGTCCCGACAAAAGCACGGCGGGAAGCTCGCCCAAGGGGAGCAGACGGTCGATCACCAGCTTGCGGTACACGATCTCCTCCGCAACGGGAGCCAGAATTCCGCAGAATAACAGATTTGCCCAAAGGGGCGTATTCATGGTCATGGTTTCCACGGGATTGACCGCGACCTTACCCGTCAGTGCGGAAATAACCGCTTGCACGGCATTTCCCAGCCAACCGCCCAGCATCGCAATCCCGAAGCTGACCGCCAGAAGTCCCAAAAGTACACCGATCGGCAATTTTTTGCCCTGCGGGGGCGCAAACACCTTGCCAAACCGAAACAGGAAATAAGAGAGCGGCATGGCAACAAGGTACATGGGGATCGAGGAGACCGCAACGGTATACCACCCCGCCTCTTTGGCAGAGGGTACCGCATAAGCCAGGATCACGATCAAAAGAATCTGTGCAACCAGCGAAAGAATCGTGACCGCCGAAGCACCCAGGCAGACCGAGGAGATCTGTCGCTCGATCAAGCTCCCTGCGCGGGGAGCGTTTTCGCGCTCGTTCATAGAGCCTCCTTTGGAAAAAGAAAGACAGTCAAGATCTGCCCAGATTACAGGTCTTTTTCTTGACTGTCATCTTACTTTGTATTTGACGAATTCCGAGAAGTTGCCGCCCGTACTTTGCAGCATACGTCCCAGTCCCACACACACGCAGTCACGGGGACGCGGCTTGGAGGGTATGATCACGCGAAGCCCTGTTTTTTTGTGAATAGCCTCGTCCAGTCCGGGTAAGAGTGCGCCGCCGCCCAGCATCACGATACCGAAATCAAAGATGTCAGCGGAAAGCTCGGGGGGAGTTTCCTCCAGCGTCATTTTCACCATGGTCAAGATCTCGGAGATCGGCTCACGGATCGCCTCGCGGATCTCGGCAGTGGTGACGGTAATGGTGGAAGCGAGTCCCGTGCGCAGGTTTCTGCCCACCACTTCAAGGCTGCCTCGGTCGATACCGCTGACCGCCGAACCGAGCTTGATCTTCAGCATTTCTGCCGTGATCTCGCCGATCAGCACACCGCGTGTTGCTTTGAGATAGTTGATAATCGATTGGTCAAGCTCGTCACCTGCAGTACGCAAGGAATTGGAGCGCACCACGCCACCCAAGCTGATCACAGCCGCCTCGGAGACGCCGCCGCCAAGGTCTACCAGCATGGCCCCGCGCGCCTGCGAGACCTGCATTCCCGCACCCACTGCCGCGGCAATCGGCTCGTCGATCAGTCCCACGTTTTTGGCACCTGCCTCAAAGATGGCATCCTCCACCGCTCTGCGCTCAACCTCGGTCACTCCGTACGGAATACTGACCAGTGCCGAAGGACGGTTGAACACCGAGGTCATATCCAAGCGTTCGAAAAAGTCGTGCAGCATCAGTGAGGTCACCTCAAGGTCGGTGATAACACCGTTTTTGAGCGGACGAAGTGCCAGAATATTACCCGGTGTTTTACCGATCATGCGCTTCGCCATCTTTCCCGAGGCGATCACCTCACGCGTATGGCGATCGATGCTGACCACAGAGGGCGCACGAAAAACGATCTTTTTATCGCGAAAAATACTGGTTGTGGAGGTACCCAAATCGATACCGATCTGCCTTGACATGTGCGTCCTCCTTTCAAAATCTTATGATTCAAAATCATTATAACACAAAAATCGCGCTTTGCCTATAGTAAATTTAAAAATTTTTATATAATTATAGCATTTTCAAAAAAGATTTTCACCGAAAAGCTCTCCGAAAAGGCAATTCAGGCGATGAACGGGAAGTCCCACCACGTTAAAATAGCATCCGTGAATACCTCGGATCCAAGCCGATGCCAAGCCTTGAATGGCATAGGCTCCTGCCTTATCGTAGGGCTTTGTTGTACGGATATAGCGCAGGATCGTTTCCTCGTCCATGTCGTCAAACTCAACCTCGGTCACCTCATGCGCCGTACCGCTCTTGCCGTAGCCGATGAGTGCCAGACCGCTGATGACCTCGTGCCGCCTGCCCGAAAGTCGCGCAAGCATCGCCTTGGCATCGTCCTCGTCCCTCGGCTTCCCGAGAATCAGACCGTCTGCGGCAACCACCGTATCGGAAGCCAGAATGACGGTGTTTGCAAGATGATATCCCTGTTGCATAAGCGCATCGCGTACCGCTTCCGCCTTGCGCAGAGAAAGCTCCTCTACCAGTCGGCGCGGATCGCGCTCGGTGCTGCTCTCGTCGGTGTCGGCGGTAACCACCTCAAATTTCACGCCCAGATTCTCCAGGATCTCACGGCGGCGCGGCGACTGAGATGCCAAAATGAGCGTTCTGCGCTCGGTCAGCGCCGTTACCAATTCACCAACGCTTTCCTCAATGCTCTTGCCCGTACAGCGCACATGGATCTCTCCGTAGCGCTCGTACAGGGGCAGCCGCTCGGCATACACCGCCTCAAGATCGTTCTTTCCGTGAAAAATGATGCCGCGCGTGCTGATATTCGACACACGCTCACGCAATTCTTCAAATTCCACCTGCAAATAAACACTGCGTCCGCACTCCAACAGGTGCTTCATGCCGCGCTCGGAATACACGGCACTGCCGCCCGTTGCGATCACGTAGTTTTCCACCGACAGCGTGGACAGCACCTCCTCCTCGATCTCCAGGAAGCGCTCGGCTCCCTCCTCGTCGATGAGCTGCTGTAAAAGCTTACCCGTTCGCTGTTGGATCAGAATATCGGTATCCAGAAAATCCTTTCCCAAAGCCTTTGCCAAAAGCACACCGAGCGTACTTTTGCCCGCACCCGACATTCCGATCAGAATCACGTTGCTTTTTTCCATCTTGTCCTCCGATTTATTGGCGTTCTTCGATATACGCCCTCAATTTGTCGGGGAAATTCACGGTCATGCCGTCAACCCCCGCGTCGTATGCCTTTTGCATCAATTCCTCGCTCTTGACACCCCACGCGCGCACGCGAAATCCCAGTTTGTGCCACGCGTCAATGCGCTCTCCCATCTCGCCGTACTCCGCCTTGGGGCACAGCTCGTCAATACCGTTCTCCCGCAGCTCCTCCAACAGCCCGTCGGTCACCTCTTTTGCCAGATATCCCAGCTTGAATTCGGGTGCCGCCGCATGGAACTCCTTCAGATAATCAAGTTTGAAGGAGGTCACAACCGTCTTGGACTGCATCTCATACTTGCGCAACAGCTCTGCCACACCCTCGGCAACACCCGCCGCCTTCAGTTCAATGGCAAAGGTGAGGTCGCGGAACGAAAAATGCTTCAAAAACTCCTCCAAGGAAACGATCTTGTCCTCGAGCCCGTTCTTTTTGACACGGAATGCCTGCAATTCTTCCCACGTGTAGTCGGAAATCGAGCCGCTTTCGCCCGTCATGCGCTCCAAGGTATCGTCATGGAACAGCACCAAAACGCCGTCCTTCGTAGCCCGCACGTCGGTCTCAATGCCACAGGCACCCATGTAAAGCCCCGCATAGAAGGAGAGCAGCGTGTTTTCGGGGCAGTATTCCGATGCGCCTCTGTGTGCGTAATTGACGAAAGTCTCGCGGCTTTCGGTGGCAATGACCTCCTTGAGCTTTCGTGCGCAACGGTTCAAAAACTTCTCCCAAGCCTCGCTGTCGATGAAAAGATTTTCACCCGTTTCGCGCAGCGTTTGTGCCTTTTCCATCGTTTTGTTGTTCCACGAGTGGTTGCCGACAAACACATCCACATGTTCTCCCTTTAGTCGCTCAACCGAACGGAAATAGTCACCGCGCTGGAAATAAAAGAGTCCGCGCGCATCCAGATAGGCTTTTTTGAGCTGGTTGAAGCCCGCACCGCCAAACATTCCCGCGCGCAGTCGCTTGCCCTCATGGATAATATCCCAGAAAAAGGAGTAGGTTCCGTTGGTATGTCCCGGTGTGTGCAGGCATAAAATTTCGGTGTTGCCAAGTATGATTTTCTGACCGTCTGTGTAATATTCATCGGGCTCAAAGCCCTTGATGTAGCGCAGATCCTCGCGCGCAAGATAGGTCTTGGCACCGCAGAGCGGCAACAGGTGCTGCGTAGCATCGGTGTGGTCGTAGTGACCGTGTGAGTGCAAAATCAGCTTGACGTCGGCAACGTCAAAGCCGAGCGTTTTCATATTTTCCACAATGATCGGCGCGTTTTCCTCGTATCCCGTATCGATCAGGATCAGTCCCGCGCCCGTATCGATCAGGTGCGACGATGCGGCATAGGTCCCCACAAAATATAAATTCTCCAGCATCCGAAACGGTGCGATGTAGTTTTCCATTGCATTATCCTCCAAGCGGCATTTGTTTTCTTTTATTTTATACTCCTATTATACACCTATTTCGAACACCTGTCAATCTTTTTTGTGAGGACGCGATTTTGTGGGAAAACTTTTGAAAAAGTTTTCCCACACCCTTTCAAAACTTTTACCGCTTTGAACCGCCGAGCTTGCATGAGCCGCTAAACACGACTCACGCAAACTCGGCGGTTTTGTTTTATAGGGGATGCGGTTTTTGGGAAACTTGTTGGAAAAAGTTTCCCAAGCCCTTCAAATACTCTCAAGCAAGGGCTTTTATATAGGTTTTGATGCTGTACTCTGTTCGTTCGTGAAACGGCGTTTTTTCTTTTGTACGCGTACAGCAGAATAGCTGCCGCAAGAAACGGGGCCCCGAGCGTAACTGCAAGCAGTTACACGGTGATATTGCTTCGCAGTGATATATTCGCTGGCGCGAACGTGAAAAAATAAAACGCAAAGATCGGCGCACCAATTTGCAGTTGCGCACAAACTTGTTAGCCTTCCCCAGCGGGGAAGGTGGCGGCGTAAGCCGACGGATGAGGAGAGCCTTGATGTGGTTTGTTAAATATCTATATTTGATATTTCCTACGGTTTGTAGCTTACCCAATCATGTTTGTACAAACAAACTGCACAGCCGTCCCTCCTCATCCGTCACTCGCAAGCTCGTGACACCTTCTCCGCTGGAGAAGGCTAACGGTAGCCGCATTATAAAGAAAAAATCCTACAACAGGAAAAGTTGTTACCCAACAAAAAACTCTCATCCAACCCATTCAATCGCGGGAGCGTTTGAACAAAGAAGAGGAAGTGAGTCACGTTTAGTGACTCACTTCCTCTTCTTTGCTGTTTCAAAAGCTTTTGGGAGAAGGGGGTGGTTTGGAGGGGGAGGAACCCTTTTCGAGAAAAGGGTTCCTCCCCCTCCATAATCTTATCCTTATCCTTACTACTTCCCCAAAAACTTTGCAATCCGACGCAAAGCTTCGGTGATGTGTTCGGTGGAATAGCAATAGGAGGCGCGGATAAAGCCTTCGCCGCCCTGACCGAAAGCGGTTCCGGGGACAACGGCAACGCGCTCGGCGCATAGCAGTTTTTCACAGAATTCGTCCGAGGTCATACCCGTGGATTGGATTGACGGAAAGGCGTAGAACGCACCCAAGGGCTCACGGCAGGTCAGTCCCAGCTTGTTAAAGCCCGAGACGATCAACCGCCGACGTATATTATACTCTTCCAGCATCATGGCAACCGCTTCGTCGCCATTGCGAAGAGCCTCCACAGCCGCGTACTGTGCAGTGGTGGGTGCCGACATGATGGCAAATTGGTGGATCTTGACGATCTGAGCCATGATCTCTTTCGGCCCCAGCGCGTAGCCAAGCCGCCAGCCCGTCATGGAGAAGGTCTTGGAAAATCCGTTGACCACCACGGAGCGCTCTTTCATGCCGTCAATGGCGGCGATCGAAACGTGAGGCTTGCCGTTGAAGGTCAGTTCGGCGTAGATCTCATCGGACAGCACTACAATATCGGTGCCGCGCAGGATCTTCGCCAATGCTTCCAGATCGTCACGCTCCATGATCGCGCCCGTGGGGTTGCAGGGGTAGGGCAGGACCAACGCTTTGGTGCGCGGAGTGATCGCGGCAAGCAGCTGTGCGGGAGTCACTTTAAAATCATTCTCGGCAAGGGTTTCAATGATCACGGGCGTACCGCCTGCCACGCGTACGATCGGCTCGTAGCAAACGTAGCTGGGCTGGGGAATGATGATCTCGTCGCCCGGATCGGTGATGGCGCGGATGGCGGCATCAATGGCTTCGGAGCCGCCCACGGTCACGATTACGTCGGTTGCGGGATCGTAGGAAAGCCCGTATTTGCGCTCGGTGTAGCGGCAGATCTCGCGGCGCAGGGAATCCAGACCGCGGTTGGCAGTGTAGCGCGTTTTGCCGCTTTCCAGCGAGAGGATTCCTGCCTTGCGGATCTCCCAGGGAGTGGGGAAGTCGGGTTCGCCAACGCCCAGCGAGATCACATCCTCCATCGATTCGGCAATGTCGAAATACTTACGAATGCCCGAGGGCTTGATCTCGGTAACGGTTTTGGAAAGAATCTTCGAGTAATCCATCACAGCGAATAGCTCCCGCGTTCATCTTTGCCCGAGCCAAGCAGCTCAACGTCCAGCTCCTTGTAGCGGCGCAGAACGAAATGCGTTGCGGTGGAGGTTACCGATTCGATGGTGGAAAGCTCCTTTGCCACGAATTTTGCAACCTCTTGGAAGGTCTTGCCCTTTACCACCACGTTCAGGTCATAAACACCCGACATCAGGTAGACCGACTCTACCTCGGGATAGCGCATCACCTTGGAGGCAACGTCTTCAAAGCCGAGTCCTGCCTTGGGGGTGACCTTCAGCTCAATGATTGCCGATACGTAAGCCGAATCCAAGCGATCCCAGTCAACAACAGCCTTGTAGCCGCGGATCAAGCCTTCGCGCTCCATTTCGGCGATTTCGCGCTTGACCTCTTCCTCGGTCATACCCAGCATCACGGCAAGGCTTTCGGGATCGGTGCGCGAGTCTTTGGTCAACAGCTTCAACAATTTGATATTCATAAAGAAACTCCTTTCGGGGAGGAAATTTGCATCATTGTTCGATGATTTCGATCTTTTCGATCACAACGGGCGTCTTGGGAACATCGTCGTACCAGCCCATGCGACCCGTCTTTACGTCGGCGATTTGATCAAGCACGTCAAAGCCGTCGGTCAGCTTGCCAAAGCCTGCGTACTGCGCATCAAGGTGCGGTGCGTCCTTGTGCATGATGAAGAACTGGCTGGATGCCGAGTTGGGATCCTGCGTGCGTGCCATCGAAAGAACGCCGCGGGTGTGGCGCAGATCGTTGTCCATAAAGCCGTTGGCAAGGAACTCGCCGCGGATCGGCTCTGCCTCGATCTGGGTAAAGCTTTCGTCAAAGCCGCCGCCCTGGATCATAAAGCCCTTGATCACGCGGTGGAAGATCATGCCGCTGAAAAAGCCCTTTTCAATCAGGGAGAGGAAATTTGCAACGGTTTTGGGAGCCTTTGCGGGATAAAGCTCGGCGGTCATAGTGCCATAGTCACGGATCGTGATCTGAATTTTCGGATTGTTCATTTGTTTCGGTTCCTTTCTTGAAACAGTTTTTTACCTTCTTATTTTATCATTTTTTCGTGTATTTGTCAATAGGATTGTTGGGGAGGGGAGATTGAATCGGAGGGGGAGGAGGGTATTTTTGAAAAAATACCCTCCTCCCCCTCCAAACCACCCCCTTCTCCCAAAAGCTTTTGAAACAGCAAAGAAGAGGAAGTGAGTCACTAAACGTGACTCACTTCCTCTTCTTTGTTCAAACGCTCCCGCGTTTGAATGGGTTGGATGAGAGTTTTTTGTTGGGTTCTCATTGGCTTTTTCTTGGGGAAAGATTTTTGAAATAAAGAAAAATAAA
>JAFTKI010000105.1 GCA_017453335.1 Clostridia bacterium
ACGCAAAGGCGCTCGTGACAGTTTTGTCACAAGCGCCTTTTAGTATAACTAACGGGGGATAGCAAGAGCCTCCCCTGTGTAAGGGGAGGTGGCTCGCATAGCGAGACGGAGGGGTTGTTAACAAAAGAAAAACAATCCCTCGCCGCCTGCGGCGGAGCTCCCTTTACACAAGGGAGCCTTTCGTTCCACCTTGCCCGATGGTTTTGCTATTAAAGTTATAGAACATTCGTTATCGCTACTTAGTATAAAGCGGGTCGCCCAATGGCGGTGCATTTATAGTGTTTCCTCGGAAAAATCGGGGGTATAGTCGGCGGTTGCCGAGTCCTTGCTCTGGAAAAAGCCCTGCAATCCCAAACGAACCGCAACGTCTGCTACCGATTGGTATTCAAAGGTCGTGACCTCGCGGTGCAGTTCCCGATACGGTGTTTCCTTTGCAAACGAAGGCGTGTATTGGCTCATCAGCGACAGCAAAAAGGATTCCGAGCCAAACCGCTCCACAAGACGGTTCAAGACCTCGATCGAATCCTTTCTGCCCCCGGGCAACACCAAGTGGCGCACCACTACGCCGCGCAAAAGCATGCCGTCCCCATCATAGACTGCTCGGGGACACTGCCGCAGCATTTCCGCAAGTGCGCGGATCGCAACCTCATAATAATCGCCCGCCGCAGAATATTTTTTTGAAAGCGTACTGCTGTAATACTTAAAATCGGGAAGCCAGATATCCACCAACCCCTCCAGCGCACGCAGTGTTTCCACGCTTTCGTAGCCGCCGCAGTTATACACCACAGGAATGTGCAACTGCGGCTTGACGCACTCTAACACGTGTCGAAGCTGTTTGGCGTACTGGGTTGGCGTGACCAGATTGATGTTGTGCGCACCCTCGTCCTGCAAACGGAGCATCAATTTCATCAGCTCCGCATCGCTGATCGGTTTCCCCTTTGCCGTGTGGCTGATGTCGCGGTTCTGACAGAACACACACCGCAGATTGCATCCGCCGAAAAAGATGGTTCCCGATCCGTTCTTTCCGCTGATGATCGGCTCTTCCCACGCGTGACGCGCGGCTCGTGCCACCACAAAGCCCTCCGACACGCCGCAAAAGCCAACCGTTTTCGATCGGTCAACCAAGCACGCGCGCGGGCATTGACAACACAACTCTGCCATCAGCCTCACTCCTCTCTCTTTTTTCTTGATTATACAGCAAACAGCGGCAAAAAGCAACCGCTTCCCCCACACAGGGAATGTAAAAAAAATGTGAATTGTAGAAAAGAATCTCCTTTTTTCTGTTTACTTTATCACACAAAAATGATATAATGAGACATCCCGATGTAGAAAGCACTTTGCAATAACTGAAATCATACGGATATAACACCGTTTGTAAGTGGCTACTCACAACAGCCGAATTTACAGTAAGCCTTCCCCAGCGGAGAAGGCTATTGATGCGGCACCCATAACTCAATCCTTATTCGAAGCAATTAACTTTAAGATTTTATTATGCGTTTACCAAAATTAAAATTTTAGTTATTACAAAGTACTACTCAAATTGGAAATTACAAACAACAAGGACTTTTTATGAAAAAATACATCCTTCTTGTCTGGCTGTTGGTGTTCGCGCTCACCGCGACCTCGTGCATTCAAGCTCCTGCCGAGTCGCCCGATCCGCAACCTATCCCAAGCGGAAACGGAACACAAACACCTCCCCCGCCGACGATCGACAACACGCTCACCGAGCCGGACACTCCCGCTCCCCCAAAAGAGGAGCCGTCCGTTCAACCCAATGCTCCAATCTATCCCGTTTGGGAAACCGATGACATCACGGCACAAAACTTTTTGCAAAATGACGGAATCGTGGATATCTCCAAGGAAAATTACTCTTACGAGGAAATGGTACAGGATCTTTCCGAGCTTTCCAGCCTTTATCCGAAGCACTTCTCTTACCGTTCCTTCGGTAAAAGCGTTCTCGGACGTGATCTTTACGTTGCCGTCCTCGGAGATCCCGATGCGCCCAAGCAGATCCTTGTCAGCGCGGGAATTCACGCGCGCGAATACCTCACTCCCCTTTTGGTGATGAAGCAGATCGAATTTTGTCTTGCTTATTACGAATCGGGAGACTGTTCGGACGTTTCCTACGAAGACCTGTTTGGCAATGTCTGCTTTTATATCGTTCCCATGACCAATCCCGACGGCATTATGCTCTCCCAGGGAGGAATTGACACCGTTTCCGATCGGACGGCAAGACAAAAGATCTTAGACATTCATCTTGCCGATTTTAAATCGGGGAAGACCAAGGCGGCAAGCGTGAACGAATATCTGAGGTCATGGAAGGCAAATGCAAACGGTGTTGACCTGAACCGCAATTTCGATGCGCGGTGGGAGGAGTATGTCGGCGTTGACCGTCCCAGCTACAGAAACTACAAGGGGCCGTCCGCAGCATCCGAGCCCGAAACACAGGCGATGGTTTCGCTGACGCAGAGCCTTTCCAATATTCAAACCGTTCTGTGCATCCATTCGCAGGGAGAGGTGCTGTACTGGAACTGCGGTCAAGAAACACAGCTCAAAAACGAAACCCAGCAATTCACCAAAATGGTGGCACAGCTCACGGGATATTACATCGTTCCCACTCAGAACAACGACGCATCCTTTTCGGATTGGTGCGCGCTGGAAAACGGAAACATTGCCATCACGGTTGAAACGGGAAACGGTACCTGTCCCCTTCCGATCTCGCAATTTGCCACAATATGGACTCAAAATTATAACCTGCTCGCAAAAGCGGCGAGATATTTTACGCCAAACGTATAAACAGAAGAGGAGAAGCCTTTCAAAAAACTTCTCCTTTTTTGTTTGTCGTTTTTTGCTTCTGTCTCCTTTTCTTTTTGAAAATGGTGTTGACATTTTGGAGCGGATATGATACAATAAAGTGATATAGTATTGAAATAATTCAAAGAGAGGTTTTGCAGTATGCATTGGTCAGATGAGATTGCTCAAAAAATCATTGAGCGTAATCCCGAAAAAGAAGAATACGTTTGCGCGGCAAGCATCAGCCCGTCGGGCTCGGTTCACATCGGTAATTTCCGCGACGTTGCCACTCCTTGGTTCGTTGTGAAAGCACTTCGCAGAAAAGGAAAGAAAGCGAAGCTGCTGTTCTCTTGGGACGAATACGACCGTTGCCGCAAGATCCCCGCAAACGTACAGGCGGTGGTTGGCGACAGCTACGACAAATATATCGGTTGCCCCTACGTTGACATTCCCGACCCTTGGGGCTGTCACGAAAACTATGCAAAGCACTTTGAGGAAGAGTTCCTGAAGCAGATGGAAAGGTTCGGCATCGAGCTGGACTGCCGCTACCAGGCAGAGCTGTATCGCTCGGGTGCTTACACCAAGGACATTCTGGAATCGCTGCAGAAGAGAGGCGAGATCTTTGAGATCCTGGATTCCTTCAAAACGAAGGATCCCGATAAGACTCCCGAGCAGCTCAAGGCAGAGCATGACGCGGAAAAGGCAAATTACTACCCCGTCAGCATCTTCTGCCCCGAGTGCCACACCGACTTCACTACCATCACAGCTCTGTCCGACGATTGCACCGAGGCAGACTATGTTTGCCGTTGCGGTCACAAGGGACATTTCAATTTCTTGGAAAACACCAACTGCAAGCTGGGTTGGAAGATCGACTGGCCCATGCGTTGGAGATACGAGCAGGTTGATTTTGAGCCGGGCGGAAAGGATCACGCGGCTCCCACAGGCTCCTACAGCAACTCCAAGATCATTTCCAAAAAGATTTTTGATTTTGAGGCTCCCCTGTTCCAGGGCTATGAGTTCATCGGTATCAAGGGTATGACGGGTAAGATGTCGAGTTCTTCGGGACTCAACCTCACCCCCGAAACGCTTTTGAAGCTTTATCAGCCCGAGGTCATTCTCTGGCTCTATTCCAAGACCGATCCCACCAAGGCATTTGATTTTTGCTTTGACGACGGTATTCTGCGCCAGTATTTTGAATTCGACAAGATGCTCACCGACGTGCGCGAGGGCAAGGCAAGCGACGTGATCGCCGACATCATGGCAAACTGCAAGATCGACGGCAGAGAGCTTGAAACCGTTCCTATGTCGCTCCTGGTTCAGCTCGGCTCGATCGTAAACTTCAACGTTCCCATGCTGGAGACTGTGTTTGAAAAGATCGGCACGCCCTATAAGGCAGAGCAATTTGCCGACCGCTTGGACCGTGCAAAATTCTGGCTGGAGCAATGCGCTCCCGAGCAGGTCAACCGCTTGCGCGCAACGCGTAACTGGGAGGTCTATAACACCCTGTCCGACGATGAAAAGAAGGAGATCGCTCTCCTGCACGATTATATCGCCAAGGGCGGCTACTCCTTGGACGAGCTGAACACCGAGCTTTACGCCATTCCCAAGACCGTTTTCGGCACCGAAATGGGCGACAAAGAGCTGAAGGGTATTCAAGGTGCGTTCTTCCGCACCGTTTACAAGCTGCTGATCGACAAGGAAAGAGGCCCGCGTCTCTACCTGTTCCTCTATGCAATCGAGGCGAACAAGTATGTAGGACTTTTGGACTTCTCTTATGAACAGACCGAGGAAGAAAAGGCAGCAGACGCCCCTGTTGAGGAGGTCTGCCCCGTGGAGGAGGCTCCCGCGGTCAACCGTGAGCCCGATCCTGTTGCTCCCATCAAGGAGCAGGTCACCATCGACGACTTCCAGAAGCTTGACCTCCGTGTGTGCAAGATTCTGAAAGCCGAGGGTGTGCGCAAATCGCACTCCTGCTTGAAGCTGACACTGTTTGACGGCATTGCCGAGCGCGTGATCATGTCCTCGATCAAGGAGGAATACACGCCCGAGCAGCTTGTGGGCAGAAAGATCATCGTGATCGCAAACCTCAAGCCCAACCGTATCTGCAACGTTAACTCCAACGGTATGCTGCTGGCGGCTACCAACAACGCCTGCGGCTGTCAGATCATCTTCGTGGACGATTGCGTACCCGAAGGAACCGCAATTCACTAAAATCATGCAAAAGCACAGCCTGCCGCTCTCGGCTCCGGGTGGGAGGGAGCAACAGGCTGTGTTCTTTTTGGAAAGGAGAACACATGGACTATTATCCAAATGCGCAAGAAACAGCCGTTGATCAAGAAGTTCGGGAATCCGAGCCCTTGTTCGAAAACACGCATATCAGGGACAAACGGTTTTTCCAGGAATTTTACAAGCGTGCGCTGCTGACTCCGCTGCATATTGTTATTTATATCCTTATAGGACTTGCTTTCTTGAGCGGCGTGTTCGCTTATATTTTTGAACAAAGGCTGCTTTGGGCATCTCTGATCGCTCCGATCTGCTACTATGCGATCGTCATTGCAGTGTACTTTTCCAACGTTCGCATATGGAGTAAGCGCCAAACCGAGTTATCCCCCGATCAGCCGATCGTTTATACAACGCAGTTTTTTGAAGATCATATGATCGTAAAGATCTCCAGCGGAGCTTCGCACGAGGTCAACTATGCCGTAGCGCCGAAGCTCGCAGCTACCAAAAATTATGTTTTCCTCATTACCAAAGCAAGACAATCCTTCCCGATCAAAAAGGACGGCTTTACCAAGGGAACTTACGAAGATTTCTGTGATTTTTTAAGAGCCAAGGGCTATAAAGTAAAAAAATGATCGACTGAAAAAGTCGTGACAAAGGAGACCTTTCATGAAATTGAATGTGAATATCAAGCTGACACGCGGCATGACCGCGCCCGAATATGCATCCGAAAACGCGGCGGCGGTGGATCTGCGTGCGGCATTGGACGAAAACGAGGTGGTCACCATCGCGCCGGGAGAACGCGCAAAAATTCCAACAGGTGTTGCCATCTCACCCGAACGAAATGACGTGGTTGCTATCCTTGCAGGACGCAGCGGTCACGGACTCAAAAACGGTGTCACGCTTGCAAACGGCATCGGCGTGATCGACAGCGATTATCGCGGCGAGATCTCGGTGGTACTCATCAACCACGGCTCCGAGCCCTTTGAGGTGCGCCGCGGAGACCGCATTGCACAGATGATGTTCGTCCCCGTTTACACGGCAGCGTTCCTGCCTGTGGATGAGCTGGACGAGACCGATCGCGGTGCAGGCGGCTTCGGTCATACGGGTGTAAAATAAAATAGGAAGACCTAGGGGGAGGAAGGAAACTTTTAAAAAAGTTTCCTTCCTCCCCCTAGCCCCCTCTATCCTTCAAAATCTTTCTTATGGAAAAAGAGCATGATATCAATCATGCTCTTTTTGTTCTTCAAACAGGGTTTCCATGGAAACGTTCAGAATTTTTGCAATGGTGTATATCTCGCGGTCGTTTGCTTGGCGAAGCTGCCCTTCCAGCTTGGAATAACTTGTGGGATTCATGTCACATCCCATCACTTGAATCTTGGCGATAAAATCCTTCTGCTTGATTCCGCGCTCCAGCCGCAGCCGTTCGATATTTCTGCCCACCATATTCGCCTGTCCATACAATTTCTTTCTGATCTTCATGGAATTCCGCCTTTTTTTTCGATCTTTTTTAGAATTATAACCTAATAAGGTCTTAACAAAATTCCAAAATAGAATTATAATATAAATAATTCCAAAAAAGAATTAAAAAGGAGAACTTGCGGTTTATGAAAGAAAAGGGAAAAAAACAATCACCAAAAAATATAATCAAACGATTGATTTTACTAGGTGTTACTGCATCACTCTTGTTTGGATGTTTCTTTTTTCACACCTCGGTCAATGGAGCCCATATCGCGGGCAAAGGCAAAGGTGCTAATTTAGAGGTAAATTCCATAAATGAGCTTTATAATGTATTGATGCGTTTAGGATCGCAAAATTCAAAAAAGAGTCTTTTTTCCGACCCCTCGGAAAATTTCGTTACAGTTCTTTCCAATAATGATACGCTGATTGCCAAAAATAACGAACAAAATCCCTATTTAAGCGCAACCATCACCATTATTTCCACGGCACACAGTGACATCGGTACCCAAACCGGTCATTCCAAATCCGATCTCAATCGCGAAATGACGATGTATGCTACGGAATATGTAACTTTTTATGAATCTCGCGGCTATGTCTCGTCCTCATCAAGCAGTTCTTCTTATCGATCTTCAGACACCTCTTCTACAACAACCCACAATTCCAACCAACAAAACTTCGTGTTTGACATGGACATCCTTCTGATGAATGATAAGGCTTATATCAACATACAAGAGTTTATCACGATAGAAGAAAGTTACCGTTCAACAAATACAACAACTCGCGAATACTATGATGCTTCAACAGGCGAATATCATTCATCAAAATATGATAACTACTCAAAGGACGCCTCTAAATCTATACAAATCAAGCCGGAGTATACCAATCAATGGATTGAAATGCCTTTGGAATTCTTAGAAGTCCTAACCGATGTCGACGCTTTAAACCGTTCAGCGATGTCAACCATCGGAGGTATGGTAGATCTAATCGTAGAATCAGGAGAAATAGTTGACGAACAAAGGATCTCTTTGAATCAGCATGATTTTGCCCGCATATATGAAAAAGTCTCCGGAGAAGGGATTAATGACCGTTTAGGCGAGGGAACACTTAATTTCCAAGCTGATCTGACTGTGCCCGATAACCCGTTTATTTCCTATCTTTTTGCAAACACGATTTCCAACGAAAACGGGACTTCATCCTCCAACGCAAATGAAACGTTTGGTATCACCAACATAAACAATACTGAAATTTCTTTTGACCCCAGTCTTGTTTCGATTGTTGTCACCGATGAGCTCAGCTTTAAAAACCTGTTTATTATAGAGGAAAGGAACATTGAAAATGGCAACACCCCGTGAAAAAGCTGCTGTTATATTCCGTAAAATAATTACAATCACCGCCCCAATGATGATTTTCTTATTGCTTGTTCTTCAATTTTTAGGATTTATTCCTTTCAAAGGTCGATCCTTATCGCTGATCCCCGCAATCAATAACATATTCGAGTTTACCAATTACGGCAAGGCTTCTTTTATCAATTGCACAGTCAGTATCCTGTTCTCAATCATCTATTTTTACATTGCCGTCAAATCCTTGATTGCCCTGGTCTTTTGCATCAAGCGGATCGGATGGAATATGAAAATGAAACATAATATTTCGGAGGCGTGTTATGTAACAGAGCAAATCGTAAGAACAGTAAACTTTGCACTGTTGCGATTTCTCTTGTTGTATGTTTTTTCTCATGTATTATATCCGTTTTCAATCAACCTCCGTACGGCAAGTGCAATCGCTCTTTTGATTTTAGGATGTACATTGATGGGGGTTGGAAATAACTTGATACAAAGGAACACACTTTGCAACAGCATCGTTTCCGCATGCAACTTGTCTTTGTTACTGACAGCTTTTCTTTTATTTGGTGTTACCAATCAAAATCTTCAGCTGTTAGAACTGATTCACTTCTGCGAACACCTCTTTAAGATGATTGATATGAATGTTTCCACGGCATATTTTAATTGTCAGATTGTCTGCCAGTTAATTATTCTCCCTATCATTCATTTTGTAATGCTATTATCAATTCTGTTAATTTACAGGAAAATTAACAAAAATACTTTCAATAATTCCAAATTTATCAATTATCTGTTAATTCGGAATGCAATTTTTTTGGGAATCGTAATGATCCTCACGGGATACGTGAACTCCTATACCGACATAGCAGATTATTTGCATATTATTTATCAGAATCTTCCCTTCGTTTTAATGACAGCACTATTACCTTTAACAATTCTCAACAGGAGCGAAGAATAAATTCAAAAGTACCGATCCGCAATTCAACCGGACCGGTACTTTTTTGTTCGTCCCATAAAATCAGCACCTAAAGATGTGAACCTGTTAAAATCTCCTCTTGACAAATGCAATAATATTTGGTATAATAGGTATAATGCAGTAATATGCGTAAATATTAGGAAAGGAGTTTTGAATGTTCCTGTGCCGACAGGATTTGCGTTTCGGCGACATTTTTCGAGTTTTTTCTGAAATAACATATACGCTCTCCCTTCAATGCGGGAGAAACTTTGATAAAGAGGAGGCACCGCAATTGCGGTGATACCGTTATGAATACACGCAAGCAAACCGAGCGAAATTATACTCCGATCGAATCGATGAGTCATTTCGCCACCAAAATCGGAAAGTTCGGTGATAAAACCGCTTACCGCTATTTTGACCGTCAACACAATCTTTTATCCCTGACCTATCGCAACCTCTCGGCGAAGTTTTTACAAACCGCCGCAGGTATGGACGCAGTGGGACTTGCAGGCAAGCGCATTGCCATCATTGGCGAAACGTCAATCGAATGGGTGTGTGCCTACGTTGCAACCATCGCGGCAGGCGGAATTGCGGTTCCCATGGATAAGGAGCTGGATATCGAGCAGATCGAAGGCTTTTTCACCTTCGCAGAGGTAGACGCCGTTGTCTACTCTCCTCTGTTCAACGACCACTTTGAAAACCTGCCCGAAAGACACCCCACCGTTACAAAGCTAGTCCCCATGGCTCCCGATCGCGGATCGTGGGAGGAAAAGGATTACGTTGTTCCCTTCTCAAAGCTTCAGGAGATCGGTGAGATCAAGGTTGAAGCGGGCTATACCTATCCCGAGGTTACCAACATGGACCGCATGGCGGAAATGCTGTTTACATCGGGTACTACAGGCACAAGTAAATGCGTTGCACTGAGTGAGAAAAATATTTTTGCATCGGTAAACGCAGCGTGTGCATCGGTTGACTTTTCGCCCGAAGACTCGATCGTTTCGGTTCTGCCGATCCATCACACCTATGAGCTTTGCATCATGCTGGCAGCTCTCAACTACGGCATCAACATTGCCATCAACGACAGTCTCAAGCGCGTTTTGAAGAACTTTGCGCTCTTCCAGCCCACAGGCTTGATTTTGGTTCCGCTGTTTGTCAGCACCATGAACAAGAGAATCTGGGACGAGGCGAAAAAGGGCGGCAAGGATAAGATGCTCAAGGCTCTCACGCAGATCTCGCACGCGTTGCGTGAATTGAACTTCGACCTTCGCGCCACCTTCTTCAAGCAGGTCACCGCAGCTTTCGGCGGCAACCTGAACAAGATCATTTGCGGCGGCGCACCGCTGAATCCCGAGCTGGTTGACACCTTCAGTGAGTTCGGTATTGACATTTTCGAGGGCTACGGTATCACCGAATGCTCTCCTCTGATCGCCGTTAGCCCCTACTACGCTCCCAAGCGCGGCTCCGTTGGTCCCGCAGTTCCCTGCTGCGAGGTTCGCATTGAGGCAGACCATCGCAACGATAAGGGCTTCTATGAGGGTGAGATCCAGGTCAAGGGCGATAACGTAATGATCGGATACTACAAGAACCCCGAGGAAACCGCCAAGGTATTCACCGAGGACGGCTGGTTCTGCACGGGTGACGTTGGATACATGGACGAAAAGGGCTATATCTTCATCACGGGACGTAAGAAGTACGTTATCATTTCCGACAACGGTAAAAACGTATTCCCCGAGGAGATCGAGGAATATCTTGATAAGCTGGATACCGTTTGTGAATCGGTGGTACTGGGACGCAAGGATTCCAAGGGCGACTTGATCCTTTGCGCCGTGATCTATCCTCAGCTTGATAAATTTGAGGATCAGAACGACCGCGAAAAGATCCAAGCCACCATTGAAGCACAGGTCAAGAAGCTCAACCGCAAGCTGGTGAGCTACAAGCAGGTGCGTCAGATCGAGCTTCGTTGGGAGCCCTTCGAAAAGACCACCTCCAAGAAGATCAAGAGACATACTGTATATTAAGAAGAACCGACTACGGGAGAGCTTTAGGGAAAGCTCTCCCGTATCTTTCTAAATAAAACAGAACGCCGTACCGACAGGAACCGCTCAACACGGTTCCGCCGATACGGCGCTTTTACCTTAGCCCCTCAAAGGTGTATTACCGTCGGAGCAAGTAATATTTTTAATAGGAGCCGCATAAGGAGGTGACCAGCCGGGTCCCTTGGCAAGAGCCTTCCACTCGGCTATCGTTCCTTGGAAGGTAATGCTTTCCATAGCGGTGCAATTTGAAAACACCATCTCATCAAATTCTGTTACCGTCTTGGGAATGACAATGCTTTTCAGGCTCGTGCAATAGGAGAATGCCCATGCACCAATGTAGGTTAAGTTTTCGGGAAGGAGCACCTCGGTCAATTTTGAGCATCCGTAAAAGGTTCTTTCGCCGATAACGGTTACCCCATTGGGAATCCGAATGCTGATCAGGCTGCTGCAACTACTGAACGCCGAATCACCGATGCCCCTCACGCTATCGGGCAGTTCAATACTCGTCAGCTTCGAGCATCCCGAGAATGCACCTTTTGCAAGACCTGCCGTGGTATCTCTTAACGTAACCTCGATTGCCGACGGGTTACAAGAGATCACCCAGTTATCAACATAATACAATTCGCCTTCCTGATGGATCACTGATTGCGGGAATACACTCGACCCAATGCTCGTAACGCTACTCGGGATCTTGATGTCGGTCAGCTTACTGCAGTTTAAAAAGACATCATTTTCAAAGGTTGTCAGATTGCTGTTTTCCTCAAAGGTCACGCGCTCCAGCTCGGTGCAGTCGAAGAAAGCGCGGTAGCAGATGGTCACCACACTCTTCGGGATCACGACCTCCTTGATATACGACTGGTAGAAAGCCATCTGTCCAATGACCGTTACGCTTCCGTCCGTGGGGATCACGCTGTTCATACAACCGTCGATCAGCGTTTTGGTTGCCGTTTCAATCAAGCAATTTCCTGTGGAATGATAATTGAGATTTCCTGCCGCCACCACGATGCTCTCCAGCTTTCGGCAAGAGTTGAACAAGCTCCCTCCTATACTCGTTACGCTCTTCGGGATTGTGATGCTTGTAAGGCTACTGCATTTCTGGAACGCACCGCGTTGGATCGTCAGCAAGCCTTCCTCCATCGTAACACTTGCAAGAGACGAACAACCGTAGAACGCACTCCAACCAATGCTTGTAACATAGCTCGGGATTGTGATACTTTCAAGTCTTCCACAGCCCTCGAATGCATTACTACCAATGCTCGTCACACTTCCGTCAGCAGGAATCACGCTTGCTTTGCAGCCCGCGATCAATGTTTTGCTTGCAGTCTCGATCAAGCAATTTCCTGCGGAATGGTATACGGTATTTTCTTTTGCCACGATAAAGCTTGTAAGGCTTTGGCATCCGGAGAACGCACGCTCCCCAATACTCGTAACGGTACTCGGAATGGTAACCCATTCAAGGTATGTATTATTAGTAAATGCGGTTTCCCCGATTTTCGTTACACTCTCGGGGATCGTAATGCTTCGAACAATCATAGGAGAGGCCTTCAATCCCATGATTGCCGTTACTTTCCAGCCCTCGGGAGACGTGGGCGGAACAATGATGTGCTCATCTTTGCAGGTACCGAGACCGTTCACGTAGCAGGTACCGTCCCTGTTGGAAGTGAACACCAAGCCCGTGCTGTAAAGCGCATTTCCGCACAGCGTACATACCTTATTTACATAATTGTGCCCCGTTGCGGCAATCAGCTCGATTTCTTTCTCCGAGCAAACCGAGCAGGTTTTGGTCTTCTCGCCCTTGCCCTCGCAGGTAGCGGGAGTGGTTACCTCCCATTCGCCCCAGCTGTGTCCCGTTGCGGCGATCTCCTGTGTTTGTTTGTTCTGACAAACCGAGCAGGTTTTGGTCTCCTCACCCTTGCTCTCGCAACCGGCAGGAGTGGTTACCTCCCATTCGCCCCAGCTGTGTCCCGTAGCGGCGATTTCTTGTGTTTGTTTGTTCTGACAAACCGAGCAGGTTTTGGTCTCCTCACCCTTGCTCTCGCAATCGGCAGGAGTGGTTACCTCCCATTCGCCCCAGCTGTGTCCCGTTGCGGGAATTATTTGCTGTGCTGTGAGAACTTCACCGCAACCCGAACATTTTTTACCCTCGGTCAGTCCTGTTTCCGTGCAGGTGGGTTCCACCGAATTTAACGTAATCTGATCCCATTTTGCATGATCGTGTGCCAATTCGGCAACAACATCGGTTTCAAAAGCATCGCAATTCGCGCAATCGCGGCGTTTTTCGCCCTTGGCAGTTTCGGTAGGCTGTTTGGTTACCGTCCACTCCCCATAGCGGTGTCCCGTTGCCGCAATCTCGGTTTGTGCCGTCAGCACCTTACTGCAAACCGAACAATGCTTGCCTTCAGTCAATCCCGATTTGATACAGGTGGGTGCCACAGCGGCATCTGTTACCTCGCTATGCCCCTTTGCGGGAATCTCCCGCGTTTCGGCAGTCTTGCACTCCGAGCAGATTCGGGTCTCCTCGCCCTTCGTTTCACAGCCCGCGGGGGTTGTCACCGTCCACACGCCAAAGGAGTGTCCCGTTGCGGGGATCTTTTGCGTTTCGGTCGCTTTGCAGACAGAGCAGGTTTTTGTCTCGATGCCATCGGTGTTTCCAACGGCAGGTGTTGTGACTACCCACTCACCCCAAGTGTGTCCCTTTGGTTGAATGATCTGCTTTTGCGTGTCCCGGCAATTGGCACAGGTCTTGGTCTCCTCGCCCTTTTCCTCACACCCTGCGGGCATCGTTTCCACCCATTCGCCATAAGCGTGTCCCGTTGCCGCAATCTCGGTCTGTGCCGCCAACACCGTGTTGCAGGCCGAGCAATGCTTGCCCTCGGTCAGTCCTGTTTCGGTGCAGGTAGCGTCTTTGCCTGCATCGATCACCTCGGAGTGCCCGTTCGCACACGGATCGGTAGGTTCATTTCCCGTATTCTGATCGTTGTTCTGATCATTATTTTGATCGTTATTCTGATCGTTGCCTGCGTTCTCGCTTATCTCCGTATCGGATTGAGGGACATCGGCTTCACCGCCAAGCAGCACAAAACCAAGCACACTCGCGCCCGTCAGCAAACCTGCGATCAATGCTATCAGAAGTCCTTTTTTCATGGAGTTTCCTTTCTTTGCAAAATTTGTTTTCAGATTGATTATAACAGCATTATTGTACCACACTTCACTCATCTTGTAAATGGTTTTTTAAAAAAACTTAAAATTTTTGACACAAAAATTTTGGCGCAAAATTTACAGTTTCTTATAGACATTCATATTCAAATATGGTACAATAAAGTGTTAAAAAGCAAAAAAACGCGAAAGGCTTGATTTTTTATGAAAAAATTAGTGAAAATACTCGCACTGACGCTGTGCATAGCCATGCTGTTCTCCTTTGCATCCTGTATGCAGGACACGGAAGAAGGGATCCCCGAGGGCATGATCAACGCCACCGCCCCCGGCAACGATTTTCGCCTGTATGTTCCCTCCACCTGGACGGCAAACACCGATTACGGTGTTTCGGGTGCTTATGCAACGCTTTCCCAGCGCTCTAACGTCAGCATGGTCAAATATTCCATGACCGATGAACGCAACGAAACCATTCCGCATGAGCTGAAGGATGCCGAGGTTGCAAGTCAGGGACGCCTGGATTGGTTCTATCAAACCGAATGTCTGCCCACGATCAAAGCTCTTACGAAGGAAACGCTGACAGAAAACGTCACCGAGCCGAATCCCGCCCTGCTGGACGGCAACAATGCTCGCCGTTATCATCAAAAGGGACAGGTTGACGGTGCTGAACTGCACTTCATTCACGTGATCACCGAGCGCGTAACGGTCAAGGACAATGCCACCGAAAACGCTTTTTACGTGTTTAGCTTCATCGTTGACAGCCAACTTTACGATACCCTGCTTTCTCATGTGGAATCGATGCTGACAGCGTTTGTCTTCGGCGATCCCTATTACCCCGAAAACTACATCAAATCAATGGAAGGGGGACAGGCTCCCGAGGGCATGAAGCTTGCCTCCAACGATGAGGTGGCATACGTTCTTTACGTTCCCAATGACTGGGTGATCAACCGCGATGAGCGCATCTTCTCGGCTTATGCGGAGTCCGACCGTTCCTCGGTCAGTGTGATCCCCTATATGCCCGATACCACCATGAGTATTGATGACCTTTGGGAAATCAACAAGCAGGCAATGATCGATACTGCGGGAGCCGATGGCTTTGGCGAGATCGAGGTGGATAATGCCTGTGTTGTGAGCGGAAAGCTCTGCCACGCCTACCGTTATTTCTACACCGTGAACGGACAGCGCTACGATTATCTGCAGGTGATCCTGGTTCACGGCGACCGATTCTACTGCATCACCTACACCGCCCTCCCCGAATATTATTACGAACACACCGATGAATTTGCGCAAATCCTTGCCAACATCGTATTCCGTTGAGTAACCGACAATGAATGAAATGATTTATCTCGACAATAGTGCAACCACACCCCTCTCGGATGCCGCCAAGCAGGCAATGCTTGCGGCGATGGAGCAATTTGGAAATCCCTCCTCTCTGCACCCGATCGGAAAACAGGCACAGGATCTTGTACAGACCGCGCGCCGTCAGGTCGCGCACACACTGGGGATTCGCACCTCTCCCGAGGCAGGACAGATCACCTTTACCGCATCGGGAACCGAAGCCGACAACCTTGCGATCTTCGGCACCGCCTATGCCAAGGAGCGCAGACGCGGCGGCAAGATCATCACCACCGACTCCGAGCATCCTGCCGCAGAGAATGCCTTTGCCGCGCTGGAAAAGGACGGCTTTGAGGTTGTCAGAATCTCGACTCGCGGCGGCGAGCTTGATTGGGATCAATACAAAGACGCTCTTAACAAGCGCGTGTTTTTGGTCTCTCTCATGACAGTCAACAACGAAACGGGCGCACTGTATGATCTCAAAAAAGCCTTTTCGATGGCAAAGGCACTGGATCCCGCCATCGTTACGCACACCGATGCGGTGCAGGGCTATCTGAAAAGTCGTTTTTTGCCAACGGCGATCAAAGCCGATCTGGTAACGCTGAGCGCACACAAGATCCACGGCCCCAAGGGAGTGGGCGCACTCTACGCATCAACCGAAGCACTCAAGCGGCGTGATTTCGTGCCGACCGTGCTTGGCGGAGGTCAGGAAAACGGCTTCCGTTCGGGAACCGAAAATGTGATCGGCATTGCGGGCTTTGGTGCCGCCGCAGAGGAAGAATACCGCAACCTTGCGCAAACGCTTCCCCACCTGCAGACATTGCGTGACAGCGCAAAGGAAAAGCTTTCGGCACTCCCCGTGATTCAAAATATCCCCACAGGCTCGGCGGCTCCGCATATTTTGAGCATCACACTCCCCGATATCCGAAGCGAAACCATGCTGCATGCCCTCTCACGGGACGGCATCTGCGTTTCCGCAGGCTCGGCTTGCTCCTCGCATGCAAAAAAGGTCAGCCGCGCACTGACGGCGTTCGGTCTTTCACCCGCCGCCATCGAGTGTACTCTCCGCATCAGCTTTGGTCGGCAGAATACCCTTGCCGATGTGGATCGGTTGGCAGAGTCGTTGCAAGAGAATATCGACCGTCTTGTAAAAATTCATCGTTGAGAGTCACAACCGCCGAGCACTCCGAGCCATAGGCTCATCGTAAATCCTCCCTTATGGACATTGTCCTATCCCAGCAAGTATGGCAAATTGAAGAAAGGCTTCCCCTTGAGGGGAAGGCTTTCTTTTCTCACCGCACTTGGTTTAACAACCTGTAACAATTAAAGTTTTTGAATCACCGACCTTGTTTTTTATACAACCATACAAGCACTGCTCCAAAACGCAGTGCTTTTGCAAAAGGAGAGCATATGGCTAACACACGCTTCACTTGGAAAAACAGATCCTTTTATCTGGACGGCAAGCCCTTCCGCATTTACAGCGGCGCGATCCACTATTTCCGCTCTTTGCCCGAAAAATGGGAGGAGCTGCTGCAAAAGCTCAAGGGTATGGGCTTTAACACGGTGGA
Organism: Clostridia bacterium; assembly: GCA_017453335.1. The sequence goes on from JAFTKI010000105.1 coordinate 16,859, forward strand.
GACCTACTGCGCGTGGAATCTGCATGAGCCGAAGCAAGGCGAATTTGATTTTTCGGGACGCTTGGATTTTGAAAAATTCCTGTCCATCGCGCAAAAATTGGGGCTTTACGCCATCGTGCGTCCGGGGCCCTATATATGCGCCGAATGGGAGTTTGGCGGTTTCCCCGCATGGCTCCTGGCAAATGACAGTATCCGATTCCGCACAAGTGATCCCATTCTGACAGCGGCAATCGAAGCGTATATGGACGAGCTGGTTCCCCGACTTGCCAAGCACCAGATCTCGCGCGGCGGAAACGTGCTGATGTTTGCCGCAGAAAACGAATACGGCTCGTTTGGCAACGACCACGCCTACATGGAATGGAGTGCCAAGCTTTTGGAGGATCGCGGGATCGACGTTCCCGTTTTCACATCCGACGGACACCGCCGGATGTTCCTTAACGGAGGCCATGCGGGCAACCGTTTGTGCTGTCTTGATTTCGGTTTGAAGGGACAGATCACCGAAGATTTCTACAAGCCTTTGGAAAGCACACAGCCCGATGCACCGCGCATGAACATGGAGCATTGGATCGGCAACTTTGACCGTTGGGGGATTCCCCGCAAGCTGTACGACGCCGAAACCGTAGCCCGTGAGGTCGAGCAAAACCTTGCTTTGGGTGCAAGCTTCAATGTGTATATGTTCCACGGCGGTACGAACTTTGGCTTTTACAACGGAGCCATCAGCTTCCACGAAAATCCTGTCGATCCGCGCAAGACCACCTATTATCCCGAAACCACCAGCTACGATTACGATGCACCTCTGACCGAATGGGGTGAGTGTACACCCAAATATTTCGCCATCCAAAAGGTGATGGAAAAGCATCTGGGCAAAAAGCTCCCCACGCCCACGCCTGTTCCCGTGCAAACCATCGGAGAGGTAAAGCTCTCGCCTGCAGGCGGTCTTTTCTCCAACCTTGATAACATTGGCACGCACCACAGGTCCAATCAGCTTTATTCGATGGAGCATTTCGGGCAAAGCCTTGGCTATATTCTCTACCGCACCAAGATCGATGGAATCGTTGATCCCAAAAATCTGATATTCGGAACGGTTGCCGACCGTATGCACGTTTACTTCAACGGCATCCATCGCGCAACGATCTACCGAGGCGACGAAAAGCAATACGTGGAATGTGCCGATTGGTTGGAAAACGGCGGTACGCTTGACCTCTTGGTGGAGAACATGGGACGTTTGCGCTCGCTTCCCGAGCTGCTGCTTGGCGACCGCAAGGGCATCCTTGATTACGTTTACGTTCACGCATCCTGCCGTCAGTTCCTTTCCGATTGGGAAGTCTGGACGCTCCCGATGGAGTATCTCGATGCCTTGGAAAACAAGCCCAACGGGCAACCCGATCTGCCCACGTTCTATCGTGGATTCTTCCAATCTCCCGAAAAGAAGGATTGCTTCATCCATCCCGACGGATTTACCAAGGGCTTTATCACAGTCAACGGCTTCAATCTCGGACGCTATTGGAATATCGGCCCGCAGTATTCGCTCTATCTGCCCGCCTCGATTCTGAAGGACGAAAACGAAATCCTCGTGTTTGACGAAGAACCCGTGAGCGATCCCGTGGTCAATATCCTTGACCGCCATGAATTAAATCGCGTAATTCAATCATAACCACCCGTCAAACGGGTG